>NZ_JASJEB010000040.1 GCF_030064895.1 Crocosphaera sp. | reverse complement strand
TGGTTAAAGAGTCGAATTCGTAAAAAAATTAGTCAATTCAAGTGTCTTCGGGATGCCATAGAAGATGTGCTTCGCACAGTGTCCTAACCGCCTTGGCGGTTGCTATATCATCTCCATCCAATCTAATATTAATTTCTCTTCGGTTATAACTTTCCACTATTTCCCCATAAGTTATCTGTCCATTGGATTCTCTTTTTAAGACGACTCCTTTTTGCCAAACGTTCGATTCATCAATTAAACGGGACATCTCCACAATAAACTGGATAATGATTGCTTTTGGCAAAAATTCATATTCATATTTTAATTGTAAGTTCTTAGTGGTATTAAATTCATATTCAGGGGGTTCTTTGGTTAATAATTGAGGTGCGATATAAGTATTCTTCTCGTTGGGTAGTTCATAACACAACTTAAATTTAAGCATTAACTCTAATAATTGTGGTTGCATCGTTTCATATTTAGCTTCATTCCAAATATTGCCTAAATCTGTATTGTTAAATCGTCCTAGTTGATTAATAACTGTCGTTTCGTCTAATACTTTATACACTGCATCGGTTCCCCACTCCGGGTTAAGAATCACTGTATTATATAAAGGAGATATTGGGTCATCTTGAAAATGTAGAATTACCCCAATGTCATGTAAAAATTGACTGATTTCTAGCTGAAAATTTCTGTCTGTTACTTTCATCTCTTCACAAATTTTATAATACTCATTCAAAGGAATGTAATTTTTTCCTTCTTCTTTAAAAAGTCTTTCTAATTCATTCCGAATATTAATCCAAGTTTTTGGTAAAGTCGTTCCTACATGGGGTAATTGTTGTAATTGAAATTTCAGGTTATTAATAATATCGGTTAAACCACGATTCTCAGCAGCAAAGTTCGTGGGTAAAGACTCTTTAATATTCTCAAATCTTGCTCTTAATTCTTTTTCGTTAATCTGAACTTTTTGATCTTTTTTCTCATTTTTGATTAACAAAACCGGACTTTTATTGCTGAGTAATTCCACTATTTCTAACCAATAGGGTAAATTGGGTGATTCTTGGCGATTATCAGCAACCACTGCATAAACTGACCGTTTGGTTAAGAAAAATTGATGCGTTGCATGATAAATTTCTTGTCCCCCAAAGTCCCAAATATTAACCCGAAAGTCTTTCTCTTGTTCTTCCATAGAAAAATTCCATTGTTGAATATCAATTCCTTGGGTAGATTCTTTTTCGTCAGGTAAGGGACATTTAGGATTATAAATTCTCCTCGCTAATGTTGTTTTTCCTACCCCTCCTTCCCCAACAATAATCAGTTTTGCTTCAAAAAGGGTATCTTTTCCTTCTTCTATTTGACGGAAATAATTGCGAATTGCCCGTATTCCTTGGTTAGCAACTTCAATGGGTGGTTTTTCCAAAGGATTATCACTGAGGTCGAGTTTTTGAAGAGAAGTTAATTGTCCGATTTCTGCTGGTATCTCTGTTAGTTTATTTCCCCACAGGTAGAGTATTTGAAGAGAAGTTAATTGTCCGATTTCTGCTGGTATCTCTGTTAGTTTATTATCAAGAAGTTCGAGTATTTGAAGAGAAGTTAATTGTCCGATTTCTGCTGGTATCTCTGTTATTTTATTATACCCGAGTTCGAGTATTTGAAGAGAAGTTAATTGTGCAATTTCTACTGGTATCTCTGTTATTTTATTATACCCGAGGTGGAGTTGTTGAAGAGAAGTTAATTGTCCGATTTCTGCTGGTATCTCTGTTAGTTGATTATCCCATAGGTAGAGTTGTTGAAGAGAAGTTAATTGTGCAATTTCTACTGGTATCTCTGTTAGTTTATTTAAACGGAGGTCGAGTTGTTGAAGAGAAGTTAATTGTCCGATTTCTGCTGGTATCTCTGTTAGTTGATTATCCCAGATATCGAGTTGTTGAAGAGAAGTTAATTGTCCGATTTCTACTGGTATCTCTGTTAGTTGATTTCCACCGAGGTCGAGTACTTGAAGAGAAGTTAATTGTCCGATTACTACTGGTATCTCTGTTAGTTGATTTCCACTGAGTTTGAGTTCTTGAAGAGAAGTTAATTGTCCGATTATTGATGGTATCTCTATTAGTTTATTTTCACAGAGTTTGAGTCTTTGAAGAGAAGTTAGTTGTCCGATTACTACTGGTATCTCTGTTAGTTGATTACCACTGATATCGAGTAGTTGAAGAGAAGTTAATTGTCCGATTTCCTTTGGTAAAAAAGTGATATTATTACCTATGTATTTATAGTTTTTTGAATCCCATTCCCCTAAAATCAACCGTTTCAACTTAACTAAAGAACCAATCTCTGGCGGCAGTTCCGTCAACTCATTCCCTGCTAAGTCCAGTTCTTCCCACTCTTCAACCCTAGCTTTCTCAATAATCTTTAATAACTCTTGTTTATCCATAAACAATTAAAAATTCAAAATAATAATACTTAATATAGTATTTTTCATAATTGTGAGGCTTCATGGTGACTGCATGGGAGAGGGGAGCAGGGTGCAGGGGGAGAACCCCGAAAAAGCCTCTCCCTGCTCCTCTACTTACTTTAAAGAAAAGTCAAAATCCTTAACCGAGCAGTATTAGTGCGTCTCTAATCTAACAAATTCTCAGGATTAATTCACAATTGGGTCATGAAATTCTCAGATAACTCCAACATACTAAAAACATGAAATCAATCAACAAATGTTTGATTGAAAAAAACTTACAATTAATGGGTAAAATGATGAAACAAGTAATTTGGCTATTGTCAGCATTAACTATTGCAATGAGTCCCACATTAGTAAAAGCAGAAGATATTTTGAGGGGAGGACAATTAATCGAAACCGGTAGCTTTATTGGACAAGGTGGTCATACAGTAAGTGGAGAATTTCAAATAATTAAAAAAGGAGAAATTCATTATTTAGTCCTTCAAGATAATTTTAAATTTGATGGCGCACCAGATCCAAAAATAGGGTTTTCTAGAAATGATGAATTCAGTGAAGACAGTTTATTTTCTGGTTTAAATTTAGATCAAGGAAAACAAATTTATCGTTTGCCATTCGATTTTGATCCAGATCAATACGATGAAGTAACACTATGGTGTGATAAATTCAATGCGGATTTAGCAGAGGCCAAATATTAGTATAGCAGGAGACAGCTTTGCAGGAGGCAGGGGGCAGGAGGCAGGAGGGTTTTGAAGCTTTAAGCTATCAAATTTAAAAGGAGGTATCTAAATCGGATTTGGTATCAAAAGCTTTCTAAAAAAAATGCAAAGAGACGCTAACTATAGCGTCTCTTGTAAGGTTTCATGGTGAATGAACGAAGGATAAAAGCTTTTAGAAGCCCATACCCATGCCGCCCATGCCGCCCATGCCGCCCATACCGCCCATGCCGCCCATGCCGCCCATGCCGCCCATATCAGGGGCTGCAGGAGCTTCAGGTTCAGGTTTTTCAACCACTAAAGCTTCCGTGGTTAAGACCATACCAGCAATAGAAGCAGCATTTTGTAAAGCAGAACGAACCACCTTAGCAGGGTCAATAATACCGGCAGAAATCATGTCTTCAACTTCACCGGTAATGGCGTTGTAACCGATGTTAAAGTCGCTTTCTCTGACCTTTTCAACGATAACAGAACCCTCTAAACCAGCATTGTTTGCTAACTGGCGTAAGGGGGCTTCCAATGCCTTAGCCACGAGATCAGCAGCCACTTTTTCTTCAGCATTGGTGAGGCTATCTTTATACTCGGCAATCTTAGAAGCTAAGTGAATTAGGGTAGTACCACCGCCAGGAACGATACCTTCATCTACGGCTGCCTTAGTAGCGTTAAGAGCATCTTCGATCCGTAGTTTACGATCCTTTAATTCTGTTTCAGTAGCAGCCCCAACTTTAATAACAGCTACCCCGCCGGCTAACTTAGCGATGCGTTTTTGTAGTTGTTCGGTGTCGTAACTGGAGTCTGTAGCAGCCAGTTCCCGACGCAGTTGGTCAATACGTTTATCTACTGCTGCTTTTACCCTGTCATCGGTGTTGGCAACGATGGTGGTGTTATCCTTGGAAATGTTGATTTTGGTAGCTTGTCCCAACATATCCAAGTCCACTGCCTCCAAACTTAAGCCCACATCTTCTGAGATGAGGCTACCGCCGGTGAGAATGGCAATATCTTGTAAGATAGCTTTACGTCTAAGTCCGAAAGCAGGGGCTTTAATAGCAGCCACATTTAACACACCTCTGGCTTTATTTACTACCAGAGTAGCTAAGGCTTCTCCTTCTATATCTTCAGAGACGATTAATAGAGGTTTACCAGCGCGGGCAACATTTTCTAAAATGGGGACTAAATCAGCGATCGCACTAATTTTTTTATCGGTGATCAAGATCAAAGCATCTTCAAATTCCACTTGTTGCCGTTCTTGATCGGTGATGAAATAAGGAGAGATATAACCGCGATCGATCTGCATCCCTTCTACTACCTCTAACTCGGTATTAAGAGACTTAGATTCTTCTACGGTGATAACGCCGTCTTTGGTTACTTTATCCATAGCCAAAGAGATCATGTCACCCACTTCTTGGTCGTTACCAGCAGAAACGGTGGCAACTTGGGCGATAGCTTCCCCTTCTACGGGTTTAGCAATATTTTCGATTTCTTGGACCAAATAAGCCATGGTTTTTTCCATACCACGACGTAAGGCCACAGGGTTAGCCCCGGCAATGACGTTTTTAAGCCCTTCTTTGATTAAAGCTTGACCAATAACGGTGGCGGTGGTTGTTCCATCTCCAGCCACTTCTTTGGTTTTTGAGGCGATTTCTTGGATTAATCTTGCCCCTGTATTTTCGAGGGGATCTTCTAATTCAATTTCTTTAGCAACGGTGATTCCGTCGTTAACAATTTGGGGTGTACCAAATTTCTTTTCTAACAATACGTTACGGCCTTTGGGACCGAGGGTAATTTTAACGGCATCAGCGAGGGCGTTTACCCCTTGTTCTAATGCGCGTCTGGATTCGTCACTAAATGAGACAATTTTTGCCATATTTGTCTAGTTACTCCTATAACGCCTTCTAATGGGACTTGTGGCAATGATTCAGACCAGGGTTGCCTTTTTCCCACTTATGTTAATTTAGCACTCTTATGCTACGAGTGCTAAGGGTTTAGGTCAAAGAATGGGAAAGTTTTTCTTAAGGAATAGGGGTAAGGTGTGGAAGTTTAGGTAATTGAGGTGAGGATATCTAGAAAGAAGCTTTCCTACAAGGCCAAAGCAAAAATTTCTTGTGGGGATAGGTTGAACTCGGGAAAGGTTGGGGAAACAATGGGACTATTTCCTGTAAATGGATTCATTTGATATTCACCGTCAACAAAATTACAAACAAAAAATGTCGGTTGCTTTGGGTTGCCAATAAATTTTCTTGCCCCCAATGCTGCGTAATCTACAATCCAATATTCTTGAATTCCCATTTCTTCGTAATCCCTAAGTTTATTGTAGTAATCGTCTCGCCAATTCGTAGAAACAACTTCGACGATTAATTTAACTGAATCAGGATTTTGGATAATAGATTCACTTTCCCAACGAGGTTCTTCCCCAAGCTTTTCTCGGTTTAAAACGATAATATCTGGTTCATAACCGGATTTTTCTCCTCCGGGTTTAACAATTGATTCTCTAGGAATAGTCCAAATACCACCTTTGCCTTTTTGCCTAATAATTATTAATAATTGTTCAATGAGAGAACCTGTTAAATTTGAGTGTTTTCCCTTGGGTTTGGGCATTTTGACAATTAATCCATCGTGCAGTTCGTATCGGACTTGAGTATCTTCAGGATACCAGCTTATGAATTGATCAAAGTTGTATAGTTTGGGTTCCGTTTGTGTTTGAGTCATTTTTTAGTTAATCCTCATTTTTGAGCCTGAAAAATCTGTTCAGCAGTCAAATTTAATTCAGGAAAAATTAGTGATTTATTAATTAGTTCTTTTTCTCTAAACTGTTGGACTTGATACTCTCCATCCACAAGCTGATAAATGGAAAGAGTAGGTTGTTTTGGCTGTCCAATAAAACGGACTCCTCCTATTCCTAAATAATCAACAATCCAATATTCACAGATTCCCATAGCTTCATAATCAATCAACTTATAACCATAATCATCACGCCAATTAGTGCTAACAACTTCAATCACTAAGGGAATAGATTCTCCATTAATTATAGTTGATTTTTTTTCCCATAATGGTTCAGACTGGAGATATTGGCGATCGATTAGTAACAAGTCTGGATTATAGCCAGTTTCTTTATTTTTTAGTTTAACTAATGCTTTGGGGGGAATACGATAGGGTAAATTCATCCTTGTGTATTCTAAAGTTAATTCTTGGGTGAGAAATGCTGTAATATCTTCATGTTTTCCTGTGGGTTGCATTTCGACAATTGTTCCTTCGTGTAATTCATAGCGTCTTGTTTCTGGTAACCATTCAATAAATTCATCAAAGGTTATTAGTTTTGGTAATGATTGAATCATGAAAACCTCACTTTTTGGTAATTTTAGTAGTTTTTAATTTTAGAATATGGGTAAACTTAGCTGTTGAACTTGAATTATAGTTGACGTAGAAAAATAATCAAGGATAGCATTAGCTACATATTCAGCTAGTTTAACAGGAACGGCATTACCAATCATTTGCTCTAAATTTGTTTTTGAACCTTCCCAAATAAAGTTATTAGGAAATGTTTGAATATAACTTCTTTCTTGAGTGGTTAAAGGACGAACATTTGACGATAATTCTACAACATCACCAGGGTGTTTTTGATAGGTTTTAGGGATAGGTCGATTAACACCTCGTATGGTTGGACTAGGTTCATCAATACTAAAAATACCTCGTCTTTTATAACTTCTAGGATGTCTATAATAATACTCTATTCCCAGTTTTTTACCTAAATAGTCTCTAACTGTCATTGATTTTTTAGATAAGTTCTTTTCTAAATATGGAATAAGTTCATGATCTTTTCCTTGATGAATACCAATCCAAAAAAAACGTTTTCTTTTTTGAGGAACACCACATAAACTCGCATCTAAAACTTTTTCTGTAATTCCATATCCTGCTTGTTTTAAAATAGTTTTAGCTTGAATATACTTATTAGTTTTATTAAATCTTGCTACATTTTCTAATACAAAAACTTTAGGTAAAACTTGAGTTACGATTTTAGAAAAAGCAATGGTTAAATCTCCTCTTCCTAAGTTTTCATCGCGTTTTCCTGCACTAGAAAAATCTTGACAAGGAGGACCACCCATAATTAAATCGGGATTTAGACTTTTGAATTTTTCTAGATATAATTCATATTGACTGAGATCCCATTGATAGATGGGATGATTAAAATTTTTCCGATAAACATTAACAGCAGTTTCCCAGTTATCGTAAGCAGCAAGTATGGTATATCCTGCATTTTCAAACCCTAATGATAGTCCACCACATCCTGCAAATAAATCAATTACTTTCATCTATAAAACACTTAATCACATACTCTATATATTTTAAATCTATTTCACTCGAATAGATTAGGTGTGTTAAGAATAATTGCATCAAATCTTCTTTCTGGACTCAATAACTTTTCTCCACCTCCTAAAATTATATTATTAATTTCTTCTCGTTTAATTCTTGGATTTGTTAACTCTGGTGATTTCATATATTTGTGAGTTCTAGAACCACTTAAGGCAAAAGCTTTATCATTTTTTGTATTCAAAGATATCTCATCTATAGTAGCTGTATGATTAATTTTACTGCTATTAGCAAAGTCATACAACATTTTTGCTAACCAAACAACACAGCGTTTATGACGGGTTATTTTATCTGAATTTAATTCTGATTTTGCTGCATCTATAAACAAGCGAGTAAAAGCTAAATTACTCCACATAAATATATCTAAACAATTATCATGAAGTTTAGCTGATTTTCCTTCCGTTTTCCAAACAGGTTCCATGATAAGGGGAATTTGACTATCAAGACAAGAACTGATGACAACATCAATTATTGAAATTAGTTCATTGATAACAGGTAAAATATAACTAGGAGATGTCCAATCTTTAATTTCATTACAAATTGGATTCAAATAATCTTTTAACCCTTGTCTATCATGTTGATATGCTTTAGCGATACTAACTGATAAATAAACAATTGTTGGTGGTCTAACGACAATTTCACTACCATATTTATCATCGGTCAGTTCACAAGTTGTATTATCTGGTAAAGCAGTTAATTTAATTTCTATTCCTCTTAAACAAAGATTATTTTGACTGATATCCATAGTCACTAAATCTATTCTTGGTAAATTTCCAATTACAATATCTTGATAGGGTAAATAATCTCTTTCAAATGCAAAAAAGAAATTAGGTGAATTATAATCTAATCCAAATAGAGAAGATAGATCAATTTTGCCATGATTAACTGTTAATTTATGATCGAGAGTTAAATAAACTGGTTGTAAATTTTTACAACTCATGTAACAAGCTAATGCTGCTGGGAAAGAACTATTAAATTGATTTTTACCCCAACTTGATTTTTTACTAAAGTCTCGATTAGATTGATTAATTCCGAATAATCTAGGTTGATAATTGTCACTCATTACTATAACTTCTACCTCGCCATTGTTTCGGTTTTTGTAAAGAAGATAAAAAGATTCTCAACACTGCTAAAGGATCAGCGAAAGGAGACAACCAAAATAATAATGATTTAACCCATAAAGACTGATCTTTGTAATAAGAAGGAAAAACAGCAAATAGTAGGGCAAAACGAATAATAACTAAAACAAGATTTAAAGCGATCGCCAATTCCAAACTCAGAAAATTATAACCAACTAACCAAAAACTAACAAAAATAATTAATAACAATAAAGGTGCAGCTTGAGTCAATAATAATAAAGCTAAATCACCCCAAACTTGAGGAGTAGAAGCAGCATCCTTAAGATCCAGCGATCGCCCCCATTCTTTCCAGGTTTCTTGGACACCTTCGTACATTCTCACCCGAATTAAGTTTTTACCATCCAAAAATCCCACCTTAAAGCCCTTTTTCGCAGCTTCACGGGCTAAAGTAACGTCATCACAAAAAGAACCAGCAGCACAAGTATAACCATCCAATGCTTCTAAAACAGAACGACGGGACAAGAAACATTGACCATTAGCCATCACCCGATCTGGGGTTTGGTTTCTCACTCCAGCCGAATCAAAACGATACAATAAAGTCATCAATAAAGCCGGTTGTAACAACCATTCCCCTGCATCCTTGAGGATAAACTGAGGAGACAAGGAAACCAGATCGTAACCTTCTTCCTCCGCAGCCTTAACTAAACTAGCCACTAACCCTCGTTGAGGTTGGGTATCAGCATCAATACCCAACACCCATTGACTACGAGGAGAACTATATAAAAAGCCATTATGTAAAGCCCAAGGGCGGCCAACCCATCCCGAAGGCAAAGGATCATCGGTGATCAAGCGAAAACGGGGATCTTTAAGTCCGGCCGTTTTAACCAGTTCTTGGGTTCCATCTTGAGAATGACTGTCAACAATAATAATTTCTCGTACTTCATAATTTTGTTGTCCCAACCCCTCTAAACAGGGTGTAATACGTTCTGCTTCGTTGAGGGTAGGAACCACAACACTCACTTTCCCCAACATTTCAGGGTCGGGTAATTGAGGTTTTAGGGGTGGGCGACGGATCGCCCCTTTGAGCAAACGGGACAATAAAATAATGGTTGCTGTTCCTTGGAACATTAACACAGACAGAGAAATAACAGCGATAACCGTATCATTCAACAAAATAGGAACTCCATGATCCATGATTCATTGTCAATTATCCATTATTAAATGACACTTTGACGAGATTTTCAGGAATATTTGCCTCGGTTTGGCTATCAGCTAGACGGTACAACACCAACACGGGAAGTAAACCGACGATTAACCCTAATAGAACAGGGATATAGATGCCGGCTGCTAAACTCATGATCATGGCAAAGGCAAAATTGCTGACATAGATAGCTAAAGGTAGTCCTAAGTTGCTTTGGGGAAAATTCAAGGGTTTCACTTTCCAAATTAAGGTAGCAACGGTCATAAATACTGCACCGGTACCGAACCATCCAGCAAAGTTTTGATAAGGCATTCCAAAAAACGCCCCAGGTTGTTCCCAAATCCAAAAAGGCATAGTGGTTTGACTCATGGCTGGATCTAAAACGAAATCCCAAGCGGTTAAGAAAATAGACCCCAAGGCGATGGAAGCGACCATTTTTAACCAATTCTGAGAAATTTTATTATTTAATCCTGCACGGGCAATTAAATAAGCACTAAATCCTAAATAAAACCAAGATAAGGGGATGGTAAAGGGAACTAAACCAGCAATTTTGCAACCTAACCCTGTTAAATAGCGATAGTGACCAAAAGGAAAGCCGGTACTGGTTCCCAGTAATTCACTGGTCAAGGAGATACCTAAGGCCGGTAACATAAAGCCTAACCAATGCCAAAACCCCAAGGTACGATAAGCATAGACGGCAACGGCGGACATTCCTAATAACATATACATTACGCCACCGCCAGCCATAGACCAAGCAAAGGCGGTTTTGCCGATAGGGGGTAAACTGGCGATAAAATCGGGATTGGGCAATACTAACAATAATCCTGCTAAACCAAAGGCCATGGATAATATATGGCCGATCACAAGAGTGCGTTCCACGCGCATAAGGGTAGTCATGTGTTTCTATCAATGTCTGTGGGTTACACTCTAGTTTACAAAACTTTATGAAAAAAATATAATACTCGACTCCAGTTCTGGTTTCTGGTAGGGTTAAATTGATTTATTTCAAATGCAGTATATATGAACTATAAAATTGATTCTATAAAAATCTTACGGATGAATCAAGTATATAGAGTGACCGACCTCGTATTTTGCAGAGGAATTAGATGGCAGGAAGATAGAGAAACTATTCTTTGTGATCCTAGATATAGAGAGACTATTTTATATAGCTACTTGACTCAAAAAAGATATGAGAAGGATCTTGAAACCTTTGAACGTGTGGTTAGAGATCATCGACTCAAATATGAGAAGCCCTCACCCGATTCTTTAGTTATACACTTGAGACTAGGAGATGTCATGGATGATATAAATGGTAGACCACTCTACGGAAAATCTCGTAAAATTTATCACGATTTAGATTTGATAGGTCTGCCAAGTTTGAAACATACAACCATTGTGACAGCCTTACACTTTGGCGCAAATCCAATGAACAATAAATATTTCTATAGCGATATTGCAAAAGAACGAAGTTTTGAAATATTTCAGCTATTATCAGATACATTAAAAGTTCAAGGACTAGAAGTTGCTTGCAAATCCACTGAAAATATTGATGAAGACTTATGCTTTATGTCAGGTAGTAAATACTTTGTGAAAGGTTTATCTCGTTTCTCTGATTTAGTTGCTACCTGCATGGATAATGGTTCCTTGATATGGTCTCCAGAGGGTGGCCAACCTTATAAAAAAACCAGAATCAATTCTTTTACAAGACAAGCCAAAAGTGAGATGTCTCGTTTATACTATTTTTTGAAGAACTATGTTTCCTAATTTATGTTCTAAGGTTGACAGGGTGACAAAAATTTAGAAAAACTGATTAAATAATTAAGAGAGATTTGGACAGTGATAATTGGTTAAATTTTTAATTTATCTTGTCATATTTTAAAGCACACAACAAGCTGTTGTTAAGATATTCTCTATTGCTCAAATGATCACTCATCCATAACTTTTTACTGGTAGCTGATAATTGCTTCAATACTGATCATCGTAGTCATCATCATCATCGTAGTAATAATCGTCTCGATATCTTGGTTGTTGCTTTTGACGACTTTGTATTTTTACTTTGATAATTTTCCAGAGTTTTTTGAGGCGCAAATCTAACGAGAATCCCCGTTTTGTTTGAATAACAATGGTGTTACTAACCTTATCATGAAAGGCTTGATTATATTCCTCATCGCCGATGGCCAACCCACAATCAATAATTAGGGGAGTGATAAATATTAACATGGATAAACCATTCTTAAAATTAATATTTAATCCCACCATTGCTAACATAGCAGCAAATCCTAAAATTGCTTCTCGTTTGGTTAATTCTTTTAAACCGGGAACTCGTAGAAATCTCAGATCAATAACTTTAATATCAAAAGACCAACTTCCTAAACTTTGACCTTTATTTTTTTCTACAATAATGACCCGTAAAATTAGCCAGACAACCAAGAAAACTAGGTCTTTAACTAATCCTTTGAAGAAAGAACTTAAAAACCAGACGGTTACAAAATCGAGTAAAAAAGCATAGGCACGGCGATCTACAGGAACTTTAGGAAAGCGTCTATAAGTGGGGGGTAATTGATTAGAATCCATACATTTTTCATCTATTTAAACATTGTTTGAAAGGCTTTTACTTTTAAATCAATTCCTGTAATAGCAGTTCCGACAACAACAGAATAAGCACCATAATCTAGAGCTTTTTTTGCCTCTTCAGGAGTAGAAATTCCCCCTTCTGCAATAATCGGAACGTTTAATCTTTGTCTCATTTCTTCTAATAAGGAAAACCCTGGAGGGTTAAACTTTTCGGTTTCTCTGGTATACCCATAAAGGGTAGTTCCCACAAAATCTGCCCCTGCGTTAGCTGAGGCTATGGCACTTTCTATTGTATCAACATCAGCCATTACTAATTTTCCTGATTTTTGGTGAATATTGTTGATTAAATCGGCTAATTTTTCTCCTTGGGGACGTTTTCTTAAGGTGCCATCGATGGCAATAATATCTGCCCCTGCTTCTGCGATCGCCTCTGCCTCTTGATAACAGGGTGTTATATAAATATCATACCCTGAATAATCTTGTTTCCACAGTCCAATAATAGGAATATTTGGTAATTCTTTTCTGACTTGTTTAACATGATGGGGGGTATTAATTCTAATTCCTTTTGCCCCTTGATTAATGGAAGCTTTGGCAATAGCAGCAATAATTTTTGGTTCAAATAATGGAGAATCAACCGGTGCTTGACAAGAAACAATTAAGCTAGATTTTGGAATAATCATAATAGAAAATTTAATTCTTTAACTGGTAACTGATAACTGGTAAGTGCTAACTGATAAATTTTTACTTAATTTCTGATTCATTATTGTTGAAAATTAAAGCATTAACGCGCTTTAATAAAAGATTCGGTTGGATTGGTTTAATTAAATAGTCATCTATGCCAATTTTAGAAATTTCCGTCCATTCTTTGGAAGTAATGTTATCTCTTAATACTAACACTTTTATGTCTTTAGTTTCTGGTAATTCTTTTAAGGATTTATTAATTTTTATCACCTCTGATATATCTTGATCTAATATAATTACTGATGGTTCAAGTAGTTCAATTTTTTTTATTACTTTTGATCCATCCATTAACCAAATAAAGTGATAGTTTGCAGCTGTTAATAATTCACCGATTAAAGTAGCTATTTCTTCATTACTTTGTACTAAGACTATAGTTTTATTTTTTGTAAATAATGCTTGATTTTTGTCTGAATTCTTACTTGATTTTTTTTTATTTTGAGGTTGATTAGGAATTCTAACAGTAAAGGTAGAACCCTGATTTACAATAGATTCTACTTCGATTGTTCCCCCATGCAGTTCTACTAATTGTTTAGTTAATGCTAACCCTAAACCTGTGCCACCATAGATACGTCTACGAGAGTTTTCTAATTGTTGAAAAGACTCGAACAATAGAGGAATTTGTTCTTCTTTTATACCAATTCCTGTATCTTCCACTTGCAAACAAAATTGATTATTTTCTCGCCAAATTCTTAAAGTAACTGTTCCATTTGTCGAGGTGAATTTTAAAGCATTATTCAATAAGTGATATAGTATTTGTTGAACCCTTTCTGGGTCAGCAAAAAAATTATCTTGTTGATCCTCAATCTGGAGATCAAGTTCTAATTTAATACTACGAAGTTTTGCTTCACTATTAACTTTTTGAATAATATTATTAGCTACTTTTTGCAACGAGAATTCTTGAACTGCCAACACATATTTCCCTGATTGTAAGTTAGAATATTCTAGAATTTCATTGATCATATCTAATAAATTATTACCACTATTTTGGATGGTTTTTAAATATTTTTTTTGCTTATCTATAGGCAAATTTAAGCCCTCTTGTGACCAATGTAATAAGGTTCCCGATAAACCAATAATACAAGTTAAAGGAGTGCGTAATTCATGACTCATATTCCCCAAAAATTCGCTTTTAGAATGATTCGCTGCTTGAGAAGCAATTAATGTATCTCGAAGTGCTTGGGTTCTTTCAATAACTCGCTGTTCAAAGGTATTTTTTTGTTCTTGAACTTGAGCATATAATTGTGCTTGATAAATAGCAACGGCTAAATGCTCTCCTATCTGGCCTAAAAATGCTTTTTCACTCTCTAACCATTGTCGTTTTTTGAAACATTGATGAGCAATTAATAATCCCCATAATTTACCATCAACAACAATAGGAGCAATTAATTTAGATAATACCCAATATTTTTCCAAAAATTGGCTTAAACATAAGGAAGCTGAATACTGTATTTGTACATCGTCAATAGCAACAATTTCCCCTTGACGATACTTATGTTGATATTCAGGTGTATTAGCAAAACAAACATCTTCTGCCAAAATCTTTAATAAGGAAGGAATACTCTCAGAAACCAGTGATTCGTAGGTTACTAAACCCCTATTTATTTCTAAATTTTCTGACTCATGATTTGAGATATTTTGTTTATTAAATTCATAGATAACTAAACGATCAACCTGCAAAAAAATGCGTAATTCTCTAACGGCTGTTTCTAAAATAACCGATAATTCTAAACTTTGATGAATTTGACCAATTAATTGATTTAATAATCTTTCTTGAGCAACTTGTTGACGCAATGCTTCTTCCACTGGTTCACAAGTTCTTAGTCCCTCGTACATCACTTCTGAATTTTCCGAGAATTCAGGTACTAAAATGTTCCATAAGCGACCGTTAAAATGGGTTTGTAGGGAGTTTACTTCGGGTAAATGAGGTTCTATATAGGGAATCAATCTTTTGCGCCAAGGAGAGCTATTATCAAGGTGCTGCTGTAACTTCTGGGTAAACTCGGAGATCGCTTGGGGATCGCAAGTAATGATAACCTGATAGGATAAGGATGAAGCATTGAGTGTGCCTTGCAATAACGCACATAATTGGGACGATAGCAGCAAATAGAATTTTTTTGCCCCTAAAATCTCAGCAATATTTTTTATTTCTGAAGATATTATGGAATCGTTAACTAATACTGCTGAAGAACCTTCTATCTCCATTAGCTCTCGCCAAAGAGAACAAAGTTTCTCGAATATACTTACAGGTAAAGTTCGACGTAAAATAGATTTTGAAACAGGATTCATCACATTGGACAAGGCTAGAGGAAAAGAGACATAATCCTTCAATAGAATCTCTCCGTTTTCCTATCCTATACTGAAAGTTGATTTTCTTTAAATATTAAGGAGTTGTAATGCACCGTATAGCAGCTACCCCTGGAGGTTGGAATGCTGAGCAAGAGGGAGTTATCTTTATCGAACAAAATCAAGCACCTATGGTATTTTTAAGCGCAGCAGATACGGATATTCAAAGTTTAGCTGCTTGTTTGCCTTTTCTCCCTGCTAATTTTCCTGCAATACGTGCTACAAATATTCTCCAATTACAACAACAATTGAGTATTGATACTTATGCAGAGGAGGTATTATCCCAGGCTCATGTAATTATTATAAGGTTATTGGGAGGTCAGTCTTATTGGCCTTATGGGTTAGAAGTTATTAAAGAAATTGCTGAATTAAATAACATTACTCTCTTCATTTTACCTGGGGATGATCATATAGATGAAACTTTAATGAGTCATTCCACCGTTAATTTTTCTCACAGTCATAAATTATGGCTTTATTTAACCCAAGGTGGTCAAGAAAATTGGCTAAATGGTTTAAAATTTATTTCTGATCTTTGTTGGCAAACTAATTATAATCCTCATAGTCCTAATCTTGTCCCTAACTTTGGTATACATAAGACTCCCTCGTTAACGACGGAGTTTAAAAATAAAACTAATTTTCCTAATGTTGTTATTCTCTTTTATCGTTCCCATTATTTAGCCGGAAATTTACAACCGATTGATGCTTTATGTGAAAGTTTATTAAATAAAAAAATTAATCCTCTTCCTATTTTTATCTCTTCTTTACGTGATCTTGATATTCAAAATAAATTGATTGATTACTACCAATCTTTAACAGATAATCCTATCCATTTAATTTTGAATACAACCAGTTTCTCTTTAGGAAAAATAGACGATCATTCTTGCAGTGATTTATGGCAAACTTTAGACATTCCTATCTTACAAGTTATCTTTAGTAGTGGCACAAAAGAACAGTGGAAAAATAGTTTTCAAGGATTAAATCCTAGAGATGTTGCCATGAACATTGCTCTCCCCGAAGTTGATGGTAAAATAATCACTCGTGCTGTTTCTTTTAAATCAGTAGCAACCTGGAATGAAAAGTTAGAAACTGATGTTATTGTTTATGAACCTGTAGAGGATAGAATTAATTTTGTTAGCGAGTTAACTGCTAATTTTATTAAGCTTAAAAATACGCCAATTAATGAAAAAAAAATTGCTTTAATTTTAGCAAACTATCCCAATAAAGATGGAAGAATAGCCAATGGTGTAGGTTTAGATACTCCTGCAAGTTGCATCAAGATTTTACAAGCATTACAACAAGAAGGATACAATATTGAAAATATACCAGAAACAGGAGATGAACTTATCCAAAAGTTAACCCAAGGTATCACCAATGATCCCGAAAGTAAAGAATTACGTACCATTAATCAATCTATTTCTTGTACAGAATACGAACAATATTTTAAAACCCTACCCCTAGAAACTCAACAACAAATTACACAGCGTTGGAGTGATATTCCCGAAGTTAATAATGTTACGTCTTATCCTATTCCTGGTATTCAATTAGACAATATTTTTATTGGTATTCAACCATCCCGAGGTTATGATTTTGATCCTAGTTTAAACTACCATGCACCGGACTTAGAACCCACCCCCAATTATTTAGCTTATTACTATTGGTTAAAACATCATTTTCAAGCAGATGCTATTATCCATGTTGGGAAACATGGTAACTTAGAATGGTTACCTGGTAAAAGCTTAGCTTTATCATCAAATTGTTATCCAGAAATAACTTTAGAAACTATTCCTAATTTTTATCCTTTTATTGTTAACGATCCCGGAGAAGGTTCCCAAGCAAAACGTCGTTCTCATGCAGTTATTTTAGACCATTTAACACCACCTTTAACCCGTGCAGAATTATACGGAAATTTAGAACAGTTAGAAACATTAATAGATGAATATTACGAAGCACAAACCTTAGATCCCAAACGACTCAAAATAATCAGCGATCGCATCAAAAATTTAGTGTCAGAAACTAATCTCAATCAAGACTTAGGAATAAATAGTCTAAATGATGATAGTTTAGCTCAATTTCTAACACTCGCTGATGGTTATTTATGTGAACTGAAAGAAGCGCAAATAAGAGACGGTTTACATATACTAGGAACTTGTCCCCAAGGAACACAGTTAAGAGATTTAATTATCTCTATTAGTCGTCACCCTAGTTTGAATAGAATGGGTTTAATTACAGCAATAGCAAAAGATTTTAACTTAGACATTGATCCTTTAACTGCTAACTTAGAAGAGCCATTTTCTTGTTCAAATTTATCTAAAATAATACCCGAAGAGATTGATCCTAAATTCAAAAAATGCCGAATTATTGGTGATGTCATCGAAGTCTTAGAAACCTATGCTCAAACCTTAGTTAAAAATCTAGTTAATACTAATAATATTGACAATATTAATAATTTTACTTGTACCCAAAAAGAACTAAACTGGAGCAAAACTTTTTTACTTCCGAAACTCTATGAAACCCACCAAGAAATCACCAACTTATTAAGAGGTTTAAACGGAAAATATGTCCCTAGTGGTGCATCCGGCGCACCCACTAGAGGGAGACCAGAAGTTCTCCCCACCGGACGCAACTTCTATTCTGTGGATATCCGCGCTATCCCCACCCAAACTGCTTGGGATGTGGGTAGAAAAGCAGCAGAAGTCCTCATTGAGCGTTATACTCAAGATAACGGAGAATACCCCCAAACCCTCGCTATTTCCATCTGGGGTACTTCTACTATGCGCACAGGAGGTGATGACATTGCCCAGGTGTTAGCTTTATTAGGAGTACAACCGATCTGGGATGGTTTATCCCGTCGTGTGGTAGATTATGAAATCCTTAAACCATCGGTATTAGGGCGACCCCGTATAGATGTAACGGTACGGGTATCAGGATTTTTTAGAGACAGCTTCCCCAACTTACTACAGCTATTGTACAAAGTGATTAAAGATGTGTCAAGCCTCCAAGAATCAAAAAGTATTAATCCCCTTGCTGCAAAGGTAGAAGAAGAAGAGGAATTTTGGCAGCAACAAGGGTTAACAAAAGAACAAGCAAAACTGAAGTCAGTTTATCGAATTTTTGGCTCAAAACCAGGTGCTTATGGTGCTGGTTTACAGGGATTAATTGAGGCACAAAATTGGCAAAATGAGCAAGATTTAGCCAAAGCTTATATTAATTGGAGTTGTTATGCTTATGATCAAAATGGAGTTGGTCATGGAGTTCCTGAAGTATTTGAGAGACGTTTAAAACAGTTACAAGTTGTCTTACATAATCAAGATAATCGAGAACACGATCTTTTAGATTCCGATGATTATTATCAGTTTCAAGGAGGCTTAACTGCTTCTGTGAGGGCATTAACAGGCAAAAATCCTGAAACTTACTTTGGAGATAATTCTATTGCTGCTAATCCTAAAGTTAGACGATTAAAAGAAGAAATTTCTCGGGTATATCGTTCCAGGGTAATTAACCCAAAATGGATAAAAGGTGTAATGAGACATGGTTATAAAGGGGCTTTTGAAATGTCAGCAACAGTAGATTATTTATTTGCTTATGATGCCACAGCAAACTGTGTAGAAGATTTTATGTATCAAGGAGTAGCAGAAGCTTACTTATTTGAGGAAAAAGTACAACAATTTATTCAAGAAAAAAATCCTTGGGCTTTGCGAGATATGGCCGAAAGATTATTAGAAGCAAATCAAAGAGGATTATGGCAAAATGTTAATAGTAATACCCTTGATAACTTAAGGAATATTGTGCATGATGCAGAAAGAAAAATTGAAGAAAAATAAGTTCTCATAAAAAAGAATCTTTCAGATTTTCATTGAGTAAATGTAAGTTAAAATGAGTAGAGTTTAATTCTAAATTTGATATTTGTCCAACATTCAAGATAGAATAGAGAACGTGTCAAATTTTTCTCGTTTTAAATGTAACAAGTATTATGGCTCATGCAACCGATATAAAAGCCTTTGCCCGTTGGATGTGCGCTGATTTTAGTAATCAAGAACAAGCCTTTGAAAATCCGCCTTTTTATGCTCATATTCGGGTTTGTATTCGCCCTTTACCCATCGCTAATTTTCCCGAACCTAGTTTATTCTTAGAACAAGCTTATGATTATGCCTTGAATCAACCCTATCGGGTACGGGTATTAAGACTAAAAATTGTTGAAGGAAGAATAGAATTAGAAAATTATAAACTTAAAGAAAAAGAAGCCTTTTTAGGCGCGTCCCGTAATCCAGAAAAATTAAAAAAAATCACCCCTGATGATCTCGAATTAATGCAGGGGTGTGATATGTTTATCGATTGGACTGGAAGCAGTTTTAAAGGAGTAATTAAACCCGGTAAAAATTGCCTAGTAATTCGTAAAGGGAAAGAAACTTATTTAGATAATAGTTTTGAAGTAGATGAGCAAAAATTAATTAGTTTAGATCGGGGCTATGATCCGATTACAGATGAATTAGTTTGGGGATCAGTTGCTGGTGCATTTCACTTTCAACCTCGTCAAAGTTTTGCCGATGAAGTTGAATTTTAAACGCTTAATTTCGGTTAATTCTACCTCCATTTAAAACCTGATCAATCCGTATTTGATGGGGGGTTTTATCTGCCTCACTGCTGCCTCCTATCATTTGCGTACAAGCAGCACTACTAAAACAAGACTGGATATCTTTTTCTGTTTCTTCCCTAGCTGATTCTTCAGGAGTATTATTATTGTTTAAATCTGTTTTTTCTTCGGGATTAACATTAGAATTAACAGGAGTAGAAGGAACAGAATTAGAATTAGAGGCAGGAGAACATAACCCAGATAAATCCAGAGTATTTCCCCCTTGATCAATACCATAGCAACCAGGAGAAGCATTGACATTACTGATAATTAATGTTGCCCCAAGTAAAGAAGAAACAATAATTATCCCTGTTGTTAAAAATGACTTCATAAAATTTGCCTATCCTTCAATAAGTATTCACTTAGATCGTAATCTTTCACTATCAGGATAGGCATCGCTGAATTTACGGAAACATATTGTTAATATTAGTTAAATTCCTGAGAACTTTCTAACTTAGTTTTAATAACAGTGGGGATTAATTCTAAAATTTGCTCTACCGTATCATCAGCAGTTTGATATCTATCAATAATAATTTGTAAATCACTTTGAGCATATAAAGAGCGACGTTCTTCTAATAAAGATTCTAACTTCAAACTTAAATCCGTTTTTTGTAATAGGGGACGAGTAGTATCCTTCGCCAAACGTTTGGTCAAAAGAGGAATAGAAACATCCAACCAAACAATTAAACCATGATGTAAATAACTCCAATTTTTGGGTTTCAAAACGCTACCACCTCCCGTAGAAATGACACTTTTAGTACAAGCTGCTAACTCAGAAAGAACCTCAGTTTCAAGCTGCCGAAATGTCTCTTCTCCTTGACTAGCAAAAATATCATTAATACTCTGCCCAGTTACTTTTTCAATTAACACATCACTATCAAAAAAACGATAATCTAAACGCTGCGCTAACTTTTTGCCCACCGTTGTTTTACCCGTCCCCATCATACCCACCAAAAATACATTAACCCCTTGAAGTAACTGTTGCATAGTAATTGTCAGAATTGAGAAATAATTATCCATTTTACATCTCCCCACACTCCCCATACTCCACACACTCCTCACACTCCCAGTCATACCAGACTTCCCTTTGAACTCAGAGAGAGATTGTGTTAAATTTTGTAATGAGGTACAATGCCAATTCTAATCTTGACCCCAGTGGAAAGATGTAAAAGAGGCAACGGCATAGTAAACTATCCATACCATCCAATTATCCATCCTTAAGTCGATAGCGGATTACAGCTTAAATGTTTTCTAAACAAGTTACAGATTCACCCGTTTACAAATGGTTTAATGATCGTCTAGAAATTCAAGCTATTTCCGACGACATCACCAGTAAATACGTTCCCCCCCACGTTAATATCTTCTACTGTCTTGGTGGAATTACCCTAGTGTGCTTTATTGTTCAGTTTGCCACTGGGTTTGCCATGACCTTCTACTACAAACCAACAGTTACCGATGCTTTTGCTTCTGTTCAATACATTATGAACGAAGTAAACTTCGGTTGGTTGATTCGTTCTATCCATCGTTGGTCAGCCAGTATGATGGTATTAATGATGATCCTCCATGTCTTCCGTGTTTATCTAACAGGTGGCTTCAAAAAGCCTCGTGAGTTAACCTGGATGACAGGAGTTATCTTAGCGGTTATTACCGTTTCTTTTGGAGTAACAGGATACTCTTTACCTTGGGACCAAGTAGGTTACTGGGCGGTTAAAATCGTATCCGGTGTTCCTGCTGCTATTCCCGTTGTGGGAGATCAAATGGTTGAACTGCTCAGAGGTGGCCAAAGTGTTGGACAAGCAACCTTAACCCGTTTCTACAGTCTCCATACATTCGTTTTCCCCTGGTTAATTGCAGTATTCATGTTAGCCCACTTCTTAATGATTCGTAAACAAGGTATTTCTGGTCCCTTGTAAACCGTATCTGAGAATAACTAAGGGTAATCATTCACCAACCCGGCCCTGAAAGTGCAGGGATTGCCTAGACCAATCTAGGTGACGCAAGAGGTGAATACAACATTGAGACACAGCTTGGTACACACTTCCGAATACCTCCCTAGTTCGGACTATCTGTAAACCCAATTGGTTGGGTGCTGTTAGACAGGACATCTTAGTTGTGTTGTGGGAAGGGACATCTATACGAGTTTGCGAGTCTCGGCCTTATGGGTGTTTCAAAACTCGCCCCCGTTAGGGGATTCTAAAGCTGTCCAAATAGGACGGATTTTCAGACCGAAAATTTTCGATGAAAATCCTGCTGATCCTAATACGTGAATAAGGAGAAATCAATAAATGGCAATTGAAAAAAAGCCAGATCTAAGCGATCCTAAATTGCGCGCCAAGTTAGCCCAAGGAATGGGACACAACTACTACGGTGAACCTGCTTGGCCCAACGACTTACTCTATGTGTTCCCCGTAGTTATCTTCGGAACCATTGGTTTGTTAGTGGGTTTAGCGGTACTTGATCCCGCTTTAGTTGGAGAACCTGCCGATCCTTTCGCAACTCCCCTGGAAATCTTACCTGAATGGTATTTATACCCCGTTTTCCAAATTTTACGGGTTCTTCCCAACAAATTACTAGGAATTGCTTGTCAAGGTGCTATTCCTATTGGTTTAATGTTAGTTCCTTTCATCGAAGGTGTTAACAAATTCCAAAACCCTTTCCGTCGTCCCGTTGCAACTGCTGTGTTCCTCTTTGGAACCGTAGTTACCTTATGGTTAGGTGCCGGTGCTACTTTCCCCATTGATGAGTCTTTAACTTTAGGCTTATTCTAAGAATAACCTGAAAGGGTAATTTTTTACCAGCGGTCGTTTCTATTTCTGTTTAGAAAAGAGCGATCGCTGGTATTTTAGTTGGGGTTTGCTCAATAAAAATTGACCTTCAGTATTTCCATAAAGATATGCCTACATAAATCCAAAGTAATCCTAACTCAGCTAACCAAAATAGTATGACTCCTAGTGTTCTATCAATATATGGTATTGATAGAATAATACCAACAATAAACCCTGATATACCAATAAGAATGTGTAAAATAGCAATAATTCTTCTCCTAATTATATATCTTGAAGCAATAAGATTCCTGAGATTATCTAAACTTGTATTTTTCCAGATGAAAGATGCTGAATAAATAAGGATTAGTGAACTTATGATTCCCAGTAAAATCGTAATTATTTCTAGACCATCAATATAATCCCAACGCCTTAGTAGATAGAAAATACAGCATCCAATTATAACCATTGAAGCAATAAAATCTAAAAAAGCAATTAGCCTGCGTAAATAAAAATGAGTTTTAGGAAAATTTAAGATATTTTTAACCCTGATAACTAAATACTTTAAAAATCCTCCACCTTGTAATTTACGAAACTCTTTATTTGGTAAAATTTCCTTTTCAATTACTTTTGCTTCTTTTTCAGAAAGACTTAAAACATGACTTTTATAATATTTTAAAATTCCACAAGTTTTCTGTGTTAAAGGAAGGGTTTGCTGTTGTAATGCTTCCCGATAACGCTGTAAGTTCTCTAAATTTTCTGTATAAAATTCACAAACTTGACTTTTAATTTCCTCAGCTTGTTCATCGGTTAACTTTAACTCTTGTTGTTTGAATTTTAGATTCTCAAGAGCAATATCTGAAAGCTGACCATTATCAACAGATTCTTCAACCAATTGACGATATTCTACTTCTAAAATATTTTGTGCGGCTCTACTTAAAATAATTTTTGAGCCATCTTTAAACAAATAAATTTCTGGCTTCATTTTTGATTGAGTCGCTTCTTCTACTTTCTCTTTAGCATAATCATGAAGTTCTTGAATAGTAATTTTTCCATCATTATTACGATCAGCAGCACCGTTTAAACCCTCAATTAAATAACGAGTATAAATCCCTGAACCTTCTTTTTCAAAAGACTTTTGTGCTGAACTAGAAGAGGTTAAAACTGCTTGTCCTTCTCCACCAAACTGCTTTTGTAAATTGAGAGTATCATGTCCCCTTGATTGCCAATTTTGAGCAAATGCACCACTATAACAACAATCGAAAATAATTATTTTTCGTTTACATCTACTTTTATTCAAAATATCATGAATAAAACTAGCACGAATAGAATTAAATTCAAAGTCCTTACGATTACTACTAGAAGTTGCTAAATAGAGACTGTCATTATCATCTAAAAGTCCATGTCCTGCAAAAAATAAGAGGGCTAAATCTTGTCTTTGACAATTGCTAAATAATTTACCAATTTCTATTTGAATAGTCTCTAAATCTGGGTTCAGTAAAGCTTTCACTTGATCAAACCAACCCAAATTTTTATCTTCAAGAACTTGCTTCATATTTTCAATATCATTAGTAACAGCAGGAAGAGATGGTAAATCTCCTTGATATTGGCTAATACCAATTAATAAAGCAACTTTTTTTGGGGGATTATTAGTCATTTTTAAATCATTGCATTCTATCTAAAATTGCTGTAATAAATGCTTGTGCTTCAGGTAATTGATTACTTTTTCCTTTATATTCTATGCGACCATTTTCTAATTCAAGAGTAAGTGTTACCGAATTATCCAAGCGATCGCGTAAAATAGTAAAGACGTTTTTTATATTTTCTAAGGAAACCTCTGCTTTGATAATATTAAGTAGAGTATCAAGTCCTCGATGTCCTTTTTCTGGATTAATATCTTCAGCTTTAGTAACATTTTCTACTTCATCAAGTTTCTTTAATTGACGTAATAATTTGGTTGCGATACTTTGTTGTTCTTCCTCATCTAAGTCTGGAGCATCAACAGCAAATGTAAATCGAAGTTTAATCGATTCAGTCATGGGAGGAATTTTAGCTTTTAAGGTTACTTCTTAATTATAGTTACTCAGATATAAATAAAAGACTCTGTGTTTAAAAATGTTAACTTAAGTATGTAATTATTAATCAAACCCTTCAATTATTTAAAATCACATTTTAGTTATACTAAACATAATAATATTTTCCAAGTAATGTTGTTAATTCCTTCTTTTACTCTAGTTTTTTCTAAAATTACCGCTTAATTTCTTTTGGAAAGTCAGAAAATAATAAAGATTTATTTAACTCCCCTTGTTGATTATAAAATTTAATTTTTCCTTGTTCATTACATAACCATACTTCCAAAGCTTGCGCTTCTAAATACAAATCTTTTTTAAATTGTAATTCATCCACACTATTGCCAACCGATTTAACTTCTATACAAATTTCTGGTGCAATAGAAGCTGATACTTCATCTTGAATAATATCAAATCTTTCCCCTGAACACCAGACTACATCAGCAACTTTAACCCCATCAGAAGTATTAATGGCGCATTCTGGCATTACTTCACCTCTATTCAATAAAGATTCTAATAAACGTTGAATTCTTCCTTGATAAAAAGAATGTTTAATCTTTACTGGACTCATTATAATTTGTCCCCATTTATTCAATTCAATCTTAAATGGTAAATCTTGTAACTGTTTATGTTGACAAACTTCTTCCCATTTCATCTTTTTTTACCTAAACTAAGAGCAAATTCTATTCCTAAAGATTGTTTATGATAATTGTAGTGAACTATTTCAGCTACAATGGTGGGTTGCGACTGATTCTTATATTCCTATATTCCTGTAACAACCTAAATTTTAGCCGTCTAACCCAACTTTAATGCTTTTTTTACCTAAACCAATAAACCAATTTTAAGGTGTATTACCCTAGACTAATACACCCATAAAATCTTCTTAATTTGCAACTAAAGTTGATACCATCGCTGATAATAATTGTTCTGGGGACACCTTAAAAGGTAAACGATGAATATCGGAATTAGGATGACAAGTTACTATGGCGGCCTGACGTAATTCTTCTAAAGTTACTCTAGACAAACCCAAGTCTTCTAAACTTCTGGGTAAGCCAATTTCTTCATAGAATTTTAACAATTGTTGTCGAGATGTAGCCGCTAATTTATTACCTTGTATCATCTCTTCTAAACGCAATTGAACTAATATCCCATAAGCCACTTTTTCCCCGTGTAAGGCATGGTGTGCAGCCGGAATATGGGTTAAGCCATTATGGACAGCATGGGCAGCTACAGTGCGACAATTTGCCCCTCCTAAACCGCCAATGACTCCAGCTAATAGGACGGTAGCGTTGACCACTTCTCGCCAGTCTTCTCCTCCTATCCTATCCAAAGCAGCATTAGATTTTTGTAAGAGAATATCCCTTAATACCCTCGCTTGTTGTACCGCAGCAATGGTAAGAGTAGCTTTAGAGTGGCCACTACTAACAGACGCTTCGTACCATTTCGCGATCGCATCTCCAATACCAGCAACTAAAGTGCGTTTTGGGGCTTCTTTAATCAAATTATAGTCTAAGATCAATAAGTCAGGACAACGGGATAATGGCACGTCGTATTGAAACACCCCTTGATTAGAATAGACGTTAGAAAGGGCTGTCCAAGCTGCGCAAGTTGCCCCAGAGGTAGGAATAGTAACAATTGGTAATTGTTGCTGATGAGCCAATAATTTAGCTGTATCTAAGGCTTTTCCCCCACCAACACCAATAATCAAGTCAGCTTGATGATTTTGGCTTGCTTCGCTCAGGTTTTTTAGGGAAGTTTCCGAACAATCGGGGGCATAGGTATCAAACGCCGCCGTTAGTTTAAATTGTTTAAAAATTGGCTTTAAATGGTATGAAATTAGCTCAAGTGTTTGCTTACCTCCCACCACTAAAGGACGCTTACCTAAACGAGAGATACCTTCTCCTAGTTGGGAAATAATTCCCTCCCCTTGAATCACTTGAGTTGGAGAAACGAATAAGGAGTTAAGGTTGGTGGTAACTGGAGTAATTTTAGTGGTTGTGGTTGGCATTCTATTACTAGAAACAAATACTATTATCTAATTTTAGGATAACAAATTATCTCAAAGAGAATGTTTTCATATTTTTTAAGACCTCACCGTTAACCATAGGGTTTAAATTAGGGTTCCTCGTTTTTTTTGTTCCCTTTCAATAGCTTCAAATAATGCCCGAAAATTACCCTCTCCAAAACCTTTTGCTTGTTGTCTTCTTTCAATAATTTCAAAAAAGAAAGTGGGTTGCTCAAATATCGGTTTGGTAAATATTTGTAGGAGTAAAGGATGACTATTGTTCCATGATTCTTTTTCGTTTATTTCTTCTTCATCTAGTAAGATATTTTCTTGAACAATTTTCTGCCATTCTTCAGGTTCAAACTTTAAGTTTAAGTTTATTTTAGCCAATTTTTCATAGTAAGTATTGGGAACATTTAAAAAAGTCAAACCATTTTGACGTAATTGTTGAGTAACCTCAGCAATTTTATTAGTTCTTAGGGCAATATGTTGAATACCGGAACCGTTATTAACATCTAAGAATTCTTGAATTTGAGAATTCTTAGATATGGGTTCATTGATGGGCAATTGTATATTACTTACGGGATGAAACATTACTTGAGAAGATAATCCTGATTGTGGTGTTTCTATTTTAAAGAATTGTTTTTTCTCAAATTCTAAAACTTTCTCGTACCATTTGATAGTTGATGCCATCTCTCCTTTTGGGACATTTAACACTAGATGATCTAATTCTAGAAAATAATTTTTATCAACTCCATTATTTTGTCGTTTTTTTAGCCATTTTCTCGGTAAGATTGGCGTAAAACCTCTTCTTTCAAAAAGAGTATGAGTTAATCCATTTGCAGAATAAATTTCACTCCACTTCAAATAACCTTGACTATATTTCTTTTCTTGTATTATTGCTTTAATACCGTTTTCAAAAAGATTATAATTTGCCACTATTTTTTCTAAATTATTCACTCTCAAAGCTACATCAGCAATACCAGGAGGATGAACTTCTAAGTATTTAGCAACTGGACTTTGGCAAGATAAGGGAGAAGAAATAACAAAAATAATCGGGTTTTTCTGGCTTCCAGTTTTGACAATTTCGGTATTGGTATGCTCATCACTTCCACCAGCAATAGAGTAAAACCCCATGACATTAATAAACCACTTTTTCCAGTAAACTGTATCCTTTACATATAAATGAATGTGATCAATTTCTATGTTTATTTCTTGGTTAAGTTTTTCTTTGAAAATAATATCAGTTGCAAAAGAAGTCATCAGAACAATATACATGAAGAATAATTCCAATGACAATGATAATTGATTTTATCTGGATTGAGCAACTTAATGATTAAACTATAAAATAAAGATTAAGAATAAATTAAAAAATAGAAAAAAATCAGACCCTAAACCAGAGAACGAAGATAATTAATTAATCCCTTAAGATTACGAGATTGATAGTAAATCAAAGCACCTTGAGTTCGTCCCTTTTTAGATTTCAATGCTGAAACAGTAAGATTAACTTTTTCTTCTTCCTTGTGATATTTTAACCGTGTATTAGAACTATAAGCCAATAAATGCCCTTGAGACATCACCAAGTCTTGATAAATGGTTTGTTTGATAACTCCTCCATAAGCTGCAATAAATACCCTACCCTTCCCTTTTAATTTAGTTTTTAATAACCCTTCTCCAGCGAACCAACTGCCAAACCCGGCCCAGTAATTTTTGATTTTAACGCCTTTGGTATAAGCTAAACATACCCCCGGTTGTAAACAAATTGAGCCTTCAGATAAATCAATCCGTTCAATATCACCAATGGTTGTCTGACTCAAAACCACTGTTATGGGATAC
The DNA here is from genome assembly GCF_030064895.1 of Crocosphaera sp. Taxonomy (GTDB): domain Bacteria; phylum Cyanobacteriota; class Cyanobacteriia; order Cyanobacteriales; family Microcystaceae; genus Crocosphaera. The sequence continues at coordinate 3,146 of NZ_JASJEB010000040.1, read as the reverse complement.
TCTGTTTCATTGGTCACATAATCCACAAAAACGTCTGCTCCACCCAAACATTTTCTCAATAAAGCAGATAACCAAAACCCACAAAACTGGGTTTTGATTGTTACCTTTCCATCCATACTGATAATAGAATCGGTTTTAACTGTTATTTTTTCTCCTGGGTTGAGGGTGACAAATAAAGCAGCAAAAGCGGGGCGACAACTGACTGTAAATAGCACTGGTTAGGGATTAATTATGAAACCGTTAAAAAAGAGACTAGAAAGAATTAGGTCTAGTCCCTATGTTACTTGATTTTCGCTTAAAGAATAGCTTTAGTCATCTAAAAAGATAGGACGTATAGATTCAACCCATTGGTCAATTCTTTCTTCGGTTTTTTCGCTTTGATTAACTTCATCAATGGGAAGTCCTACAAATTTATCATCGACTAAGGCCGAAGAATATTCAAATGTATAACCTTCGTTGGGGAATTCTCCCACTAGGGTAGCTCCCAAGGTTTTGAAATGGTTATACATTTTACCCAATGCGCTGACAAATTCCGTACCATGATCAACTTGATCGCCGGCACCAAACAAAGCGATGGTTTTACCGCTAAAATCAGGTTTTTCCAATTCCATTTCAAAGAGGGGATCACGCCAATCGTTTTGTACGTCTCCGGCTCCCCAGGTGGAACAACCCAATAATAAGTAATCATAGTCGAGAAGTTGATCGTATTCGTCAAAATCCTCTTCCATACTATAAAGATCGCATTCCTCCTCCCCTAATTTTTCCCGTATGGTGGTAGCAACTTCTTCGGTGATTCCTGAGGTACTCCCGTAAAAAATGCCAATTTTCGCCATGATCAAGACTCCTGACTTTTTATGTGTAGTTAAATAATACAGATGGAATCTAGATTCAGGTTTTTAACAACCAGAATATTTAATAAGTGTCCAAGTTATCTCCTCTCTATTTTTGAATATAATCACTCAATTAAAGAAAATCTGTATCCGTTGTACTTGCAAATTTTGTTATTTTACGAGATAATTACGCCAACTTTACTAATAATATAAATATAAAAATAAATCACAAAATATTACAAATTGCTAAAATTAACAGGGGCTAATAGCTATTGACCCCTGTTTGAAGTAGATTTTCTGTCACGTTGTTGGTTAGCCCCGAGGAAAACGCCGATCTTGTAAAAAAGGTGGAATATCTAATCCTGTTGGTTTAGCTGGTGGTGCTTCTTCTTCTTCTTTTTTGGAAGTGTTAGGGGTGGCTATATTATGAGTAGGAGTGGAAATAGTTTGATTATTGGGGGCATTTTCTCCCTCAGAACTAAACCCAGTAGCGATCACTGTGACGATCACCTCTCCTTGAACCCGTTCGTCGATCACGGCACCAAAAATGATATTAGCATCTGGATCTACTACATCAAAAATGGTTTCTGCCGCAGTGTTGACCTCGTGTAAACTCAGATCATGACCACCAGTGATATTGAAAACAACTCCTTTTGCCCCTTGGATAGAGTGTTCTAACAAGGGTGAAGAAATGGCGGATGAAGCTGCATCATTGGCACGAGATTTACCCGATCCTATACCTATCCCCATTAACGCTGATCCTGCATCCGCCATAACGGCACGAACATCGGCAAAATCCACATTGACTAAACCAGGAATCGTAATAATATCGGAAATCCCTTGTACACCTTGTCTAAGAACATTATCAGCAGCGAGGAAAGCTTCTCTTAGGGGAGTTTCTGGGGAAATAACCTGCAACAATTGGTTATTGGGGATAATAATCAAGGTGTCAACGTTATTTTGTAGATCGCTAATACCTTGACCCGCTTGTACCATGCGTCGTCTACCTTCAAAGGTAAAGGGACGAGTAACCACCCCAACGGTTAAGCAACCCTTTTCTTTGGCAATTTCCGCCACAATGGCAGCAGCACCGGTTCCAGTGCCTCCACCCATACCGGCGGTGATAAAGACTAAATCTGTATCCTCAAGGGATTCGGCGATCTCGTCACGGGACTCAACAGCAGCCTCTTTCCCAATATTAGGGTTTCCTCCGGCTCCTAAACCTTTGGTTAATTTTCTACCGATTTGTAAGCGATGAGGGGCAGAAGATTGAGTGAGAGCTTGAGCATCGGTATTCATTGTCCAAAACTCAACCCCCATTAGGTCACTTTCGATCATGCGATCGACGGCATTACAACCGCCACCACCAACCCCAATGACTTTGATTCTGGCAATGTTATTTGGCACAATTACATTTCTCCTACTGGCTTCTCCAGGGTTTTCTGGGGGGTCGTTCACTTGGGAAAACGGGACGGCACTGCTCTGTCGCTGATAGCTGTCTACAGCATTGGTCGTCTCGGTGGATTCGGTATTGTTTAGGCTGGAATGATCGCGAGTTAGTTTATCACTAAGAATCATTGTAATTGGCGGGGGTTAATTATTTTGGTTCAAAAATTTAGCATGATCTAAATTAGTCTAATCTAGAGTACCACTGCTTAATACTTAGATTAGTAATTGATCTATAAAGTGATTTACTATATCAGTGCCTACTATGAATAGTAGATTATTGGGTTTCTTTTGACAAATTTCCTGTTCTAGTTTACCAAAATACCGCCCCAAAAAAAAATACTCTGACCTGTCTAGAAACGTTAAGTTTCGATTAAGGTCAGATGGTCAATTTTGATTTAATCTATTTTATTTTTAGCTTTTTCTAAGCATCCACAACGAAACCAGGAACGCGATCGCTATCTATTTCTTTACCTGTAACAGACTTGGCTAGTGTTTCAAATGCCTCAGAATTCCAGTTTCTTTCGTGGATAGTTTTGGTCTGCTCACCACGAAAATATGCTTGTGTCCCAATTACAGCAGCAGCAGCCCAACCAACAACTAATAAGGAAATGACGAGGGTTAACATAAAAGTTTTCTCCTTTGCAAATATTTATTAACTTATGTAAATAAATGTAACAAACTATTGCCAAAAGAAGCAACCTCTTCTAAGTACGGTTTTTACGACATGGGTATCTTGAGTGTGGGGAGACTGGGAGACTGGGAGACTGGGAGACTGGGAGACTGGGAGACTGGGAGACTGGGAGACTGGGAGACTGGGAGACTGGGAGACTGGGAGACTGGGAGACTGGGAGACTGGGAGACTGGGAG
>NZ_JASJEB010000005.1 GCF_030064895.1 Crocosphaera sp. | reverse complement strand
TTCGGTCAATTCTTCAACATCTTGGCTTATGTTTGTTGGAAAAGAGATGTCTATTTTCTTAAGGTAGATAAAGACTACACCAGTCAGATATGCCCTAATTGCAATACCCAAACAGGCAAAAAGAGTCTGTCAAATAGAATCCATTATTGCCCTAATTGTGGGTACACAACAAATCGTGATGTTGCAGCCAGTCAAGTAATAAGAAATCGAGGATTAGTAGCGGTCGGGCAGCCCGTGAATGAAAATGCGATGCAGCGCGGTCTTGGGGGTTTCCCCCATGAGTGACTGCATCAAGAAGCTTCTGGAGGCGTTCTATGGGGGTCAATCTTTGATTGGCGCTGATTCGAGCCTGTGAGAGAAGAATCTCCCGAATTTAGCGTAGCGGATTCGGGAGAGTGTCAATATCACTTAAAATAAGCTAATGTTACCCCGGAACCCCCTTCTTTTTGTGCTGCTAACTCAAACCTAGCAATCTGAGGATGACGTTTCAAAAACTCATGAACTCCTTGACGTAACTTACCGGTTCCTTTGCCATGAATGATCCATAATACCCCAGAGTCCGTAGCTTGGGCGATCGCATTTTCTAAGTCTGCTTCTGCTTCAGCGACACGACTCCCCCGAATGTCAATGGTATTTTTAGAAGTACGAATAACAGGAACGTCTTTGGGTTTACTGGGTTGGGGTGGGGGTTTAACCGCTTGTTTTTTCTCCTTAACTTTAGTTTCTACCTTTTGACCATCTAATGACTCAATATCCCCAAAAGAAACAGTCATTTTCATCAAACCAAACCGTACCATTACCTCTTCATCTTCACTAGAAACCGCTAATACTTCGGCAGTTTGTCCTAAGTTAGAGAGGCGAATTTTTTCTCCAACTTTGGGTTGATAACTCACCTTGGGTTTAACTTTTTTGGGTAACTGACGTTGACTAATATTAGATATAGCATCCGTTGCTTTTTGAGCATTTTGGCTTGTTTTATCACCTTTCTGTAAGTTACGAATCACTTGAGCAATCTCTTGTTTAGCAGAAGCGATCGCTTTTTGTACTTCTAGTTCCTGATAGCGTTTTAAATCTTTTTCCCTCTCTTGCAAAGCAGTAGCTTTTTCCGTAACTTCGGTATAAAACTTCTCAGTTTGTTGTAATAACTTCTGTGCTTCTTGGGCCTTTTCTTCCTGCTGTCTACGCTGCGCTTCTAAACCGGCAATGACATCATTAACATCTTGAGACAGTCCCCCAATGCGAGTTTTGGCCTCATCAATAATATCAATATCTAACCCCAGACGTTGAGCAATACTTAGGGCATTAGACCGCCCTGGAATGCCCCACAATAGCCGATAAGTGGGGGAAAGACTTCGATCATCAAATTCCACCGAAGCGTTCTCAAAGCGCGAATCTTCGTATTTGAGGGCTTTTAATTCTCCGTAATGGGTGGTGGCAATGGTTAACTGTGCGTTATCAGCCAAATGGTGTAATAAAGCGATCGCCAATGCGCTACCCTCTGCCGGATCTGTGCCGGCACCTACTTCGTCAAGAAGGATGAGACTGGGAGATGGGGGGACGGGGGGACGGGGAGACTGGGAGAGGGGGGGACTGGGAGTGTGGGAGGTGTGGGGAGTGTGGGAGACGGGGGGACGGGGGGACTGGGAGACGGGGGGACTGGGAGTGTGGGGAGTGTGGGGGGTGTGGGAGGTGTGGGGAGTGGGGGGAGTTTCAGATAACACTGCTTCCTGTTCACTGGTAACTGGTAACTGTTCACTGGTAACTGTTCCCTGATCTAATGCTTCTAAAATACGAACAATACGACGAATATGACCGGAAAAAGTGGATAAATTTTGTTCTATGGACTGTTCATCCCCAATATCCGCTAATATTTTTCCAAACCAAGGCAGTTCCACTGGTTCTTTGGCCGGGACAAATAAACCAACTTTAGCCATTAAAGCAGCTAAACCAACGGTTTTCAGGGTGACGGTTTTCCCTCCGGTGTTGGGTCCAGTGATGGCAATAACTCGGATATCTGGGTTAATCTGTACGTTAATGGGAATAACTGGTGATCCTTGTTCGTGTTTTTGCTGCCAGACTAATAAGGGATGGTGTAACCTTCTGAGGGTGATGGTTTCTTTATTTTCGATAAACCTGGGGGCGTTTCCTCCCAACCAGAAACTATAACGGGCCCTAGCGGTGGCTAAGTCTAAAACAGTCGCGATCGCTAGTAAATATTCTAAGTCTTCGGCCACCTCGGCCACTTTTTCTGTCAACTGCCGAAAAATAGCTTCTTCTTCTCTCTCTTCTTGTCGTAAATATTGACGGCGTTTATTGCCCATCTGCACGACAGAGTTAGGTTCAATGTAAAAAGTCCCCCCTGTGCCAGAAGTATCGTGAATAATGCCTGGAATTTGTTCTTTTTGCCCTGCTTTGACGGGAATTACAAAGCGATCGCCCCGTTGAGTAATTACAGGTTCTTGGATCGAGCCTCCTTTTTGCTGCATAATATTTTGCAGTTTCTGGTAGATCCGATCCCTAACTTCTTTTAAATTATGACGAATTTGTCCTAGTTTGGGACTGGCGCGATCTGTTACTTTTCCGGCTTCGTCTATACAGTGATGGATGGATTTTTCTAGTTCGGGATAGGTACGAATATCGGCTACTAATTCCTTTAAAACGGGTAATTCTTCACAATCATCGATAATACGTCTTAAACGTCGCATTCCTGCTAAAGTCGTGGCAATATTTAGCAGTTCCTTTCCCGAAAGAACACCTTTTAGGGTAGCTCGTTTTAGGGAGTCTCCCACATCTGTTATGCCTTCAAACGTCCATTTTATCTCTAAATTTTGCTCTAAACCATAAATTTCTTTAGTTTGGGCTAATAGTTCTTTACTTTCTTCTAAACTGGTCGGTATAGGTAAATTACGGGCTGCTATGGCTCCCATTTTCGTAGCAGCAAAGGTTGCTAACTGTTGGCAAAGCCGAGGCCATTCTAATAAGTTTAAAGTTTCTTTATCAATCACTTTTTATTAATTTAAAAGACCCATAAATTATGAGTTAATCTTATATATTAGATTATCTTAATTGAATCCATAGAGATTAGTCAACCGATTCCACTAAAACGAAAAATGCGGAGGCAATACCTCTGTATTATCTTCAACCCAAGAGATTATAAATCTCAGAAAATTGGTACTTTACTGAAATTTTTTAGTAGCATTTCCCACAAAATTTCAACCAGAGAACAAGTAGTAGATTGTTTGAACAAAAATGGTGGGTTACGACGGACTCTATGTCTTCTTATGATAGCGTCAATTATAGCCGTCTAACCCATCCTAGGCTAATGTACGCTCTTTAGCGGAAACAGTCCAGTAGGTTGATTTCAAGTAGAGGTTTGTGTTAGCTTGAGGGCAATTTATCTGATACCTTGCTGTCGTTAAAATGATGAAAATAAAGCCAACACATTCATCAATCATGAAACATTATCAAAAATATCTAATTACTACCTTAATCTTCATCAGTAATCTTACTTTAATTAAACCAACAGATGCTGCTTCAATATTTGTTGTTGCTAATGGAAACTCCTTAGATAGTAATGTAGTCAATGATCTAGTTTTAGAACAAGAAGAAGAAATTACTTTTACCATTAAGTTAAATTCAATGGACACCAGTATAATAGCTATTAATTATGGAGTATTAGTCAATAATGCTGAACTACTCTTTATAAGTTCTGAAGAATCAGGAGGGGTGCTAGGTCATCCTTTTACAACAGTCACAGAAATAATGACCCCAAGTACGCCTCCCATTTTTGAAACAGAGTTTAGTTATACAGATCCTATTGGTGGTGTTGTTCCCCTTAATACAACATTTGATTTATCGGAAGTTACTTTTCAAGGCACAGACAATATTATTGATGATGATGAAATAGATTTTCAAATTGAGGTAACTTCTGCAACTATTTTGGTAAATGACAATCTAGTTATTCTTGATACTCCAGAGGAACTGGATGACTTTTTTAGTCCTTTACAACAACAAGTATCAATTCAACCTTCAATTCCTGAACCTAGCTCAAATTTTGCTATTCTTACCCTTGGTTCATTAGGTCTAACTTTGATATTTAAACGTTACCTAAAAACACTCATGTAAGAAGGTTCTGTTGCAAAAAGTAGGGATAGCCGTTAAACAATTATTTGAGGGAGTAGATGAGGAAAATATCAATATTTTGTCCACACTCCCCATCACTGAAATCTACTCCAAAAGCGTTTTAACCCTGCCATTAGGAATTAAAACTAAGCGAATAGTTTGACTATTGGGAGTTGCCAGGGGAGAGACAAAATCAGATCCAGGGGTAGGAAAAGGAATTTGAGAAAGATAAATAGCAGCAGAACGACCTAAAGGGATAGTTTGCTTGAGAGAACCGTCTTCTTGAACAATTAAACGATATTCTAATGTTTGTTGTAAATTTTGAGGAGGTTCCCAGCGTTCCTTAAAATATTCGCGTACTTGAGTAACTTGAGGAATGGCATCGAGAAGGGTGGTTTCTGGGGGAGGTTTTGGGGTAACTATAGATTCTGGAGATAATAACTCATCGGGAATGGTCAGTTGATTTTGCTCTCTGGTTGATGATAAAGACAGTGGAGTGTTTGTTTCTTGACGAGGAACCTTTGCTTGTAAGGTTGGGGGTGTGGGTAAAGTTGGGTTTTGAATCAGTTGTTGGGCCGTTTCTGGGGGTAAACTGGGCATAACAATAGGGGGTTGTCCGTTGGGCAGAAGATGTGCTGGAATCTGTTCAACGGTTACTGAGTTATTAGAAGGCGTGGTATTGGGTTTGGGAGGTGCAGGAGGTGCCACTGGTGGTGGCGGCAGTACCCGTAAACTAGGGGCTTGAATGGCAACATTAGGGTTACGGGGTGGGGGATTTCCTTCGTCAATTTGTCCAGGGGGTGGTAAGGGGTCACGAGTAGCCAAGGTGGGGGCTAAGGAAGGGTCAGGAAGGGGTGTTTTTGGGGGTGGTGGTACGGGGGGTAAGACATCTAGAAAGGAGAGGGGGTTTTCTGTTGTTTCTGTGGTATCTTCTTCACCGGTATCCGTTGAGGTTACTTGTCTAAACCACCTTACCCCCACTGTGGGAATTAAAATGGCTAAGACTGCTACGGTACCTGTTGCAATCCAAACTCCTAAACTTTTCTTTAAAGGGGTGGTTTTGGGGTCGGCTAATGTGACAATGGTGTTATGGTAGGCTTCGAGAGCATTTAGCAAGTCAAACAGTTGAGAAACACTTAAGGTAACTGATTCATGGGAGGCTTGGGAGGCTAATGATCCTAAGGACAGATGATGGGTGAGTAAGCTTTGAAAGGATAGGGAAGGAAGATGGTTAGATTTATTCGGAGATAATTCTGTTTCTGTTGGCTTTTTGCCATGACAGGAGGTTTGATGCAGAAAATTTTTCACATAAGCTTGAACAACGTTGCGTAATAATTCTAGTTGCAAGCGATCGCCTTTTACTGTGACTTGATCTTCTTCTAGGAGTCGAGGATCATCAAATTGTAGTTCAAATTCGATATGATTTAAGGCAACTAATTCTCCCCAACGGGATAATAGAGGGCGTTTATCCCATAATTTTAGGGTACAGGTTGGAGGGGTATAGGTTTGTAATGGGGTATTATTAAATAACATTATTTATAAACAATTAATTTAAGCAAGTTCTGGTTTAAATCAAGATTGATAATCGAGTAAAGCTAACCACAAGCGATCGTAACCATTGTCTCCACTGTAGAATAATAAATCAATTAATAGTTTTGACGCTAATTGTACTTGTTGTTCCGATGATAGGTTAATTTCCTCGGTTTTTTTGGCATAATTGGCATAAAAGTAACTAAATTTTTCTAAATAGTTGCCTAATAAAGTGGTTTGCGCAGGATCTTGGTTTTGTGCTGTCATTTGTTCTAGGAGGGTGACAGCACGACGAATCAATTCTTGATATTGTTGGTTAATATAGCAAATTATCAAAATTAGCGATCGAAGTTGTTCCAGGGTGAAGCTTTCTAAGGAATGATCTGTTTCTGTTGCGTCTCGGTTTGACCACAGTTGTGTTTTTTCTACTAAAGTAGTGCTGATGTCTAAGTCGAGGGCAGCTTGTAGCATTATATCTGCATCTATGGGTATTAAGCATTCGCTGGCCAACAAAACTAAATCGAGATGGCTTTGCATCTGATAAAGTTGTTGTGGGGTTGGTGGGTTGGTTAGGGGTGTATCTCCCCAAGTAGACACTGACTGAGACATCTTCACAACTGTGGACAGATAATATAGTTTCCGTCCTTAATATAGCAATCTTTTTTACCTGAGTTCGGAGTTCGGAGTTCAGAATTGTTATTTTGTGAAAAAAATCATCGGGGTTTGAAACTTCAGACTTGTTGCTAATTATTCATAAATTTCTTTTCGTTGAACTCCTGTTTCTTATCTATCAATAATGAGGAGTATCCTATGAGTTTAGAAGCTAGTGCTGCTGATGTGGCCATTAAGCAAAATTTAGAACAATTTTTGGTGGTTTTATCGGTTTCTTTGAGTGTGGCCACAGTCTCTCGTGTTTTTGCTTGGTTTCGACAAATTCCTTATACACTTTTATTAGTAATTGTTGGTTTAGGATTAGCATTTATTGATGTTCGTTTGGTTAATCTTTCTCCTGAGTTAATTTTGGAGATTTTTTTACCTCCTTTATTGTTTGAAGCTGCTTGGAATATTCGTTGGCGATCGCTGAAAGAAAATTGGATTCCTGTGGTTTTATTTGCGGTAATAGGTGTTATTATTTCTGTGGTTGGTATTGCTTTGGCGTTAAGTCAATTGACTGATTTAACTTTACCTATTGCTTTATTAGTAGGGGCGAGTTTATCTGCTACTGATCCTGTTTCTGTGGTGGCTTTATTTCGAGAGTTAGGGGCAAGTAAAAAGTTAACTGTTTTGATGGAGGGAGAGAGTTTATTTAATGATGGAGTTGCGGTTGTAGCTTTCTTATTATTGGTGGGAATACCTTTAGGAACGGAAGTTTTTTCGGTGACGGATACAGTGGTTAGTTTTTTAAAGTTTGTGGGAATTGGTATTGGTGTGGGTTGTTTAGTTGGCTTTGGTATTTCTTATTTAACCCAACGGTTTGATCTCCCTTTGGTTGAACAATCTTTAACTTTAGTTTCTGCTTATGGAACTTATTTAATTACGGAAGAATTAGGAGGTTCTGGGGTAATTTCTGTGGTAACAGTAGGGATTATTTTAGGTAATTTTGGTTCTCGTATTGGTATGAATCCTAGAACGAGATTATTAGTGTCTGAGTTTTGGGATTTCTTGGCATTTTTTGTTAATTCTATTGTCTTTTTATTGATTGGTGATCAAATAAAGTTTAGTAGTTTAAGTGATAATTTAGGGATTATTACCATCGCTATTATTGCTGTTTTAATTACTCGTTTAATTGCTATTTTTGCACTGGCAAATTTGAGTAATGTTTTCACAAAGGTTGATATCAGTTTATCGGAACAAACTGTACTTTGGTGGGGTGGATTAAGGGGTTCTGTTTCTATTGCCTTGGCTTTAAGTGTACCAGTTTCTTTAACTGGAAGACAAGATATTATTGATACAGTGTTCGGTGTAGTTTTATTTACCTTATTAATTCAAGGGTTAACTACACAATTGGTACTGAAAAAATTAAACTTAGTAGGAGATCAACCTTTACGCCAAGAATATTCGGAATTATTAGCCAGAAAAACTGCTATTGGAAGAGTCCTTGATTATTTTCAAACGTTAGATGAATCTCCTAGTATTGACTCAGAATTTTATCGCTATGAACAAGAATTAGTCAAAGGTGAATTACAATCCATAGAAGAAAAAATTGCTAAATTTCAAACAGAATATCCCCAACTAAAGTCTATCGCTATGCAGCTACTAAGAGACAGATTATTAGACATTGAAGCTGATACTTATGCTGAATTAATCCGTAGTGGACAATTAGGAAAAAATCTCTCTCCTGTTATTTCAGATATTTTAAGCGAAAGCAGTGAACAGTAAACAGTTATCATTTATCATTTATCAGTTATTAGTTATTGAGAGATTATTGAGAACTAATTAATACAAATCCTCTGGTTTTTTCCGAAGTAGAATCAATAGTATTAGTAGCATTCCAAAGTTCTTCTGCTTTCACCCAAACTGGAGGATATTTATAACGAGAAACGTCTAAAATTAAAAAGCGATCGCTTTCTTCATGATAAGCAGCAATAGGGGAAATATGACCTCCTCTTTGTTGTCCAATACTAGACCTTAAATAGTTAACTAAAACAAAATTATTTTCTTGTTGTAAATTATCAACAATTCGTTGACGAAACTCCTCTAAACTTACCTCTCCTCCGTGATAAACTTCTACATCAAGGGGATAACTTTCTAATAAACCCCCTAACTCTTGTAAAGTCATTCCTTGTCGAGAAACAGTTTCTTTGCTAATCACATTTTCTGTGTTTGGGTTATCAAAAAAATTGTCTTGAGTAAAGCGATTATATCTCACCCATTCTGTTGCTGTTGGTGCCGGAATAGACAAAGCATTCAACACCATAACGATACTAGCAACACCACAAAAAGCTAAATTATCTTGAGTTTCAAACTGAAGACTTAGCGGAATATAATCTTGACGCGCTTGACTTTCTACTAAGAAGATTTCCCCTTGAGAAGAATTAAAGTTAATTAAATTTTCAGACAAAGGTAAACTTGTTTGAGCAAGGAGTTGACTGGGAACTAAACCAACCCCTAATAATAAAACCTTGGCAATTATTGTTTTAACTTTCATAGACTTTAATTACAAAATTTTTCTACACAACGGATAAACATTTCTACCCCTAACGGTAACACAGTTTCATCAAAATCAAAACGAGGATGATGGTGGGGATAATTTAAGCCTTTCTCAGCATTGGCCGAACCCAAAAAGAAATAACACCCCGGCACTTCTTCTAAAAAGAAAGACATATCTTCTCCTCCCATTGTTTGACATTCAGGAGCAATACCCACAGGAGTTTCTATTACTTCTACAGCCACCGACTTAACTAAAGCAGCCATGTTTTCATTATTAATCACAGGGGGATATAACCGCCAATAATCTAACTCATATTCTGCCCCATAACCTTGACAAATACCTTTAACAATATCGTCAATTCTCTGGGCAAAATAGCCGTCAAACTCAGGATTAAAATAACGTACTGTCCCACTCATTCTAGCCGTATCAGCAATAACATTTAAAGCTGTCCCTGCGTGTAATTCTCCCACAGTTACAACTGCTGAATCAATAGGGTTAACATTACGAGACACAATAGACTGTAAAGCATTAATAATCTGTGCGCTAACCACCACAGAATCAACGGTTTGATGAGGCATTGCCCCATGGCCACCTTTTCCGAAAAGATTGAGACGAAAACACTCTACAGCAGCCATTAATGGACCGCTACGAACACCTACGGTTCCCAGGGGTAGATTATTCCACAAATGTAGCCCAATAATAGCATCTACATCAGGATTTTTTAACACTCCTGCTTCTATCATGGGTTTTGCCCCGCCCGGACTTTCTTCCGCCGGCTGAAAAATAATTTTCACCGTTCCTTTGAAGTCTTGACGATGTTGCCACAAATGATAAGCGGTTCCTAAAGCAATGGTAGTATGGCCATCGTGTCCACAAGCGTGCATTGTTCCTTCGTGGAGGGAACGATAGGGGACATCATTTTCTTCATAGATAGGTAAAGCGTCTATATCGGCGCGAATGGCTAAGACAGGGCCGGGATAGGGACTTTCAATAGTTGCCACAATGCCGGTTTTAGCAATACCTTTTTCATGGGGAATGCCTATTTTTGTTAAGGTTTGATGGATGAAATCGGCAGTAAGTTCTTCTTGAAAGCCTAATTCTGGACGTTGATGTAGATAACGTCTCCATTCGACTAATTTAGCTTGAATGGTACGAATTTCTAGACGAATCTGTGAGAAATCAACTGAATTTGCTTGGGGAAAAGTATAAATCATAATTAATTGTAGAACAAGCTCAAAGCTTGTTACAGTCAGGATACCTATGTTACTGTTTGTGCGGCAAAAAGAAGCTATATAGCGTTTCTCGGACTCATGAGGTACACCTAATATCGCGCCTCCAAACTCCAAACTCCGAACTCCGAACTCCGAACTCCAAACTCCGAACTCCTAAAACTAGAAAACTCTGTACCTCACAAGTATGAGAAGTGCTATATTTCATCAATTATGGATAATTGTTCCAGATTATTTTGTAGCCAAATAGCATCTTTTTTTCGGTCGGTCTGTAATTCTAACACACGAATTCCTGTTGAGGGTAAAGTCTTTAATAATCGTTTTAGTTGTGTCCAATTTTTGATCAAAATATGTTCAATATTATAAGTTGCACACAATTGAGAAAAATCGATATTTTGGGGGGTTGCAAAATAGTCTTCAAAAAAAGATTCTTCTTTAGCAATAGGTAACATTTCAAAAATTCCTCCCCCATTATTATTAATTAAAATGATGGTTAAATGCCCTTGAAAATATTTGCTAATTAACCAACCATTAGTATCATGCAAAAGTGCTAAATCTCCTGTGACTAACACACTACTTTTTCCTTTGTAAGCGATTCCTAAAGCAGTAGATAATGTTCCTTCAATTCCGTTTGCACCTCGATTAAAATAGGGTATTAATTCACGTTTATTAGGCATCCAGAAAAATTCAGCATAACGTACTGGCATACTATTGGCAATAAAAATAGTAGTTTCTTCTGGTAAAGTTTTGGATAGAATATAAGAGAGTTTTGCTTCTGATAATTCCTTGATTTGATCAAAATTAGCTCTGATATTTTTATTGATTATTCTGTTTGTTTTTTTCCACTTCTTTAGATAGGATAAATCTGGTTTATCGGGTATATATCTTTCATCACAATATATCTCTAAGTCATGAATATGTCCGCGAATATAATGAGTATTATTGTGAAGAGGATCAAGATTGTCAGGGCGATTATCAATAATAAAACGTTCCACTTGACTATTTTCTAACCATGCTCTTAATTTTTTACTGGTGGGAAATTCTCCAACTTGAATAACAATATCAGGCACTAATTCATCAGCTAGTTGACTATTACGAAGAATAATATCATAAGTATTAATAATGTTGGGGGAACCTTGAGCATTATTTCTAAGAATAGATAAGGCTTCTGTTAAAACTGGATAGTTTAATAAGGTGGATAATGAGAAGACTTGCTTGCAGTATAAATAAGAATTATCAGTATTAAAAGTACCAGCAATAATAATTCCTTTAGGTTTAGATAACCAGTAATGTAAGTAATCACTTACAAAATATGTCAACAATAATTCTTTGTTTCCCTGATAAATATTATTAAAAAAATTATCAATATTTATTTTAGAGAATAAACTTTCATTTTCCTGAGCAGAAATAGGAGATAAAGGTTCACGAAACGGACAGTTTAAATGGACAACTCCCCGATAAGGAACTAGGGTCTGATCCCAAGCTGTAATTATAGTTTGTCTGAGATAAGATAACATTTTTATCTCAGCAGAAGGTAAAGATAATTCTGTGTGCCAATTACAATAATTACCGTATAATTTAACCTGATCAATAGTTTGTCCTGCATGACAATTTCTTAATTCTGGAGGGCGATCAGCCGTAAAAATTAATAAAGGAACTTGACTTTCTTTCGCTTCAATAACTGCTGGATAAAAATTTGCTCCTGCTGTTCCAGATGTACAAATCAAAGCAGTAGGAAGATGGGTTCTTTTGGCTATTCCTAAAGCAAAAAAAGCAGCCGAACGCTCATCTAAAATAGGGATAGTTTCAATATCAGGATGACTAGCAAACTCAAGGGTTAAAGGAGTAGAACGAGATCCCGGACAAATAACTGCAGTGGTTAACCCTAAACGAGATAAAGTCTCCACAATAATAGAAGACCACAATGTATTAATGTTGCGAAAATCAAGGGGCATTCTTTATATACTTACTTATTAATTATCTATCATTCAGAAGGTGAATTCCAGTCTATCATAAAACCCTTTGATAATAAGCGATCGCTAACTAATAGAAATCAAAAATTTGAATAATAAATATTAAATAACATAAAGTTGGCTTGACAAAATGTCAAGTCTATCAGCCTTTGGGGGCAAAAACATGATAAAAAGTTCACAATAGATGTAAATAGATGAAGATTGGTTAATTGATTTATTTGAATAATTAGTCAAGCTACTTTTCCAAGAACTAAGTTGGAGCTTACCGCAGAAATAAGGTAAGGTAACAACAGGAAAGGGAGAGCTTTCGCCCTCCCTTTTTGGTGGTCATTGAAAAAGAAAAATCTTGAACTAATTTTGAGGATAGGTCATGGAGCTAGAATTTCCTGAAGATTTAAAATACTTAGATACCCACGAATATATCCGTTTAGACGGGGAAATCGCTACTATTGGTATCAGTGCCTATGCGATCGAGCAATTAGGGGATCTCGTCTTTCTAGAATTACCTGAAGAGGGAGACTCTTTGGAAACGGGGACGAGCTTTGGTTCTATTGAATCAGTTAAAGCAGCAGAAGACCTTTACCCTCCCGTTTCAGGAACTGTGATTGCTCGCAATGAAGACATGATCGAAACCCCTGAGGCCATCGCTGATGATCCCTACGGTGATGGATGGTTACTCAAAGTCCGCATTGAAAACCCCGATGATGAATCAGAAGAAATCATGACTGCCCAAGAGTATCGCGCTTTGCTTGAAGGGGAAGAGGATACCTGAGCAAGGAACGAAAACGCAGCCATTAATATTCTTATTGGATTAAGTACCGCAGGGCATTCGGGAACTTGGCTACAGGATGGCCTAAACGCTTTGGGAGAGGATACCGCTACTTTGAAGTGCGACCCAACCGCCGTCTCACGGCGGATTGGAAAGCGCACTTCAGGAGTAATTCTGTCTAAGAAAGTAACCTCTGAGAACAAAGAATCCCCCGTTACAGCGTCAGCTTAACGGAGGGAGTGTCAAGTAGCAGTATCAAGTCACGGAATCTTTAATAATAATTGAAAATTTGTCGTGGGGAGTGTCGTGTCTCTTAACAAAAAAAAATCCCGTTCTTTAGTAAGTATTGCTGGCCTTGTGGCTGTAGCTACCCTGGTTAGTAAAATATTTGGCTTAGTCCGTGAACAAGCGATCGCAGCAGCTTTTGGGGTTGGCCCAGTAATTAATGCTTACGCCTACGCTTACGTTATCCCTGGTTTTTTATTGATTTTACTGGGGGGTATCAATGGACCGTTTCATAGTGCTTTAATTAGTGTTTTAGCGAAACGAGACAAGTCGGAAGCTGCTCCGTTAGTGGAAACGGTAACTACCTTAGTAAGTGTAGTTTTATTGGCGGTTACGGTTGTTTTAATCGTCTTTTCAGATACGTTTATCTCTATCTTGGCACCAGGGTTGGAAGGTGAGGTTAAAGCGATCGCTGTTCAGCAGTTACAAATAATGGCCCCTTTGGCTTTGTTAGCGGGACTGGTTGGTATCGGTTTCGGAACTCTCAATGCTGCTGATCAATATCTCTTACCCAGTATTAGCCCTTTATTTTCTAGTGTAGCCATTGTTATTGGTGTTGTGACCTTAATGTGGCAGTTAGGAACTAATCTGAATAACCCCGAAAATTGGTATTTAGCGGGCATGGTTTTAGCCGGAGCAACCCTTGCAGGAGGGGTTTTACAATGGTTAGCGCAACTATGGGCCCAATGGCAAGCAGGAATGGGCAAACTACGGTTGCGCTTTAATTGGCGTATTCCTGGGGTTATGGATGTAATGAAGGTGATGGGCCCAGCTACCCTATCATCGGGAATGTTACAGATTAATGTTTCTACTGACCTCTTTTTTGCTTCGTTTATCGAGAATGCGGCGGCGGCTATGCGTTATGCAACTTTCATTTATTTAACGCCTTTGGGCATTATTTCTAATATGATTTTAGTGCCGTTTATGCCGGTTTTTTCTCGTTTAACTGCCCCAGAAAATTGGCCGGAATTAAAGGTAAGAATTCGTCAAGGGTTATTCTTAACGGCTTTAAGTATGTTACCGTTAACGGCTATTTTTATGGCGTTAGCCCCTGTTATCATTCGGGTTGTTTATCAAAGAGGTGCTTTTAAATCGGCTGATGTTGATCTGGTTGTTCCTGTTTTAATGGCTTATGGAATTGGAATGTTTTTCTATTTGGCTAGGGATGTTTTAGTTAGGGTTTTTTATGCTTTAGGTGATGGAGAAACGCCGTTTAGGGTTAGTATTTTTAATATTTTTCTCAATGGTTTTTTAGATTTTTTGTTATATAAACCGTTTCAAACTCCTGGTTTAGTATTTGCAACTATTGGGGTTAATGTAGTTTCTTTGATTATTTTCTTAGGCATTCTCAATAAACGTTTAGGGGGTTTACCTTTACAAGAATGGGGTAAGGAGTTATTAGCTTTAACAGGAATTAGTTTTTTAGCTGGTGTTGGTAGTTACGGTGTTAGTTGGGGTTGGGAACAGTTTTATACTGGCAATAATTTAGCCTTACAATTGTTACAATTACTATTATCTGTGGTTACTGCGTTTACTATTTTTCTGGTCTTATCCATTCAATTAAAATTACCAGAAGTTGATCTATTACTGTCTCGAATTAAAGGAAAATTTAAAAAATAGAATTTCTTCCTTCAGTCAGATATATAGCATTGAAAAATATAGTATTTCTTCATTGTAGTGATAAAGAAATACTATCAACTCAATTCGATTTTCACTACTTAATGATGCGCTATTACTATTATAGATTGTTCAGATAAGTCATCAATATCCGATATTTGACCATTATTAGGTTGACTTTCATCATTAAAAGAATCAGATACACGATCATCAATTGTTACTTGTAACTTAGAAACAATTAAGTCATAATTAGGATTTCCTTTTAATAACTCCAGTTCTAATTGTTTTACTCTATCTCTTGCTTGTCGATTAGCCCGCCAGTTTTCTTCTAATCCCAAGGCACCTAACACAGTGGTTAAAAGGGTTGATGATGCAGCTAATACAGAAACTATATCGTTGCGACTAATAGTTTCATTTGTGTCAGATATACGGATGCCATTTTCTAAACACTCCAAATTTACCACAACGGCTGCACTCGCACTAAGTATTGCTATAGCAATGACTAAACTACGATAAACCGAAACCCAACCTAGAGCAAGTACACTATAATTTCTTTGATACTTACCTAGTTTTCTCTTAATTTTCTCTGCTTGAGACATATCATTATTATTTGACTGCTCGACTCTTCTTATTGGCCATCTCATAACCATTTCCTCCGAATGCTCTTTTATAAGCTTATCCTTTATAAAATCTTTATTAACACTTTCTTGATAATCCTTAATATGTTGAAGAGAGAAAAATCGAATAAAGATTCATCCTATAACACTACAAAAAATGGTTAGGACACATAGATTTTGGTTAAAGGAAACAGGGAAAGGGCAAAGGGTAACAGAAAAACCTCATGACTAAAATACCTAAGTAGTAATTCACATCCCTGGCAATGACAATCAAGAAATAACAATTAACCTTTAAGTTCACCCTTAATTAATTCCCTAATTAATATTTCCTAGACAACCATCAATAAGACATAACTAACTCTCCCACCACGTCTAAGCGTTTATAATCGCTCAAAATCAGAAAAGTTTCGGAGAGGGTTTCCGCTACACTAGGACTGATCCAACCCATTTGTCTTAAAATATGGATAGCTACAGCCGATTTAGCCCGTTTTGAGCCATCAACCACCTTAATAGCTAGTCCCATACCTTCTCCCACACGGCCAATACATTGAATTCCTTCTGCCCCTGCTTTACTGATCAATTCACCTTCTGTTAAACGCATCAACTCCGTATCAAAAGAACCGACTCCGGCTACCATGGTGGGATAATAGGTCATAGATCGCAAAATTCGTTCGAGATCAAGACGGTTCCCAGAGGATAGCTGAGCGTATAAATGCGCCATTTGGGAGAGTTTCATAGAATAAGTGGGCGCGCCACAGTCATCGTGGGCCGCGATTAACTCAGGCCCGGGAATTCCCAATAATTCGCCAATTTTATCTAAAATCAACTTTTGTACGGGGGAAGATCGCTTTAAATAGGTACTTAAAGGCCAACCTCGTTGCTGACACACAGCCAACATTCCGGCGTGTTTCCCCGAACAGTTATATTCCAGGGGACTATTGCGCCCCGGAGGAATGGGACATTGTAAGGCACTAGGATCAATATCGGCGCGCCAGAGGACGTTAAACACTTGTCTTGCTTGTTCAACGGTTCCTTGATGGGAACTACAGATAATGGCTAGGTCTTTATCAGTGAGATCATAGCGTTCTAGGGTTCCCGTGGAGGTGACACCCAAAGCTTGGAAGGGTTTGAGGGCCGAACGGACAAAAGCAGTGGTTTCGGGGTTACCAGCGACGGATAAGACTCGGCCTCGATCATCACAGACAGTGGCCTCAACGTGATGGGTTGATTCGACGATCCCTTCTCGCAGTAGGTGAACTTCTAGTTTTGGTGTTAAGTGACGTTTTACTCTGCTGGTCATATAAAAAATTAATTGATAATCATAAACATAGCCAAACTACGCTATCCCCTGCCATAAATAGGGCTAATAGTCCACCTGTACGGGTTAAGCGTCCTAAAATGGGGTTAATTTGATAGGAGACAATGAGGCGATCGCGGGTTAACATTTCTGGGGGTTTGGGCCAGGTTTGTCCATCGTACCATCCTGATTCTTCGTAAAAGATGGTTTCTTTTTTCAGGCGATCGCTGACATAATGCCATCCGAAAAATAATTGTAGTAGAATCAAGGCTAAAATTAATCCTGCACCTAAGTTACTGAACAGGACAAAGGGTAAGACATATTTACTAGGAGCAAAACTGGCGGCGGCAATGGGACTGGTTAGCAGCCAACCTAAAACCCATATTACTGCTATTTTGCGTATAAACAGGGGATTGTCTAGAGTTGCCCAGCGAAAAAACCAGGATTCTTTTAACTCCTCGTATTCGTTAACTGGTTGTTGTTCTAGGGGTACTGGACAGACTTGTATGGATGATTCCCTCATGATGATGATGCTTGTGTAACTTCTAATGTTGAAAATTCTAACCTTTCTGCATGACCCCAGAAGGCTTCTAAATTGTAAAATTCTCGTTCTTCGGGTAGAAATATGTGAACGATCACATCGCCAAAGTCTTGTAAGATCCAGTTTCCGTCTTGTTTTCCTTCGGTTTGTCTGGGAACTTGTTGATGGGTTTGATAAACTTTTTCTTCGATGGCTTCTGCAATAGCTTTGACTTGGGTTCGAGAAAATCCGGTAATAATGACAAAATAATCGGTTAAAAAGGAAACTTCTGTAACTTTGAGTACAGTAATGTCACTTCCTTTGCGATCTTCGGCTGCTTGGGCTATAGTTAGAGCTAGGTTTTGGATTGATTGGTCGCTGGTTTTGTCGATCACTGTTAGGTTATTGGGATAGTTGGAGATAGTATTTTTGCAATGGTTCATTAAGATGTTTATATATTGTACCGATTTTTTTTAAAGATTACGACAAGTATAATTTGCTTCCAATAAATTTTAACTACTACGGTTAACTTCTTCTTGTAACCAAGGATCAACTTGTTGTCCATCTTTGCGTTTTAATTCAATTCTGATGTTTGTTTTTAGATTAGAATTAGGTGGTACTGGTTGTGTATGAAATGAAATTTCGTAGGCGTTGGGATCTTCCTTTTGATCTTTTAACCAATCTTGTACTTTTATAGCGCAAAAAAATGATTGTCCCTGGTCAAACATTCTAGATATGTGCATTTGTAATGTATGGGGATTAACTCTAGGCATAATTTTTTTCACTCAATTTTAAATCTTGTCTTTATTCTAGCTATTTTTTGGCTTTGTTATACAGTTTTTTAGATTGTTTAAACAAAAAATAACAAACTTATTACAAATTTTCATATTTTAATATAATAAAAAGGACTTGGGGGGACATTTATCTACTCTTGAATATCTTGATTAAATGGACAGGATAAGAATAGGTTTAGATATTTAGTATGGGATCAAGTAACTCTATATAATATCGTTGTTTCTCATTTAATTTTTCTTCAGAAAATTCGTGATAATAAACCATGTAAAATAGTGTTTCTTTGCATCTATCTAATTGTGAATGAAGATGATGTTTATCTCCTATCCAACTAGAACGTAGATTTTTGGCTTGACCAACATAAAATACAAAGTGTTGACTATTGGCAACAATTTCAACAATATAAATTCCTGAATATAAAGGCAAACGATCTACATATTTAAGTAATCTAGAAGACCAACTACTGATAGCAAAAAGAGGAAATGTATGATTTTGTTTATCTAATTCTTTTTTCTGATTTACTTGTGTTAATTCATATTCTTGTGTTTTTTTTGAACGACTACCTATACCTCTTTTTCCTAATTTATAATCATCTTTTATTTTCTGAATATGGTTTTTTAATATAGACTTATCTAACTTTTCTTTAAAAACAAGAGGGATAGGATCTTCTGTATAAGGTTGTAATCTTGAAAGGACTAAATTACTAGGATAATTCTTTTTATTTTCTTTTATTTCTTCTTTTATTGGATAAATACTTGCTAAAGCTTTAAACCATCCATTTTTTAATTTATTTAATGATTGTTGACTAAGACTAAAAATATTTTCAGATGCTAAATAAGTTTCTTTTTTATCTATTAATAAGTCTTCCAGTCCGTAAATTAAAGATACCTCAATAACAAAACCATTAATAAGAATTCTAGCACATTGTCCAACGGCAATATGTGGATTTTTCTTAGTACCAGGAGGTTGTTGCCATTTATTAGAATAGTTTTTCCTGCTTTTAAATGGGTTATCAATTAAACAACTAAAAGTCTCAATTTCTTCATTGGCAAATTGACTTATTTTAGTCGCATTCAGACCAAGATGGATTACATTAGACTTTAAAACTTTCTTTTGAACCCACCAACTTTCATTATAATATTTACACTGTTGAATTAAATTAGAGTCTAGTTCTCTAGGAGGTTCAATTCCTAATACTACAATATACCCAGATAACTTAATTAAAGTTTCTCTTAATAGGGTTTCTGATGGTCTAACATTTTTATGTTTAACTTTACTTTGATTTAAACGAGGATGATATTTAGATATTTCTTGTTGTTCAATTTCATTTAGCTTGGAAGATTCCAGAACTTGATAATAAATTTCAAATTTTGTTTTTTTCTGTGACTTAAGTTGAAATAATCTATGATGAGATTTACTTTTCCAACGAGCTTGAAAATCCTTTGCTTGACCAATATACCAAATTATATGATTCTGGTCAATAACGTAATAAATACCAGAAACTTGCGGTAAGTTTTCTCTGTTTTCTAAGGATACTTTAGGTAAAGCTAAAATACTTGTATCTATAACCATAAAAATTAAAGTAATTATTGACAATATTTAATATCTTATTTAATTTACATAGTAATAACAACTGAAACAGATGATGATGACTTACTTTGGTTTATCTTATTATTATTGTCTCGTTTTTGATGATCAAATATTCAATTTTAAAGATAATTGTTCAGTTTTCGTATTATTATTATTTTCTAATTGCTCTTTTATATCATAGTTTCTAATAAATATTTCTTGTCCTTTTTCTGCTTTTCCTTGTTTATAGTTATTCATCCCATATTGTAACTGCCAAGGAATAATATTAAAGTCTTGAAAATAGTTTCTAATCTCTTCAGAGTCATCATAGGTAATTAACCATTTATGCTGACATTGTTTCATTGTTTGGGCAAAGTCTTGATGATTAAATGATGTATGCAAATCGCCATCTTTTCCGTATAATCTAGATTTAGTTGCGGTTAAATATGGGGGATCTAAAAATATAAATGTATTTTCTCCTTTTTGGTTAACAACTTCTCTATAATCTAAGTTTGTAATACGAATTCCTGGGAGAATATAACCCAAATTTTCTAAGCGTTCAATAGATGATTCTGTAAATCTAGTATGAAAAGATTTTTCTGAATATCCTCCTGATTCAATGGTTCCTGAAAATGTAATTCTATTCAACACAAAAAAACGTACTCCTCTCTCAAAATCAGATATTTTATCAATATCAATTTCACGTAACTCTTTAAATAATTTTCGTCCATCTGTCCTATTCTTTTTAATCTGTCTAAGTTCCGTAACTAATGCTTTTAATTCAGATTGGGCAATTTTCCAAAATAAGTATAATTCTGGGTTTAAATCATTGATCCAAATATCAATATTAGGATAGATTTGTTTAATATAAATAAATATTGAACCACCACCCACAAAAGGTTCTCTATACTCAGAGAAATTAAAATTTTTAGGAAATTGTTCTTGTATTTTTTTAATAGCGCGTGATTTTCCACCAGGATATCTTAAAGGACTTTTAAGCATATTTTTTTACTGATAGTGTAGTGTAGGGTGGGCAAATCAAGCAAGTTTATATAATAAAAAATAACCTTAAATCATTGCCCACCTTCCCTAGCTATTTAGATAATTATTCTTAATTTTTCCCTAGCATAACAGAAAAGACTTTTAATCATAATTTATCATTAATAAGCCATAAGTTGGGCAAGTCGAAAAAGTATGCAAAATCAAAATAACCTTCGACCATTGCTCACCCTACACAGGCAAAAAGCTGTAAATTTTGGTACATTATTGCTAAGTTTATGTTATAATTTCATCATAAAACAGAACAAAATATCAACAAATAATAAGAATATATACAGTATACAAACATTGATTAAATAACCGTTAAATAAAGCTTAAATACTGATAAGGATCAAGGGAAATCGTAGCATAATTAACTGAAAACCCATCCGAAGAGAGTCTATGGCTAATGTTTTATGGCTGCAAGGTGGTGCCTGTTCTGGGAATACTATATCATTTCTCAATGCAGAAGAACCCACCGTCGTAGACTTAATCACCGACTTTGGGATCAATGTCTTATGGCATCCATCCCTTGGTTTGCAATTAGGTGATGAAGTACAACAATTATTAAACGATTGTGTCAATGGCAAAGTCCCTGTAGATATATTAGTCTATGAGGGAAGCGTAGTCAATGCCCCCAACGGAACCGGAGAATGGAACCGTTTTGCCGGTCGTCCCATGAAAGACTGGTTAATTGAGTTATCCAAAGTAGCTGGTTTCGTCGTTGCAGTAGGAGACTGCGCAACTTACGGGGGTATTCCAGCAATGGAACCCAACCCGAGTGAGTCCCAAGGGGTACAGTTCCTCAAACGGGATAAAGGCGGTTTCTTGGGGGCTGATTATGTGTCCCAAGGTGGCTTACCTGTTATTAATATACCCGGTTGTCCGTCACACCCTGACTGGATTTCTCAAATATTAGTTGCAGTGGCCACCGGACGAGTTGGGGATCTCACCCTTGATGAGTTCCACCGTCCTCAAACTTTCTTCCGTAGCTTCACCCAGACGGGTTGCACCAGGAATATGCACTTTTCCTACAAAGCAACCACCCAAGACTTCGGACAACGCACTGGATGTCTATTCTATGATATGGGATGTCGTGGGCCTATGACTCACTCCTCCTGTAACCGTATCTTATGGAATAGAGTATCCTCAAAAACTCGTGCAGGTATGCCCTGTTTAGGGTGTACAGAACCTGAGTTTCCTTTCCATGATCTTAAACCAGGAACGGTCTTTAAAACACAGACTGTTATGGGTGTTCCCAAAGAGTTACCCTCTGGTATCAATAAGAAAGATTATGCGTTAATGACGGTTGTTTCTAAAGATGCAAGTCCTGCGTGGGCCAGTGAGGACATTTTCACTGTTTAACTATCCGTAGGGGTGAACGGCCGTTTACCCCTATTTTATTGAATATTTGACCATTCTTGAGAGTAACATTATGGCAGTACAAAAACTAGAAATATCCCCAGTTGGGAGAGTGGAAGGGGACTTAGACGTTAGGGTTGATATTGAAGATGGCCAGGTGGTTAATGCTTGGACAAAGGCCGAATTATTTCGCGGTTTTGAGGTAATTTTAAAAGGAAAAGATCCCCAAGCTGGTCTTATTGTAACTCCCCGTATTTGCGGTATTTGCGGCGCATCTCACCTAACTTCCGCTTCTTGGGCCTTGGATACGGCCTGGGGTACAGAAGTGCCTCGTAACGCTATCCTAGCAAGAAATTTAGGACAATTAGTCGAAACTGTTCAAAGTCACCCCAGACATTTCTACGCTTTGTATGCGATCGACTTAACCAATAAAAAGTACAAAAATAGTCCTTTTTATGAAGAAGCTTGTAAGCGTTTTAGCGCGTTTACGGGAACGTCTTATGAACTCGCTATTACCACCTCTGCTAAACCTGTAGAACTATATGCTTTATTCGGGGGACAATGGCCCCATTCTAGTTATATGGTTCCCGGTGGTGTCATGTGTGCGCCCACTTTAACCGATATTACTAGAGGTTGGGGCATTATGGAATATTTCCGTACCAACTGGTTAGAACCGGTGTGGTTAGGATGTTCCTTAGAAAGATACGAAGAGATCCAAACCTACGAAGATTTCTTAGAATGGTTAGATGAGAGTCCTGACCATGCGAACTCCGATCTCGGTTTCTATTGGCGTATGGGGTTAGATATCGGTTTACATCAATATGGTGGTGGTCCTGGCCGTTATTTAACCTGGGGTTATCTCCCCCACGAAGACAGATATCAAAAACCCACCATTGAAGGCCGTAACGCGGCAGTTATTATGAAAGGTGGTGTTTACGATAGCTTCACCGATCAACATCATATGGTAGATCATACCTTTGCACGGGAAAATACTAGCCATGCTTGGTACGAAGAGGGAACCGCAGACGTTCATCCTTTCGATCGCACCACTCAACCTAAGCATATCAATACCAACGACTACGAGGGTAAATATTCCTGGGCCACTGCTGTGTCTCATAAGGACTTGGGCCGTATGGAAGTAGGTTCTCTTGCGCGTCAGTTAGTTGCTGGTGGTAAGCATGGAGAAAGTTGGCAACACTATGACGGTTTAATCTTGGATATGTTCAAGAAAATGGGTGGTCCTAGCATCCATCTTCGTGAGTTTGCACGGATGCACGAATCAGTTAAACTTTATCGGGAAGTTGAAAGATGTCTGCGTGAGTTTAAGTTAAACGAACCTTGGTACATCAAACCCGAAGAAAAAGATGGCCGCGGTTGGGGTGGTACCGAAGCGAGTCGTGGTGCCTTATGTCACTGGGTGGAAGTAGAAAAGGGTAAAATCAAGAACTATCAAGTTATTGCACCTACCACTTGGAATGTTGGACCAAGGGATGGTAGTGATACCAGAGGCCCCATTGAAGAGGCGTTAGTGGGTATTCCTATCGAAGATAGCACCAACCCCGTAGAAGTGGGTCATGTGGCGCGTTCTTTTGATTCTTGTTTGGTTTGTACGGTTCATGCTCATGATGCTAAGACCGGCAAAGAATTAGCCAGGTTCCGCACTACTTAATTTTGTAGGGTGGGCATTGCCCACCTTATTTTTTTCTTTGCGTTATTATGACTAAATAAATTATCTAAAAAACGATTATGAAAGGAGAATTAACAGCCATTATTGAAGCAGCAGAGGAAGGAGGATATTGGGCTATTTGTCCTGAAGTTCCTGGGGCTAATGGTCAAGGAGAAACTATTTTACCCATTAACAACAATACTTTAAATAATTTGCTTTCAGAAATATCTCAAGAATGCAATAATGTTAATGTTTTAATCAATCAACTTCAATTATCTGATATTACAGAAAAACAAAAAGCACAAATTTTAGCTGAAATATTAACAGCAACTATTCATTTGCAAGTTCATTGTGATGAAAGTTTTCAAGACTTAATTGCCGAAGAAATGGAAACTTTACCCGATGATGATGAAATAGATTAAATTAATGATGAATAAGTTAAGAGTATTATTATTGTATTTGATTTATCATGCTATAATGATTTCAAATAATTAAGTAATAAATATGACTACAATTACCCTTGAAGTTCCTTCTGAAATTGCAGAAGCTTATCAAGTTGCTTCCTCAGAAGAAAAACAACAAATTCAATATCTTGTTACCCTTTTACTTAAAAGAGAAGATCAAAATGATATTTTCTTTTTGAGAAAAATAGATGAAAAAACAACCTTGAATAGATAAAGTATAGTTATGTCTGAACCTAATACATCAAAATCTAACAACTCGAAAATTTTTTCTTATTCTTTGAAAATTACTTTTTTGTTTATCAAGTTTTTATTAACAACGATTTTACATTTTCGATATTCTGATACAATAAAAACAGAATTGAATAAACCTGTTCAAGTAAGTATAAAGGTAAAAGAGAAAAGTAGAAAAATATCTGTTGTTCAAATTTTTAAGAATAACCTAAAGGATCGAAACATAAATGCTATTCTTATATTACTAATAGCAATAACTATCTACAGTGTCTTGGGAATTTTATGGAATCAATTTGAAATCAATATTTACTTTATCCTTGGAGGTTTAATTTATGCTTCTTTACTTTACTTAAACACTTTATTAGTCAATTTTAGAATAAAAAAAGGATTTTATGGAGGAAATGAATTTGAAGCAAGAGAAATGATTAATTTTATTGAAGAAAATTCAGAAAATATTGACTTCACTGATGGAAACAGTCCTAAAAAATTATTCAATGAGGAAGACTTAAAAGAAATAGAAGAAGAAATTATGATCGAATTAAAGAATGGTTTACCTCAACCTAAAATTTAAATTAATGATTGTATTCTTATTGTCAACTAATATTTAGATTCAAGATAATGCAAAATTTCAATGATATAGGAACAAGACTAATCAGAATATCTCTAAACTTTATAGTTGTTAGAGAACCAGCAAGAACGTCATTAGGTATTTTAATGGGAGTCTTATTACACGCAATTATCACATTACTTAACCCGTTACTGAGTCAATATAATAATATTGTTGATTTTGCTTCCTTATCTATTTTTCAATATACAATTTTCGGCATTATTCTAGTTTATTTACCTTTAATTATCTCTTTTATCTTCTCTGAGAAAACTCAAATTAATGATGAGTCGGTCGAAATGCTACTAAGAACAATTGACAGAATCAAAGAAGACGGAAAACTAACCGATGAACAGGTACAACCCTTATATTTAAAAGTTATTGAAAAAGTTGTTGAAAAAACACAACTAAAGCAAGAGATACAAAAAGAACTCAATGAAATTAATCAAAATATTGCTCAAGAATTATTAGAAAGTGAAACTAAACAACAATTACCTCATAGAAAAACGTCATAAAATTAGTATATTTTATTAAAATTAGCGATCGCAGTTATATAAAAATATGAAATTACCTAACGGAGACAAAGCAGAAATTCCTAGAGAAAAGTTAATTAACTATTGTTTAAACCCAGAACATTCTAGTGGAAAACATAAAGCTAGAGTATTTAAGTCCCGTTTAGGAATTACTCAAGACAATGCTGAACTATTATTACAAATGATTCGAGTAGCAGCAGTTGAAGGTGAAGTTGTACAACAAGCAACAACAAATTTTGGTGAACAATTTAAGGTAGACTGGAAAATACCTAATCAAGAAAAAATGATCCTTCGGACTATTTGGGAAATTGGCTATAATAAATCTAACCCTCGTCTTATTTCTGCATTTATTAGGTGAATATTATGACCAATATTTTAAGTTTAGACACAGTCGCTATTATCCGTCCTATTGCTAAAGAAAGATTAACTTTGGTTGAACCAGAATATGAGTCTGTTAAAAGTTTACCTAGTGGACAAGTAGGAACGGTTGTGGAAGTTTATGAAAGAGAAGGGGAAAAGCATTATTTAGTTGAATTTTCTGATAACCAAGGACAAGAATATGCAATGGCAATTTTAAAAGAACATGAATTACTTGTGTTACATTATACCCTTGAAGTTGCCTGATAAAAATTTATGTAGCTTTTGAAAAAGGAATTAAACAAGCTTATAAAAAATTATATAGATAAATGATACAGCTTAAAGAACCTATTTTACTCATTAAAAATATCACCTTAAATCATTATGATGATAATTTACCCATTGTAGATGATTTAGAAATTAAAGTAACAGCAGTTTCTGATATTTAAAAATGCCATCACCTATTTATTCTTATATAATTATATAAATTCATCTACTTCTAATTTTGACTGTCTAATAATAGCTCTTAGAGTTCCTTCATCAATATTTTTATGATTAGGTACAACGTACTTCTGTGAAAGGTTCATATCTACAGAGAATAATATGGCTACCTTTTTAACGCTTTATGTAAAACCCAAGTTTTTTTAATGTTTTGATACATTCTTTCCCTGAAATTTGAGGTAGTTTACTCATATAGTCAGCGTTAATGTCTCCACTTTATCTTCAGGAATAACACGGCCTTCTTCTTGGAGAACTTCAAGATATAATTCTATTGCTTCTCTAATATTAGCGATCGCTTCTTCTTTAGTTTTTCCTTGACTAATACAAGGAGGTAAACTAGGACATTGAGCAACCCAATAATCATCTTCTCCAGGGTAAATAATTACTTGTCTCATCAGTAACTTATCAAAATAAATTAATTCATTTTTATCATATCACAAAAATAAGTTAGATTGCATTAAATAGTAATATGCTATGATCAGTTATAAACATAAGAAAAAAAGGAAGTGAAAACTAATCTTTACGACACAGATTTTGCTTTATGGTTGGAAAAGCAAGCGATCGCCCTTAAAAACCGAGATATTAATTCACTAGACTGGGATAACTTAGTAGAGGAAATTGAAAGTTTGGGAAATCGTGATAAAAGGGAAATTAATAGTTTGACTTATCGTTTATTATCTCATTTACTATTTTATTGCTATTGGACTGATCATCGGGAATTATATCTTAATGGTTGGGAAAATGAAATCGATAATTTTCGCAATAATTTATTAGCTTTATTAGAAAGTAAGACATACTATAATTATTTTTTAAATCAATTAGAAATTAATTACAATAAAGCGTTAAAAATGGCTAATAAAAAAGTGGAAAGGTCAAAACCATATACTCTTCCTTCTTTCCCTCAAAACTGTCCTTTTACAATTGAACAGATATTAGAAGAAGATTTTTATGGAGTATAAACTAACTTCTTGACTATTTTAAACTATTAATTATATGTCTAAAAAACTTTACGAACAAGACTTTCAGCAGTGGATAGAAACAACTATCTATCAATTACAAAAGGGTGACTTTTCCTCTTTAGATATTGATAACTTAATTGAGGAATTAACAGAGTTGGGAAAATCAGAAAAAAGAGCATTAGAAAGTAATTTGATGATTCTCTTAGCTCATTTACTTAAACTAGAAGTACAACATGATGCACCGTCATCTATGAAAGATAGCTGGTATCGTTCTATTATTGAACATCGTCAACGAGTTCAGAAAAATTTAAGGGATACACCTTCTCTTAAATCTTATTTAGAAACTGCAATTAAAAAAGCTTACACTGATGCTAGAAAAATCGCTCTTAAAGAGGGTAAACTTGCTAAGTTCGGGGTTCGTATTCCTGAAGAAAATGAATATCCTAAAAGTTGTCCTTTTTCTCAAAAACAGATATTAGATGAAGATTTTTATGGTAATTAATATAATCATAATGGACATAATAATATTATGCCCCTACAATAAGAATTTGAACTTCCGTAGAGGTTTAAAACTGTTAAACTCATTAATGCAACTTCCGACGACTAGCAATAGGCATTCTCCAACCGGTCCCAAATGCGCGATCGCTTACTTTTAAACCTGGAGGGGCTTGTTTGCGCTTAAATTCGGCACGGGTCACCAGTTTTACTATCTTGCAAATTGTATCATAATCAAACCCGGCTGCTGCAATTTCTTTGATAGATTGATGACGATGAATTAATCTGTCTAAAATAGCATCTAAAATATCATAAGGTGGCAAGGAATCTTGATCCAGTTGATCGGGCTTTAATTCGGCACTAGGGGGCTTAACTATGACATTATGGGGTATTACCTCTTGATGTCGGTTTAACCACTTACAAAGGCTAAAAACACGGGTTTTAGGGACATCTGAAATAACGGCTAAACCTCCGTTCATATCACCGTATAAGGTACAGTAACCCACTGCCATTTCTGATTTATTGCCGGTTGATAATAATAAATGTCCGAATTTATTAGCAACAGCCATTAATAAATTACCACGAATCCTGGATTGTAAATTTTCTTCGGCAACTCCAAATTCTGTATTTTTAAATAAGGGTTCTAATAGTAAATCA
Source organism: Crocosphaera sp. (assembly GCF_030064895.1). GTDB lineage: Bacteria > Cyanobacteriota > Cyanobacteriia > Cyanobacteriales > Microcystaceae > Crocosphaera. The sequence continues at coordinate 66,739 of NZ_JASJEB010000005.1, read as the reverse complement.
TAAGCTTTCATAACATCCCCAATAGCTAAAGTATGACTCTTCATTCCTAAGTTAGTAACTAATGCTTCTGCATCACTAATAGAATGACTTGAACTATAGGGGGATGGCATTAATATTCCTAGTATATTTTCCTTGCCTAATGCTTCAACAGCAATAGCTGCAACTAAGGATGAATCAATACCACCACTTAACCCTAAAATAGCTTTAGAAAAGCCACATTTAGTAGCATAATCTTTTAATCCTAATACTAAAGTTGACCAAATTTCTTCTTCTTCTGTTTCTAAGTAATTAGCAATATAACTGTTTTGTAAATCTTGAATATTTTGCTCATATTCGATAACTTCTATAGCAGTTTGATACCCTTTTGCCCGTAAACTTATTTCACCTTTTCTGCTAACAGCAAAACTATTTCCATCAAAAATCAAGTCATCATTTCCTCCTACTTGGTTAGTGTAAATAATCGGAATTTTATACCGTTCTGCACTATGTTTTAACATAGCTTCTCTAATTTTTTGTTTACCAATACTATAAGGAGAGGCAGATAAATTAACTACTAAATCAACCCCATATTTAACTAAGTCTTGTATGGGGTTATTTTCATAATTTCTTTTTCCCCAAAATTCTTCATCGTTCCATAAATCTTCACAGACAGTCACACCAATTTTAAGAGGTTTAGTATGAGGAATATTAGAAGATAATTGAAAGAAATTACTTTCTTTTCCTGGTTCAAAATATCGATCTTCGTCAAAAACGTCATAGGTGGGTAAAAGTCGTTTATGAAAAATTTGTTTGATAGTTTTATTTTCTATTAAAACAATACTATTAAATAAGGGTTTTTCTCCCTCATGATAAGCATTAGGATTTTCGATAACTGTTCCCACTAAAACCGCTATATTTTTAGGGATTTTACTAGCTAATATTTCTAACTCTGTCCATAAAATTTCTATAAAACTATCATTCAATAGTAAATCTTTGGGAGGATATCCACATAAAGAAAGTTCAGGAGTTAATAATAACTCCGCTTCTTTTTCTACAGCTATTTGTGCCGCATTATAAATATTTTTGGCGTTGTTTTCGATGTCACCAATAATCGGATTAAGTTGAGCGATCGCAATTTTCATAATAGTAGTGATTTTTGGTAATTTTAAGGGTTAAATAAAAACAAAAGGTTTATCTTTCAACGGTGCAAATGCTTCAGAATCAAAACGATATAAAGTTGCTGGTCTTCCTGCACCTCTAGAAACTTTTTTCTCAGTATCTATCAGAAAACCTAACTTAAGCAAACGGGTTCTGAAATTAGAATAATCGGCAAAATTTTCTCCTAAAACAGTGGTATAAAATTGATATAAATCATTCAAAGTAAACACCTCTGGTAACACATCAAAAGCAACAGGACTGTATTCTAATTTGCTTTTGAGTCGTTGATAACCATAGTCTAAAATAAGATTATGATCAAAAGCTAATTGAGGAACTTTTTCTATCATATACCAAGTAGTTTTATGCTGCTTTGTTATTAATTTTGCTTCCTCAAAACGCACTAAAGCAAAATAACTAACAGATAAATAACGAACCCCATAACTATCAGGTGATTCTCTGGGATCTCGTTCCGGTCCTCCGAATGTATAGAGTTGTTCTAAATATAAATTATTAGTCTCTATTTTTTCCGATAAAATACGATAAGCTGCTGCTTCTAAAGATTCTCCTTTTCTCACTAAAGTCCCTGGTAAACACCATTGATTAATATAAGGTTTATCTGAGCGTTTAACCAATAAAACTAAGAGTCTATTTTTTGAAGAATCGATAGAAAAAATTACATTATCAACTCCTACTTTAAAATCCTCTAAACTTAACTTATTATTGCTTGAATTCATGCGTATAATTTTTCCTGATGAATATAATCTTGAACCGATTGAATTAAGACATTTTCGTTACCATGTTGTCGGTAAGCAGTAGAAGAAACTGCCGGTGCATTTAACTCAGCAATTTTATATTTTCCTCCTATATCTTCTAACGCTTTTAAATCAGATTCATTGATAGCATAACCAGGACGAGGAACAATTAAAAGGGAAACTTCTCGCAATAATTCATCAATCCGATACCATTGACGAATTTGTTTAACTAAATCAGAACCAATAACTAAAAAATATTCTGCATCTTCTCCCCATATTTCCTTAGCTTTGCTAACACTAATTAAACTGCGACGATTACTTAAACTTTTAGAAAGATAAATATTATCTCTCCGAGAATCAATATTATCAATTAATAGCTTCAACATCGCCAGACGATGATCCAAAGAAGTTTGATGATCCTTATAAGGGTTATCAGCAGCCCAAATTCCTACATAATCAAAATGATTGGATAACCATTGAATAATCGATTGATGTCCCGCAGTTGGGGGATCGGCACTGGTTCCAAAGAGAGCAATTCTTGTCATACAATTTTATCCTAAAGTTAAACAATTAAAGACTGACGTAAAGTTTCTAACTGTTGAGAAATATTAGCTTGAATAGGACTAGGTTTCGTTATCTTATGAGTGTCCTTCGGTAAACTTTTAAGAGAGGTTTGAACCCGTTGACGAATAGTGTCTAAAGATTCATTTTCTTGTAATAATTTACCTTCTTTCATGACTAACTGTAATAAGGGTGTTTCTCCTAATTCCATAACCTCCTCAGCTAAGGTCAAAAGATCGCTGTTTATTATGCCGTTATTATAGCGACGAAATATCTGTTTTCTCCCCGGATAAGTCATTTTATGGCTAGATTGTTTCATGGTGGGAATGTTGTCTATTTCTACTAATTTATAGACCCCATTAACCGGTTGTCCCGTCACCAAACGAGTTCCCACCCCATACCCATCAATACTAGCGTTTTCTGCTCGCAACCGTTGCAACTCCCATTCATCAATATCCCCACTGGCAAAAATATTCACCTTTGGTAGTAGCGATCGCACTTTTTGGGACAAGGTTCCCAAGTCTCCAGAGTCCAAACGAACCCCTTTAACCTCTATTTCCCTATTTTCAGCTAACCGTTGCGCTGCAGTTACGGTATCATAGGTATCGATTAATAAAGTTGCACCTGGAAAGTGACGATTAAAAGCCATAAACGCCTCATCTTCGCTGCCAGATAAGCCTTTAATAGCCATCACCAAAGCGTGGGCCATAGTACCACTGGGTTGCTGCTTCAGTTCCTTGGCGGCCAAAACATTAGAAGTTGCATCAAAACCGGCTGCTAAAGCTGCCCTAGCCGCCCAAATTGCCCCTTGAGGGCTAAAAGCACGTCTTGTGCCAAATTCCAACAAAATTGCCTTTTCTCCTGCTATATCGCGCATTCTCGCTGCTCTGGTGGCGATTAAAGTTTGATAGTTCAGGGTATTTAAAAGGTAGGTTTCGACTATTTGCCCTTGCCATAAAGGAGCCTCAACTCGCAATAACGGTTCATTGGCAAAGATAGCGGTTCCCTCGGGAACAGCCCAAACATCTCCCGTAAAACCTTGGTTTTGCAACAATGACCAAAACTCAGGGGTTACATGGTCAAAAATGCCTGTACTTTGCAAATAATCGATCTGTTCTGCTGTAAAACGTAAATTTTCTAGATACTGTAAACCTTGGGCCAGTCCCATTGCGATCAGATAGCCAAAATTATCGGGTAAACTGCGCACAAATAGCTCAAAACTGGCTTTTTTTTCGGCAATACCTTCCCCTGCATAACAAGCAGCCATAGTTAACTGATACAAGTCTGTCAGTAAGCTACTCTCTTGGAGTGATGGGGTTAAACTGGGATTGAAAGTTAACATGGGTAGTATTTTTAGTCTTCCAATTCAATTATAGTAATTTTTACCAAAACTGTAAACAGTGAACTAATAATACTAAATCCGGTTCTCAAATCTATTGTTTCAAAAATTTAGCTGCATCGGTAGCACGATCTCCGTTAGGATATTCTTTAACAATTTCCTGAAGATAACTAGGCTTTCGACTCAGAAAGTAACTGGAAAATAGCAGGTCATCAATGTAGGAACTTTGAGGAAACTCCTTTTTTAGTTGAGCAATGATTTGGTCGATCCGCTCTTGATAGTCTAGGGGGATGGCTTTGAGAGCTTGTGCTTGAGCTTCCTCCCATTGTTTTGTGGCTTTGCGGAGCAAGTCGTAATCTGGTGGATCGCTTTGATAAGCTTGTTTTTGAACTTCACGAAGGTTAACAGCTTGCCAAATTTTTTGAGCCGATGGCTCACCTGAAACCCCGGGTAGAGGATGAATAGCTAGAGTTTCTTCTGGGGGATGCCACTCCCACTGCGTTAGTAAAGTAGAAGCAATCATGTAAAGGGTTTTTTCCCGTATTTTAGGTTGTGTTTGAGGATCGGCAAGAATCTTTTCATAGAAAGACAGTGCTACTGCGTTTTGACTAGCGTTTTGGTATAAAGATCTCACTGTATCCCCGTCTCGTTGATACAAATCGCAAGCCCAATATTCACTACACCAACCGTAGTCTAAGATCGGCAGGTGGTTAATGCGGTTTTGACCCCAGAAGGGAAGATACCCATTCTTCCAACCTCCGAAATTAGACCAATTGGAGGCTATACGATAGCGAGATTCTGGTGTATTTTCTTGTTGCCAATTACGTAATCGTTGCCACCGTTGGCGTTGTTCTGTCAACATGGCCTGCATTTGTGTCTGAAGTTGAGCTAAATCACCTCTGAGGTAGTATTGGCGAGCAGGTTCGTAATAGCTTCCCAAAACTTCGGTAGACATTTTTGTTAAATCCAATCCATTAGACAGCTGTAAAGCCTGAGCGTAGTTGTGTAGCCGTGCCTGTCGAACTGCTAAAGCATATTTAAGTAGAGGAGTAATAGCTTTATTACGGTTTTCTTCGAGAATAATTTCAAGCTGTTCGATAGACAATCCAACATCCAAAAGAGTTCGTACATAAGGCCAAGCATAGTCAGACACATCCCAATCTCCAGGGTGTTGCGTCATCAATTTCAGCCATTGGCGCATTGCTCCTAAGCTATCATTTTGTTCCTGTAAGCTTTTAGCAAGATGGTAGGTTGCATCATCAGCACCTGGATGATCTCCATAGAGACTAAGCCATTGTTGCCAACCTTGAACTTTTTCGGCGGGGGTTTTGGAAGCGTTACGCTTCTGGATTTCCTTACTGCGAGGCTCTCCACCAAAGTAGGATGATCCTGTTAAATCTCCATATTCACGGCAGCCTTTGATGAACTTCGATTGAGGATATTTATGAGCCATTGCTACCAATAAAAGATAGGCATGAGCGCCAGGTAAATCGTTAGCAAAACGAGGGCGAAATTCTGTAGGGATGAAAAAACTATGTCCGGCGAAGGTAGTCAAACTATAAAGTTCCTTAAGCTCTCCATTAAGGATTTTTTCAAGAAGTGCCGAACCTTGAGGGTCGCCATGCCTATCTAACTCAGCAATAGACCAAAGTCGATAGGGGGAAGTCTGGTCATTGGCAAGATTTTGCAATAAAGTTTTACCCGCTTGATGAATTTCGCCGGCTTTAATCTCTCCCAAACGGGAAGCTAGAAGAGCTTCCTGACTGTTCTTTGACAAGTTCCGGTAATAACTCAGTATCTCTTGAATTTGGTTGTTACCCAAAGCTGTTAGTCTTTCATATTGATCCCATTTTTTTAGGGCCGGTTCAGAATTAGGATCAAATGATGAATCAGCCGATGTTTGGTTGTAATTATATCCTAAAAATTCAATAAGAAAATTATGATTTAGCTGCTCATAGTAGTAAATATATGTTTTAGGCTGCAAATTTTCTTTGGCTATTTTGATCAGTTTCTGGCGTATCTTTGGCTCATTTAGCCCAAACTCCTTTTCTAAGAGTTCTTTACTTGGAAAAAAGTCAAGAAAAGCCAATTCTTTTTCAGAAAAGTTCCACGTTTGATAACTTCCGGCTAAAATAATTCGGTTGAGTTGTAACTGCTTACTCAGCCAGAGAGTAGTATAAGGTTTACCTAAACTACGAATGCCAGCAAGACCATACTTTTGACGTAGGGGATCTCCAAAGCGAGTGTAGTAGTCTAATAGGGGATAGACTTTTGCGCCGTAACGCTTCCAGATAGGATTTTTTAGATTGTCTACTTTTGTCTTAGTCCATTTAAGAGTATCGATATCGTCTCGGACAGCCAGTAAGATTGGCTGCCATCTCGGATCAAAGCGTAAACGATCTCGTAGTTTTTCATCAATTTCGACAGAGGTTAGCTGTTCGGGACTAAATTTTTCTGCCTTCTGAGAGGCTTCTTCTGGATTAGGAATATCTTGGGAAATCCCTTGGCGGTATGTATCCGCTGAGGTGAGGAAAACCATAATTCCTAAGAGTAAAGACCAGGTATATTTTTGATTAGGTATAAGTAGTTTTCTCCAAAAAATTGCCATTTTTACTAACTCCTTTGTTTTCAATTTAAATTTTGACGAAAGATTAAAATCTACAATAAACCAGGATATAGGGTTTGAATTATTACCAACCTTTAAGTTGAGCTTCCTTCGGACAGAGGTTTTGACTATCAGGATAGCGGACTAAGTAGTATGAGAGCCAGTGACAGCCACGGGCTAATAAATCCCTCAATTCCTCAGTATGCCACACTAATACTTTCCCTTCAGGTGGTAGGGCTTTTTCTTGGACATTAAAGGCAACTGCTAGCAGCTTTCCATTAGGACTAAAATTGACACTTTCAATTTCAGCATTATCAAAACCTTGTAAAACATCAAGTTGAGCGAGTTGCTGACCTGACGGCACCACCCAAAGTCTGACCCTGCCATCTTCTCCGGCCGTTGCCAGTCGCTGTCCATTTGGACTAAAACTAAGGCTGTTAACTTGACCCTGATGGCCTTCTAATTGGCCTAATTCCTGACCAGAACGACTCCAAAGTCGGATGCTCCCATCTTTTCCCGCCGTCGCCAAGCGTTCTCCCTTAGAATCAAAACTGATGCTGGTAATTTCTCCTTGATGGCTATCCCACTGAGCTAATTTTTGACCTGAAAGACTTAGAATTTCAATGTTTCCATCTTTTCTTGCTACTGCTATTGTAAGTCCTTCCGAATCGGAATCGATACTGGCAATATCTTGAGGTGGGTATCCTGGCAATTCTGTAATTAATGTTTTCTCTTCTAAGTCCCAAACTTGAAATAGATTATTTAATGTAAGAATTATTAGATATTCTCCGTTGGGAGTGAAATTTAGACTCATCGCATCACGATGAGCTATTGGTGCACTGGTTAAGTTTCGAGATAAATCCCATAACCGAACTTGTCCATCTGTCCCAAAAGTTACTAAACCTTGTTTTTGGGAACGAAATGCTGCTCTACTTTGTTGCTCGACAAAAGGTTGCAACTGATAATTAGATAAGTTGCCTAGACGGATTGTGCCATTCTTTTCCTTTGTAACTATATACCTTCCTTCTGAATCAAACCTGACACTACTGATTTCGTCTAAGTCACCAGATTTAAATTCAACAATCAGTTCCCTTGATAGATTCCAGAGACGGATTGTACCATCATTTCCAACTGAGGCTAGGCGTTGCGCTTCTGGAGTGGGATTGAAGCTAACACTATTGCTGCCTGTCATGTCTGCCTTTAATTGAGCTAACTGTCGTCCTAAACGATCCCATAACTTTAGGATGCCATCTTGTCCTACAGTCGCTAGAATTTTGCCGTCAGGACTAAAACTGACGCTCTTAATCTGACTTTTATGTGCTCGCCATTCATTATCAGGAATCTTCTCTTCTGATAAGTTCCAAAGACGAATCATGCCATCATTGCCGACACTAACCAAATATTGTTGGCCTTCTTGAACGGTAATATCAATACTTCTAACTCGACCTTCATGTCCTTTCCATTCTCGAATTTTCTCTCCTGATAATTTCCAGAAGCTTATTTTGCCGTCATTTCCTCCAGTAGCAATATGCTTGCCATCTGGACTAAAATGGACAGTCTCAACTTCACTTTGATTGGTTGACCATTCTCGAATTTTCTCGCTCTTCAAATTCCAGAGGCGAACGATTCCATCTTTGCCTCCTGTAGCCAGATATTCTTGATTAAAATTAACACTATTGATCCAACCTTGATGCGCTTCTTGACATTCTCTCAGGACTAATTTGTCTTGAGACAATTCCCAGAGGCACAGTTGACCATTCTTGTCACCACTAGCAATATACTTTCCATCAAGACTAAAACTGAGACTATTGATTCCAGTTGGACGTTTCTCTGATGTATACAATGGCTTTCCGAACAAATCAAAAAGGCGGATTATGCCGTCATCTCCTGCCGTAGCCAGTTGCTTTGCGTCTGGACTGAAAATTACTTGATTAAGTTGTTTGATATCACTTTCAATCATAAATTGATTTTGTTGGTAAATCCTGTTAAGGATCATCTGGAGGGCTGAGATAGGACTAACTGTCGGATAATCTCTCAAAGAAGTATTCTCTTGCACTAATGTATTCAATTTTTGTCCAGTATTCATGGCTAACAGTAAAGCACTTATTTCTTTGCCAGCTTCAAACTGTTGCACTGAAGTCAACACATCTCTTTCTAGTTTCGTTACTTCTTGGGCTTGTCTTTGGGCGACTAAAGCCTGTTTTAATCCATCTTGAGCTAACTTTAACCGATTTTCTACCTGGGTTTGCTCATATTTGGCTTTGTCTAAATTTTCTTTGGCTAAGTTTAACTGTTTAAGAGCTTTTTGTCTATCTTGTCTTGTATCTCTCAAGTTTTCTTGAGAAATTTTTAAATCAGCTTCTGCTTGTTGCACTTTTTGATTGGCTGTTGTCAATTTTGCCTGGGCTTCATTAAATTTTTGATTGGCTTCCCTGGCTCTGTTATGAGCTTCTTTTGCCTTTGCTTTGGCATTTTTTTCCTTTTCCAGCGTTTTTTGAAAACTGATCTCTAGTTCGCTCTTATCCTTAACGAGTTGTGATTTGTCCTTCTCTAACCGTGCTGTTTCCTCTTGGGCTGTTGTGAGATTCTGCTGCACTATTTTGAGACGGTTTACTGCCATGAGGGAAATTGGTACAGCAACAGAGGCAATCGCAATGGCTCCTACGGCTCCTAACAAACTAAACCTATTGCGCCGATTCGCTTTTTTGATAATTTTGGCGGATTCCGCTTTGTTTTTCACTAATGCCTGATTCATCCTTTCCAATTCCTCTTCTGCCTGTTGTTGTGCCTCCTGGATTTCTGCCAATTTCTGATTCTTCTTTTCCAATTCCGCTTCTGCCTGTTTTCGTGCCGCTGTCAAAATCTCATTGGCTTGTGCTTCCGCTGCTAACTTTTTTTGAATGTCCTGTTTTTCTAGTTCCTGACTAGCATCCAAAAAATGATCATCTTCTGTACTCAGCCGCTTTCCCTTAGCCCAAGCTGCCGCATCCTCAAGTGCTTGCCCCCGCAACAAAAACGACTCTTTCTGCTTCTCTTGCGCCTCCTGCCAAGCCCGAAACGCCTCCGCATAAAAACGAGGGCGCAAATCTGCCAAGGCGCGAACTACCCACTGCTGGTTAAAGACTGCTGCATAAATCGGATTGTAAACCTGTAGCTTGCCTTCTCTCTGCACCACCAAACCCGTCAGCCGCAATTGCAGTTGCTCGTAACTCTCATCAGCCTCAATGCTGCCACTAGCTAAAATCTGTTGGTACATCCCCAGCAACCGTCCCCGCAGCCGTTCGTCGCTGTGAAATACACGATCTTGTAAGGTTTTGAGGTGCTCCGGTACATCCTGATCTTCCCAATTATTAATAATACCGTTTTGAACAATTTGTTCGATCCCTGCTGCAATATCTGCTTCAGATAAATCTGGATTCTTTGCTTCTGCTGCTTGAAGCACTAAACCGAGCAATTTTTGCGTTAAAAAAGGTTGTCCGCCTGTCCATTTCAGAACTTCAGCCAAAACAAATTGGGGCTTGTTAACTTTTCCGACTAAGCCAATGTGTAAATCTTTTACCTCTTCTAAGCGAAAACCGCTCATCTCGATCGCCACGCCAATATTAAAGACAGAATGATTGTGTGCGCTAATCAGATCTCTTGGTGTAGTAACGCCAATCAAGGCGAAAGATAGCCGCTTGAATTTTGAATCGTGGGCGCGATTTTCATAGAAGGAACGAATTAGTAGGAAAAAATCATCAACTTCAAAATTAAGGCTTCGCAGCCTATCAATTTCTTCGACAAAGATGACAATAGGCTGAGAAATTTCTGTTAATAAAACCTGAGAAATAAAATCATTTAAGCAGCGCACAGGTGAAAGTTTAACTCGTTCTCGTTCTTCCAACCAAGTTTCTAAATCGAAGCGATCTTCTAAACCAAAACTTTGCACAAGGCTATAGATAATACTGCCATACCACTGGGATTGCTCTATTTGCGTACCAATCGTTTGTGGATCGATAGTGACACAAAAAACCCCATCCTGCTGTAGCTCCTGAATTACGTGGACTCGCAAGCTAGATTTACCCATCTGCCGCGAGTTAAATATATAACAGCATTCCCCTGTTTTGAGACGCTTATATAGCTCTCTATCAGCCTGCCGTTCTACGTAGCTTGGCGCATCAGCAGGCAAACTTCCCCCCTTGAGGTGATAGAAAGAAGTCCCCACCGCTAACCCATCGACAGATGATTCAAGAGCCATATTATTACCTCAATCTGTCTCTAAAATAAAAGCGGTATAAATTACATCGCGGTACGATATCATTACCCTGTCGTTTAATCAATCCCATGCTATCGAGTTTAAACGTTTCCTTGCCTCCCAAGCTAACGGGAAAATCGGAATTTACTCCTTGCTTCATTGCCTCTGCGAGATCAGGATTTTCTTCCAAACGCTGCAGCCGTTCGTTCAGATATTTCCCATAAATTCCTTCTTCAGTAGGGGCAATTTTTAATAACTCGTCAAGAGCGATATCTTGGTGTGCAATCCGGTCGAGGGCCATTTGGACTAGATAGGGATGTCCCCCGATCATATCCATAAGTTTTTCCGTTTCTACCTCAGTCCACGATAGTCCATAGGCATTAGCTAAAGCTAATACTTGTAATGAATCTAGTTCGTCAAGTTCAATTGAAAAGCCAACATTTAAAGGGGATTGGTTAATATCTTTAGTTCCATAGGATTCTTGCGAATAAACAATAATCTGGCGTAACTTTGCCCACACCTTATTGGTATTCACTTTTTCAAACCAGCCACGCAACAAGCCGCAAAAATCAGTCTCAATATTAGGGTGATCGAAAATACAATCAAAATTATCGATCGCAATCACCAGTGGCTCATCCGTATTAGAAAGGAGATACTTCTCGAAATATTTTGTGCAATTAGGGTTAGCTCCCAGAAACTTTTTCCAATTCTCTTCAGGACTTTGATCGATATTTAATTGGTCACTTACATAAGCACAAAACCACTGCAAGAATTGATTGATATTTAAAAGAATTTGTTGGTTCACTTCTCGTAAATCAATAATGGCTGTGCGATATCCGTTCTGAATGACAGAATCTAAAACCCGACTCATCATAAAAGATTTTCCCATCTTGTCGGGAGACTTGATGCGAATCAGCATCCCAGGCTTTAATACTTCTTCATAACAACGCTTTTCCAGTCGAGATCTGACAATGTAAAAGTTACCATAACTTTCCACTACAGAAATATCCGTTTCACGAATATTAAGCTGTTTTTGGCCGTTTATTTTAGTCAACTCCACAGCATTGGGAATTGCTGAAGGTTGATTGATAACAGCAGGCTGTTTTTTTGGCATAATCATCGCTATTTCCCTAGCCACTTTTTTAATCCCCTCAGTAATATTTAAAAATGCCTCACCCCGATTGCTCCAAGTCGTCACAGGCTTCGCATCTTTAGGTAATGCTTGGAGCCTGCCGAAGGGAGTACCACTCCAATCTACTGGCTTCAAAATAATCGGAATCACCCGCGCTTCCCCCTCCTCATGGCGTATGATCGCCCGTTTCATTTCAATATCATAACAATAGTCAGAGGCGATAAAGTTTTCACTAATCAACAGCAGAATAATCTTGGCTGAATTGAGATTTTCATCAATTGCGTGTGCCCACTCCATACCCGCGCTAATTTTTCGATCATGCCAGGATTTAACCACTCCCTGCCGTTGCAATGACGAAAGATGAAGTCCTAGAGTTTCCCGTAGTTTCTCATCACGATGAGAGTAAGAAATAAATATATTGAGTGGTGCGGGCGATAAGTCTGGATTAGATGAGGTCATGGGTGTCGGTTTTAGGATAGTTAATACGGTAGCAGTTGGCACTTACTCGCTCTCCAATATACCTGGACTTTAAGCTTAGTTCAATCGAGGGTTACATTATATTTGGATTAAGAGCAAACTTAATAGCCGGACTTTACAACTACGATTTGGCTAATTAATTTGTTAAATTATCAAACAAATAGCCTTTAATCATAGCATAAAATATTTTTGCAAGAGTTCTAATATATAGTTGGGGTAGTTCACTTACAGTATTTGATGTTCAAGTAGAAGCAACATTATCGAAAAATTTATAAGCTATGATCTACTAATTAAAGATAAATACCTAAAAAACAACCAATATTTTCTTGATCCCTGTAATGTAAAGTTTGATTGCGAAAACTAGGAGATGTCAAAGTAAGATGTTAGATTGAAGATGAAGCTAATAAACAAAGCTTCCCTGGCAGATAACTAGCAAGGTAAAACAACAAGTTCAAAGGAGAATACCCTGTATAAGTTTATGTCTGTCTCGTTAACTCTCAATAACAGCAACCAAGCTAGAGGCTTATATTTCCTCAAGTAGAACCAAGGGAGCAAGATGTCTGAAATTGATTATTCAGCGCAACTCTAGGCAATCTCAAGGAAGGCGTGGAAAACTCTAAGGGACTAGCAATCTGGTTGCTGTTGTTGCTATGGTTAATTAATAATTAAAAAATAATAATAATTAGGTTTTGCTGAAAAGGTTACTCAAAAATTTATGCCACTTTTGACCAAGAATTTTCTGACAATTTAATAAGTTTTACTTAATTTGACTTTGAGAGCATCATACCTGATCCTATCTCAAAACTCCAGGTTTAAAGATGGACTAGGTTTATACCACTTATTTCTACTTATTTCTACTAATAATGGGATTGACATCCTTAAAAAACATCAATACAATTAAGCCCATCAAGAAACTGTTGTAGGATGTAATTATAAATGATCATCAGCTTGTTAACTAACTTACTGAGTCTACAAAAAACCTTGTCTAAAAGTGTGTTATGGCAAGCACGTTCTCAAATTTTGCTTTGGTATGCTAGTTTAATGTTGATATTTACGGGAATTGCAATTCCGATTGTCTATCAACTGGTTTTTCATCAAGTTAATATCAGGGTCAAAGAAGACTTAAAAAAAGAAGTCGAAAATTTTGAGGAATTTTTAGTAGAACATTCCAATGACTTACAAAATGATCCTAATTCAACTCAATTGGAAACCATTTTAGATAAATTTTTATCTCAATCTAATCCTGAAGATGATAATTACTTGATTACAATTGTTAATAATCGCTTCTATCGTTCTGTCCCTGGTTTTTTACCGAAAGAAATTCAAAAAGAATCAGCCTTAATGAAAACTTGGACAGAGTTTAATAACCTATCAATAACACAACCGAAACAACTCAATTCATATTTAGATTATTTTCAATATTCACTGAAACCAATTATTATTAATGACAAAATTGCAGGGGTTTTTATCGCAGTTCATTATAATGTTGGAGAACGAGAAGAAGCGTTTGAGATTTTACTGATATTTATCCAGGTTTTATTTGTAGGATTAATCTTTGCTATTATTTTAGCGTGGGTAGCTTCTGGAAGAATTTTAAAACCCCTAAAATCTTTAACAAAAGTTGCTAATGAAATTGGACAATTTGACTTAAACCAGCGTCTTGCTCTAGAGGGTTCGGGAGAAATTTATGATCTTATTAATACCTTTAATAAAATGCTTAATCGTTTAGAGAATGCGTTTGAAAGTCAACGTCATTTCTTGAATGATATTTGTCATGAATTAAGAACCCCAATCACCATTATTCAAGGACATTTAGAATTAATGGGAGATGATCCCCAAGAACAAGAAGAAACCATCACATTAGTATTAGATGAAATTGAGAGAATGAATCGTTTAGTTAATGATTTAGTATTGTTAGCGAAGTCAGAAAGACCTGATTTTCTCCAAAAAGAAGTTATAAATATACCCGCTTTTACTGAAGAAATTTATCATAAGGCTATGGGGTTAGGATCTCGTCAATGGTTATTAGAAAATAAGGCAACTGCAAAAATTATTGGCGATCGTCAAAGACTGACTCAAGCTTTAATGAATTTAGCTCAAAATGCCGTACAACATACAAAAGAAAATGGAACCATTATTATTGGTTCTCATCAAGATAGAAATGATATTCAAATTTGGATCAAAGATAATGGAAATGGCATAGAAGATGAAGATAAAGAATATCTTTTTGAACGATTTTTTCAAGGAAATTCTGAGGATAAAATGGAAGGATCTGGATTAGGTTTATCAATTGTAAAAGCCATTGTAGAAGCGCATCAAGGTTCAATAGAATGTGTTAGTCAAGTTGATCAAGGTTCTAAATTTACTATTTTTTTACCCACAAATGATAGACCTGACATCGACTATTAAAAACCATCAAATCTAGAATATATAAGGAAATAAAAACTGATGAATCGAATTTTACTGGCTGAAGATGAACCTAGAATCGCTGCTTTTGTAAAAAAAGGTTTAGAAGCAAATGGATTTACTGTTGAGGTTGCTTCTCATCCAAAAACTATCTTAGACATGGCGTTTAGTGAACAATTTGATCTAATGTTATTAGACTTAGGACTACCTTCAAAAGATGGCTTGACTATTTTAGAAGAATTACGGGGTCAAGGTATGAATTTATCTATTATTATTCTGACAGCAAGAGATGATATAAAAGATAAGGTTGCAGGGTTAGAAGGAGGTGCAGATGACTATGTAACTAAACCTTTTCGTTTTGAAGAATTATTAGCAAGAATACGTTTACGTTTACGCAATAATCTTAATAACTTTACCCCTGTCCCCATGAAGTTACAATCAGGAAATATTGTTCTTGATCTGCGGAGTCGTCAAGTGTATCTTGATCATCAATTAATTGAGTTGTCTAATACCGAATTTATGCTACTGGAAATTTTTATTTCTCATAAGGGACAAGTTATGACACGTCAACAATTACTCGATCATGTTTGGGGTTATAGTTATGATCCTGGTTCTAATATTGTGGATGTTTATATTGGTTATTTACGCAAAAAATTGGGTAAAAATATAATTGCAACCGTTAGAGGTATTGGTTATCGATGGATAGATAGCGAGTTGATTTGAATTGTGGATTTATTTTTTGAAAGAAAAATGATAAAATTCTCATTAAATCTTGAAATTTATTTCATCCATAAAGAGTTAGACTAAAGATACTCCAGCGTCTAAACTTAGGATATTATTGCTCAATGTGTCATATTTTAATTGTTGAAGATGAACCCCGTTTAGCACAATTTATAGAAAAAGGGCTAAAAAAACAAGGTTTTGTCACTTTTATTGCTAATAATGGACAAAAAGCCTTGTCTATGACTCAAAATAAAGAATTTGATTTGATACTTCTTGATTTAGGACTTCCTGTAATAGATGGTTGGACTTTTTTGGAAATATTAAGGAACAAAGGAAATCAAATTCCTGTCCTCATTATGACTGCTTGGGATCAAGAAGAAACTAGAAGCAAAGGACAAGCATTTAATGTCAAAAAATATATTGAGAAACCGTTTCGTTTTCGAGATCTATTAGAACAAGTTAATTTATCTCTTTCTTGAATTAATATTTTTTCTAAATTTTAGACTTTTATATATTATAATGTTAGTAAATGAATCGATTAAAATTACTCAATTAATTCCAGGAAAAGGAAAATTTATATTTACTGATTACCAAGGAAACCTAGAAAAACCAATTACAGTTTGGTCTTATTTTCCTTTAAACCTTACAAAAGTAACGCCTATTGTTTTTGTTTTACATGGTGTAGAAAGAAATGCTAGAGAATATAGAGATGTTTGGATTAATTATGCAAAACAAAATGATTTTATTTTATTAGTTCCCGAATTTTCTAAACAATATTATCCCAAAAGTCGCCATTATCAACAGGGTAATATGTTTCGACGTTCAGGAAAATCAATTAATCCTAATCAATGGACATTTACAACCATTGAATGCATTTTCGATGCGGTTAAAATTAATCAAAATTTAGAAACAGAAAACTATACAATTTATGGCCATTCAGCCGGAGGGCAATTTGTCCATCGATTAGTTATGTTTAATCCAAATGCAAGATTTAAAACAGCGATCGCAGCGAATTCTGGATGGTATACAATGCCCAATTTTAATATATCTTTTCCCTATGGATTAGGTAATTCAGGAATTGAAAAAGATAAGTTAAAACAGATATTAACGAAAAAATTAATAATTCTCTTAGGAACAAAAGATACAGATGAAAATGATCAACATTTACGTAAAACTCCTGAAGCCAATCAACAAGGAAAAAATCGATTAGTAAGGGGACGTTTTTTTTATGAAACAGCAAGAAACATTGCCATAGAAGACAATATTGATTTTCAATGGCAATTAATTGAAGTAGAAGGAGTTAATCACAGTAATTCAGAAATTTCCAAAGCTGCGATGAATTTAATTTTGAATAAAAATTATGATTAAGGTCATTGTGTTAACAATTTCTGGGAATTAAATAAACGAGTAACTGAATAATTTTGTAACATTTTTTTAGCCTCTCCTGCTTCTAATAACCGTCCATTTTCTAAATACCAAATGATATCAACATTCGCTAAACGTTCAGGACGATGGGTAATTAATAAAACAGTTCCCGAATAATTATTAATAACCCGATCAACAATAGCAGAAGATTTTACATCTAAATTAGCATCAATTTCATCTAATAATAGAACCGCCGGATTACCTAATATTGCCCTAGCTAAAGCAATGCGTTGTCGCTGTCCAGAAGATAAACCCTTACCCCCTTCTGATATTTTCGTGTCCTCTCCTTGAGGTAACTCAGCCAATAATTCATAGATACCACACAGTTGCCACACCCTACTAATTTCTTCGGGAGACGCATCAGGACAACGATACAGTAAATTTCGTTTAATACTGCCTCTGAGTAGGGGTAAATCTGGTCCAGCCATAGCGATCGCTTGACGAACAGAAGATAAACTATAATTAGCTAAATTTTGCCCATCTAAACGAATCTTACCCCCATCTGGATCGAATAAACGAGCAGCCAACCCTAAAAGGGTGGATTTTCCGGCACCATTCGGACCGACTAAAGCCACCACTTTGCCTGCTTTCGCCTCAACCGTAATATCAAATAATACCTCAGCCACCTTCACTGACTCAAAGGCCAGATGTCCTTGTTTAACGATTAAATCAGGTGCATGAGTATTTTCAGTAATTAAGCTAGGAATATCTAGAAATTCCTCAATTTTATCGTAAGATACTCGAAAATTATGCCAATATTCCTGCACTCGTCCCAACTCTCGCAGACGGGGAACTAATAACCCCACAAGACTCATGGCAGCAACCACCGTTCCTGGTGTAGTTCGATCGGCAGACACTTCCATTGCCCCCACAAATAAAGCCATAGCAGACGCTAAAGAAGCGGTAGCTTCCATAACCCCTTGTAACTGTCCGGCCACTTTAGCCCGTTCGATTCTAGCCTCTTTGAGTTGAAGACTTTGACGGGCAATCCGTTTTTCTTCACGGTGGGATTGACCAAAAATCTGTACAACCGCGATCGCTGCAACTTTTTCATTAATATTACCAGCCAATCGACTCAGATAACGACGAGCTTCTTTTGCTCTGATTTGCAGTTGTTGTCCACAGTTGAGAGATATATAAAGCCCGATAGTTAAAACTCCACTCACACTTAACCCTAACGGCCAACTAATGAAAGTTAACACCAACATCACCCCTAGGGTAATAGTAGTCGTAACCGTTAAACGGGCTAACCCTAAGCTAACCCATTGTCGCAAAGCGTTTAAATCCCCAACAAAACGGAGGGAAACAGCCCCTTGACTGCGGTTTTGCAAAATTCTGGGGTTAAGACGACTTAACTGACGATACAACGTTAAACGAATTTCATCCGCATAATCTTGTCCAAGGGACTCCGCATCGATGCGTTCTGTCATTCGTAACCATGCAATGGCCCCAATAGCGGCCAATAATGCAAGGATAATGGGTAAGATAAATAGTCCAAAGCTATGAGATTGATGATCAATAATCAGACGATCAAATGTCATTTCTATGATCGCTGCGTTAGCTAGGGTGGCTAAGGTTTGGGCAAACCCATTAATAATCAATCTAATTAATAGCCATTTTCGATGGCCATAAATAGCTGGAGGAGTCTTTGTTTTGTTCATTACTTCAGTTCACAATCAGCGTTTTGGTTAAGAGAACATTAAAAAGCAGTTTTGTAGGATGGGCAAAGTTTTCTACTTGATTATGTAGTCCAGATAAATCTCTAAATTTGCCCACCCTAGGGTCTGGAGGGGTCTTGTTTTATTCATTTCACCATAAGACAATTAAGAGAATAATTAACACATTTGAAATGTCTTGTTATCTCCTAACGTTGTGGTAAACGGGTCATTAATTGTCTTTGGATGTGAAATCAGTTCTATGGCAGCTTTTTGCAGTTGCTGACCGGTAAAAATGGGCAATCCTGTGGCTGTCACTGCTTCTTTCATGGCTAAAGGAGACATGGTAAGGGTTCCACTAATTCCCAATAAAGGTAGTTGGTATTGTTTTAACCATTGTTGTCCGGCAGTTGCCTCTAACGCTCTATTAGCAGCAAAGAGAACTGCTTGAACTCGTTGACAAAATATAGAAGAAGACACTAATGCTGCGGTTTCCTCTTGATACAAACCATCGGCAATTTCTAAAACGATGACATCCATTTCTTGGGCTGCCAAATAATGGATTAAGGTGAGAAAAATTCTTTCTACCTTCTCAAAAGAGAGTTTATAGGTAGAAGGAAACCCCATATCCGTAAAATCAAGAGCAAGGTTTGCCCCTGCATCTTTCATTAACCAAATATCACCCCCTGCACCGGTTCCTGTAATTTTTGCGGCCCCAACTTTTAGCCCGGATAGATGTAAACCTTTAATTAAGTTGGCAACAGTAGTGGTTTTTCCAGAATTCATGGAACTGCCAACAACTGCTATGGTTGGGGGAAGTTGACCAATATAATTGGTAGCAGGTAAAGTCCAATCTTTGAGATTAATTCGTTTTCCATTATCATCCCCGAGTAACCCTAAAGGTGTAATGGTAGTCGCCGAAGAAATTTTAGTATGTTTTGACAACATTTTTGAGGCTAAACCGCCCGCTGCTACTAAATGGCAAGGGGATAAATCTTCGGGTATCATAGCTTCAAATTGATCCGGAGCATAACGGTTACCATAACTAACAATAATTTCATCCCCTGGGAATAATTGCGCTTTTCTTCCTGTAGCCAACTCAATACGAGTATGCTGACCAATTTTATCGATTTTTGCTAAAACTAAATCCCCAACTTGAGGGTGTAGATTGCCATTTAATATCGTAGCAATTTTACTCAAGTCAACACGACGGGTACTATAAGCAGCTTTCATCTGGTTAAGGCTTTCAGACTTAAAAGGATAAAGATTCATACGGGTAACCTCTAAACTTGTTGTAAACGGTTTCAAGTTTTTGCTTATCTAATAGAAAAACATTATTGAATGATCTTTACATGAAGTTTATATGAACGATTATGAAAGATAAATGAAAGATTTTTCACCTTTTTCTGTTCGGAGTGATCGCAGAATAACTTAGCGGCTGGTAAGGGTTTGAGGCTGTTGGGACTGGTGGGTTATTTCCACTACGCTGCACTAGCAACCTGATTGCTGTTGTTGTTATGATTAGTTAGTGATTAAAAAATCATTAACGATCTAAGCTTAAGAGCAGATTTTCACCAACCCTGCCCTGAAAGTGCAGGGATTGCCTAGACCAATCTAGGTGACGCAAGAAGTGAATACCACATTGAGACACAGCTTAGCACACACTTCCGAATACCTCCCTAGTTCGGACTATCTGTAAACCCAATTGGTTGGGTGCTGTTAGACAGGACATCTTAGTTGTGTTGTGGGAAGGGACTTTAAACGAGTTTGCGAGTCTCGGCCTTATCGGTGTTTCAAAACTCGCTCCCGTTAGGGGATTGTAAAGCCGTCCTAAAAGGACGGGGTTTCAGACCCAATTTTTCGATGAGTGAGCAAGAACGTAAATCATGGGACTTAGGGCGTTTTCTAAACACCTTAAACTATTTTGAATTGATTCCGTTTGTTAGTGATCTGCAAAAACTATTTCAGCCAAGCGATCGCCCTTCAGTTAACCTAAATAATGAAACTATGAGTATGATCTTAGTTACCGGAGCCACAGGAGGTGTCGGTAAGCGTGTGGTTCGTCTTTTATTAGAACAAAATTATTATGTTCGTGCCTTAGTACGGGATATGGAAGCAGCTAAACCCCTTTTTGATGAGAAAGTGGAACTTGTTCAGGGAGACGTTACCCGTCCCGAAACCTTGACCCCCAGACTATTAGAAAATGTTTCGGCCGTTATTTCTTGTGTAGGAACCCGTGTACAACCGGTAGAAGGAGACACCCCTAACCGTGATAAATATTACCAGGGAATTAAGTTTTATATGCCACAAGTTGTGGATACTCCTGAAACAGTGGAATATTTAGGCATGAAAAACTTAACGGAGGTAGTAAAAAAATATCTGAGATCCGATACCAAATTATTATTTGATTTTAGTCATCCCACAGAAGCAATAAAAGAGACTTGGGGTGCAGTAGATGATGTGGTGATGGGAGGGGTTAGTGAAAGTAATATGCGTTTAGAACAAAATAAAGCGGTGTTTTCAGGAAACGTTTCCATCGCTAATAATGGGGGTTTTGCTTCGGTTAGAACGAAAAATTTAACTCCTCCGGTGGATCTGTCTGAATATGAAGGCATAGAATTAAGAGTAGAAGGAGACGGTAAACGCTATAAATTTATCATTCGTTGCGAAGGGAAATGGGATGGTGTTGGTTATAGTTACTCTTTTGATACCTTTTCTAACATCCCGACAACGGTACGTATTCCTTTTTCTGAGTTGATACCGGTCTTTCGTGCCAAAACCGTACCAGAAATGGGAAAGTTTGACCCCAGTTGTATCTATTCTATGCAGTTAATGCAAACAAAGTTCGAGTACGATGGGGGTTTAAACCCGAAATTTTCTCCTGGTTTATTTCGCTTAGATGTTAGTAATATTAAAGCTTACGGACGCAAAGTTAACACCCCACAATTTATTTTAATTAGTTCTGCCGGTGTTACTCGTCCCGGTCGATCTGATATAAATTTAGAAGAACAACCCCCGGCTGTAAAAATGAACGATCAACTGGGTGGTATTCTCACCTGGAAGTTGAAAGGAGAAGACGTATTACGTCAGAGTGGGTTAAATTATACGATTATTCGTCCTTGCGCTTTAACCGAGAAACCTGGGGATAAAGCCTTATTTTTTGAGCAAGGAGATAACTTAAAAGGCCAAGTTAGTCGAGATGCGATCGCCGATCTTTGTTTACAACTGCTACATTGGCCAACAGCTTCTCAAAAAACCTTTGAAGTCTGCGAAGAAGACAAACCAAATCAGGGACAAATAAAAGAAGCGATCGCAGCTTTAAACCTAGATTAAATTTTTAGGGGGGGACTGGGGGACTGGGGGACTGGGAGACGGGGAGACGGGGAGACGGGGAGTAACTTCCTCCGATCAACTATTATTAATTATTAATTGTTAATTGTTAATTATTAATTGGGAACATGACCACCTTATTTATCGTTGGGACTGATACCGAAATAGGTAAAACTGTTGTTACCTCCGCAATAGCTGCTTATTGGCAAACCCATCACCCCATAGAGTCGTTAGGGTTGATTAAATTAATACAAACTGGGATCGGCGATCGCGAACACTATCAAAAATTATTCCCCGATCTAGAGATAGTCAACCCCCTACGTTATGATACCCCTGTCGCCCCTCCTGTGGCTGCACAAAGGGAAAACCGTCCTATTCCTTTGGATCTGGTACAGCAGGGGTTAAATGATTTACAGCAGCGTAAAAAGCTCGTTTTAGCGGAGGGACTGGGTGGGTTAGGGTCCCCCGTGACTTGGGAGTTAACTGTGGCTGATATTGCAGGAAACTGGGGTTTAGAGACGGTTTTGGTGGTTCCTGTTAAGTTAGGGGCGATCGCTCAAACGGTTGCTAATGTTGCTTTGGCCCGTCAACATAATGTTAATTTAAAGGGGATTATTTTAAGTTGTTTTCAACCTATATCTGAGCAAGAAATTGTTGATTTTACTCCTATTTCTTTGATTGAGTCTCTGACCAAAATTCCTATTTTGGGAATGATTCCTTATTTAGAAAATATTGAAGATATTTCTACATTAGCTCATGTTGCTACTAATTTACAGTTCACATCAGAATTATCAAGAATCTAGTTTTAAACTACTGAAATATTCTAAAGCTTCGTCACACCATTCAATCCATTCATTTTCATAAATAATTCCTCTTTTCAGGGTTAAATAAAGACAATAATCCGATGGAGTTAAACTATCAATATTCTTTAAATAATCTTTTTCTTTTTGTTGATAACGGGTTAAAGTTTCTTGATGAATTTGACGACGATGTTTTAGTTCTTGCAGAATAATTTCTGGATTTACTAAAGATCCGGCTCTAATTTTAACTAATAAATCTTCTCGAATAACTGTGGGTTCAGATGGGAAACTTATCCACTTTTCTAATTCTATTTTTCCTTGTTCTGTAATTGAATAAAGTTTTTTATTAGGACGACCTTGTTGAAAAATCATTTCTGAATTAACTAATCCTTTTTGTTCCATTTTTCCTAATTCTCGATAAATTTGTTGTTGACTCGCTTTCCAAAAACAATTCAATGTCTCTTCAAAATTTTTCCAAATTTCATACCCTGTATGGGGTTCGGTCGCTATAGTAACTAAAATCGTGTGAGTTAATGCCATTGCTTTTTCTTCGGTTTTTATCATCAATTTAACTCAATTATTGGTTTTTTTCACCCAATAACAAGATTTGCAAAAAAGTCTCCTTGACATATACAACTTGTTGAATATACATTAAAAGTGTATTCAACAAGTTGTATATATAGTTAGTTACTATAATACAAAACCTGATATATAGGTTTAAGATCATGAGTAAAGCATGGCATAAATCCGCTACTAAAGAGAATTCGTTTGTTATTACCGCAAAAAAGATGAATTTTAGGAATTTACTCCTTACGATCATCATGGGTGGAGGATTAATGTTAGCAGGGTTTATGGTGGGGAGTCAGTATCGTCCCCAAGAAACAACTCAATTTAAATCACCCTCGGCAACTTCTCCTACTGTTTTAAAGGTCAAAACCCTTAAAATTGCCCCAATTTCTCGCTATTCAATTGAAAGAACCTATACAGGAGAGACAGCAACCATAAGGGAAAGTTCCTTGGGGTTTGAAAGAGGGGGAAAAGTAGTTAACTTGTATATAGATGAAGGCGATATGGTTGCCGAGGGAGAAATTATTGCCACACTGGATACTTCTCAGCTAGAAACAGAGAAATTGCAGTTAGAGGCGCAAAAATCTCAACAATTAGCTATTTTAGCCGAATTAAACCGGGGTGCTAGACCAGAGGA
This sequence comes from Crocosphaera sp., assembly GCF_030064895.1. Lineage (GTDB taxonomy): Bacteria > Cyanobacteriota > Cyanobacteriia > Cyanobacteriales > Microcystaceae > Crocosphaera. Next base: position 42,959 of record NZ_JASJEB010000005.1, on the reverse strand, counting down.
AATTAATGCAGCAAGAGCTATTGTTCAGCAAATACAAGAAAGATTGAGTTTAGAAGTAGCAAAAAGAGAAAGAAGAGAATATCTTTATCAAGAGGGTGCAATTTCTCTCGAACAACTTGACGAAGTTTCTTTTAATAGTAATGCTTTAACTGCACAGTTGGCCGAAGCGCAGAGTCGTCTGGATGAGCTATTAGCAGGAACCAGAATAGAAAAGATTAATGCACAACAAGCGATTATTAAACAATTAGAAGCTAGTATTCAACGGATAAATTTAGATATAAACAAAAGTAACCTCAAGTCACCCTACTCTGGAACTATTGCGCAACAGTTGATTGATGAAGGGACAGTGGTTTCTACAGGACAGTCAATTGTTAAATTGGTGGAAAATAGTAAGCTAGAGGTAAGAATTGGTATTCCCGTTGAAAAAATATCCACAATTAGGCAAAAAAATAGATATTCTGTCTTAATTAATAATAAAAATTATATAGCTAATCTTTCCGCTATTTTACCCGAAGTAGATGCTGCTACCCGTACTCAAACTATCATTTTAACCCTAGAATCTAGTGCCGCGTTTCGAGTTCCTAAAGGTGCGATCGCTCGTTTAAATGTGAGTGAAACCATCTCTCAATCAGGGTTTTGGTTACCGACTACAGCATTAATAAAAGGCGATCGCGGTTTATGGTCTTGTTATGTGGTTGTTGAAGGAGAAAATAGCACACAAATCGTTGAAAAAAGAGATATAGAGGTTTTATACACCGAAAGTAACCGAGTTTTAGTCAGGGGAACCATTAACCCAGGCGATCGCATTATTGCGCAAGGAACTCAACGAATTGTACCAGGACAAACGGTGATTAGTGAAGAGTAAACAATGAACAATGAACAGTTAACAGTTATAGATTTTTTATCAATTACATTTCTGATCTTGATTTTTCATCAATTAAACTTCTGACTTCTGACTTCTGACTTCTGACTTCAAAAAATGGCTACTATCTTTTATCGAAATTTACGCTTATTAATCCTAACAATTCTCCTAATTCTTTTTGTTGGTTTATCTTCCTTTCAACTACTTCCGAGAATGGAAGATCCTGAACTGATATCACGGGTTGCAACCATCACCACTTTTTGGCCAGGAACTAATGCGGAAAGAGTGGAATCCCTAATAACCGAGAAACTAGAGGATAAATTGCAAGAAATTGAGGAAATTAAAACCTTAGACTCCGTTTCTCAAAGTGAACTTTCTTTCATTACTGTAGAATTACAGGATGAAGTTACCGAAGTGGAGCCAATTTGGTCCCAAATTAGAGATAAAATTAATGATGCTAAGGTTGATCTGCCTCTAGATGCAACTGAACCCGAATTTGAAGAAATAAAAATCAAAGCTTACGCCATGTTAATTGGTGTAACCTGGGAACAGGATAATGATCCTAACTATGCCATTTTACGCCGTCGTGCGAAGATGTTAGAAGACGAATTACGTTCAATTTCGGGAACAGAAGACGTAGAATTACGAGGAGAACCCGATGAAGAGATTTTAGTAGAAATTAACCCCATTGCACTATCTAGTTTAGGGTTAACCCCACAACAAGTTGCTCAAACCATTGAAGAAAGTGACGCTAAAGTAGCATCAGGACAACTGAGAAATGCTGAAAATGAGTTATTGCTAGAAGTTGATACAGAATTAGACAGTTTAGCAAGAATTAAACAAATACCTCTACAATCTTCCCTTTCTAGTCAAATTACCCGTGTGGGAGATATTGCTTTAGTCAGTAAAGGAATACAGCAACCTCCCTCAGATATTGCCATTATTAATGGACATCCAGCGATCGCCATTGCTTTATTAGTGCGATCCAATCAACGCATAGATCAATGGTCCCAACAAGTTTATCAAAGCTTAGATCGCTTTCGGGAAACCCTTCCCAGGGGATTAGAGGTTAATATAATCTTTGATCAAACCCCTTATGTAGAAAATCGCCTTACCAGTTTAATTTTCAATCTTTTACTCGGTGCAGCTTGTGTATTCGCCGTAACATTATTAATGATGGGCTGGAGATCAGCCTTAATTGTCGGGATCGCGTTACCATTATCAGGGTTGATGGTGTTTGCAGGGATGCAATGGTTAAATATTCCCCTACATCAAATGTCCATCACTGGATTAATTGTTGCGTTAGGGTTATTAATCGATAATGCGATTGTGGTGGTGGATGAAGTACAAAATCGTTTAAAAACGGGCTTAAATCCCACTAAAGCGATTAAAAAGACTGTAAATTATCTTTTTATTCCCTTACTTGCATCCACTTTAACCACCGTTTGCGCATTTTTACCAATTGCCTTATTACCAGGGCCATCAGGAGAATTTGTAGGAACTATTGGTATTAACGTTATTATTGCCTTAATTTTCTCACTTTTAATCTCTTTAAGCATTATTCCTGCTATTGCGGCTCATTTTAGCCCCAAAAATTTCCATTCCTCTTCTTTTTTACCCTTGCGATGGTTGAATCAAGGATTTTCTTGGGGATGGTTAACCCGAAAATATCGCTGGAGTTTACATCAACTGTTTAAATATCCCATTTTAGGCATTTTCTTAGCCCTTTTCTTACCAATAATCGGTTTTATGCAAGCAGGAACCCTACAAGAACAGTTTTTCCCTCCAGCAGATCGGGATCAATTTAATCTGGAGTTAGAATTTCCTGCATCTACTCCCCTCAGTCAAACCCGTGATCAAGTTTTAGAAGCGCGTCAGTTGATTTTAGAACACGAAGGGGTGAAAAATGTTCACTGGTTTGTTGGTCGAAGTGCGCCCAGATTTTACTATAATTTGGTTGAAGGACGGAAAAATGAGCCAAATTACGCTCAAGCTTTAGTAGAAACAGAATCTCCTGAAATTTCTCGTACCTTAATTCCTATTCTACAAACCCAACTCGATCAAATATACCCTAATGCTAGGGTATTAGTGCGTTCCCTGGAACAAGGGCCTCCAGTAGATGCACCAGTTGAAGTTCGTGTATATGGCTCAAATTTAGATATTTTAAGCGATTTAGGCGAAAAATTAAGGAAAGAATTTAGCCAAGTTAACCATATTACCCATACCCGTGATAGTCTCAGTGAGAATTTAGCCAAATTGGGGTTACAAATAGATGAAGAAAAAAGTCGTTTAACCCAATTTAGTAATGCTACTATTGCGACTCAGTTAAATTCCAATTTAGAAGGGGTTACAGGGGGAACTATCATCGAATCTTCCGAAGAATTACCCGTCAGAGTTCGGGTGGATGGTTTACAAAGGGGAGACTTAGATAACATTCGGTCCCTAGATTTAACTGCAAATGGACAGTCAATACCCTTAACCTCTGTGGGGAATGTCACCCTTTTACCGGAAATTAACCAAATTACCCGACGCAACGGAAAACGAGTTAATACTGTTCAAGGATTCATCGAAACAGGAGTATTGCCCTCTCAAGTTTTGTCAGACTTTGAAAAACGCCTAGAAAATGCTAATTTTGCTTTACCTAATGGTTATACCCTAGAAATTGGCGGAGAAGCAGCGGAAAGAAATAATGCAGTGGGGGGTTTATTATCCTTGGTTGGTGGGTTAACTATTATCATGGTTGCAACCTTGGTGTTATCTCTGGGATCGTTTCGTTTAGCCGGCGTTATTGGTGTGGTGGGAATTTGTTCGGTGGGGTTGGGATTATTTTCACTCTGGTTATTTGACTATCCTTTCGGTTTTATGGCTATTATTGGGTCAATTGGCCTGGTGGGAGTGGCAATTAATGATTCTATCGTTGTTTTAACCGCTATTAAAGACGATCCTGAAGCAAAATTAGGCAATCCTCGCGCCATTCGAGAAGTGGTTTTACATTCCACTCGTCATGTTTTAACTACAACTTTTACCACCACCATTGGCTTTGTTCCTTTATTATTAGGAGGAGGCGGATTTTGGCCACCCTTAGCTGTTGTTATTGCTGGAGGTATTTTTGGGGCAACTTTACTCGCACTTTATTTTGTTCCCTGTAGTTATTTATTGATTAAACAAAAAAAACATCGAGTTCAACGGCAGTTGAACCCGACAATATAAACATTGATAACCTGAGTTCGACATAAGGAAATTGATAGAGAATTGGCAAAATTGACAAGTCTCAAACCCTAATGATTTCGTTGCTAAAATTATAACTCCGAACTCCGAACTCCTAACACCGAACTCAGGTTGATAGTCTAAGTTGATGAAAATGATATCATTTGCATAGATTACAAACTCAAAGAAAAATACTTCCCACATTTCCCACCCCACCTTCACTAAATCTAGATTTTGATACACCCAATTGAAAACTGCTATTATCCCCCAATTTGGGACATGGTACGGTTATAAATTCCAGTATCATTTCCTGATTCTCTTTGTTTATAATTAATCTCTGGTTTCATAGATAATAAGTGAGCAACTTTTTCTTTTATTTCTGTTGTTTTGGTTCCCTTTCTTAATAAATTTTTGAGATCAATTTGTCCTGTTTCATTTAATAAACAAGGCCGTAATAAACCATCAGCAGATAGACGCATTCTATTACAACGATCGCAAAAACATTCTGACATTTGACTAATAAACCCTAAAGTACCTTTGGCCCCAGGAATTTTAAAGACATCTGCTGGTCCATTTCCTTTAATATTACTTTCAATTAAACCCCATTTTTGTCTTATTTTTTCTCTAATTTCTTCAGAAGGAACCCAAGTGCGATCGCTGAATAATTCAGCATTACCAATAGGCATAAATTCGATAAAACGAATGTGCCAATTTTTATCAATACTCAATTCTGCTAAAGCTTCAATTTCCGATTCATTGACCCCAGGAATAACCACAACATTTAATTTTAAAGGGTCAAAACCTACCTCATAAGCAGTTTGAATACCTGACCAAGTTTGCTGCCATATAGAGGCGTTTTTATGACCAATAATTTTCTTAAAAGTATCGGGATCTAAAGAATCTAAACTAATATTAATCCGCTTTAATCCTGCATCATATAAATCTTTAGCCAAGGATGACAATAAAAAGCCATTTGTTGTCAGAGATAAGTCTTCTGTTGCAGATAATGAAGCAATATCCTGCACTAAATCAACAATACCAGGTCGTAATAAAGGTTCACCCCCTGTTAAACGAAATTTAGAAAATCCTAGCGGTATAAATACTTCTTTTAATAAAGTAATAATTTCCTCATGAGTGAGTAATTCTTGACGTAAAATATAGTCTAATTCTGCACCTTCCGGCATACAATATTGACAGCGAAAGTTACAGCGATCGATAAGACTGATACGAAGATAATCAACTCTATTCATGATTTAGGGGTTAAGCAAGATGTAAACTTTATCTCTAGTATATCAAGTTTACTAGAGATTCAGTTATCAGTTACCAAACATTGAACATTGAAAATTGAACATCTTTCATTTTGGTTTCAAGCTTCTCCCGTTAGGGAGAAAGAAGTTTGGGAGAGGTTTCAATCCTACTTCCAAACGAATGATAAATGATAAATGAAATGACCAGTTAATAAATATCAATCTTGTTTTTCACTAAACCATTCTGTAATTCCATTAGCTAAAAGAACAGCTAAATTTTGCTGTTGTTGTGCATCTGTTATCCATTCAAACTCCGTAGGATTGATCATAAATCCTAATTCTAATAATACAGAAGGTGAGGTATGGGGACGGGTTAAAGCTAAGTTATTCCAAAAGACTCCATAGGAAGGACGTGGCCCTTTTTCTACTAAATAATCATGCAGAAATTTCGATAAATTTTCCGCTTGAGGATGATACCAAAACATTCCAATTCCTGCGGTATTAATAGCATCTCCATTATCAGGCAAAGCATTATAATGAACCGATAAAGCAATGGTCGGTTTAATCTCATCAATCATCTTCATACGGTCTCGTAAAGAAACAGCTTTATCACTTTCTCTTGTCATATAAACTGTTGCCCCTCGTTTTAATAATTCTTGTTTTAATAAGTTAGAAACTACTAAATTAACAGACTTTTCGGGATAACCATTAGGTCCTCTTGCGCCCAGTTCATTACCCCCATGGCCAGGATCTAAAAGGATTCTGACATTTTTCAAAGGCTGATTATTTTGACTCTCAATTTTGGGAGGATGACGTAACGTAAAAATCAAGTTTGTTCCTTCATAGTTTAGATCATATCCCCATTGTTGTTCCGAATGTAATTCAAAATAATATTCAATTTTGCCTGGACTAACTTGTTGCCAAGAAAAACTTTTAATTAAGGGTTCATATTCTAAAAAAATCGTATCAGTTTGAGCAGTAGTATTGTATAAAGTTAATGTAACCTTATTACCCATTTGATGAAGAGAAACAGGAACAGGTAAAGTTAAAGGAAAAATAGCTTTAGTTTCTTCCGTATTCTTTTCAAATTTTGCACTCTTAATAATTGCTTTTGCTGAGGATAAATTAGGGACAATTTTTGTCTCATTTGCCTTTATCCAAGCACCATAATCAAGTTGTAACCATTCACCTTCTTCACCAATAACTGATACAGTGGTTCCTTTAGGTAAAGGAGTTAAACGAGAATAATTGGTACTTGGTCCCGTTCTAGCAACACCAGCATCGGCTATAACTTCAACAATTCTTAATTGATTAGGATTGAGAATATTAACTTTACCTTGTCCTTGTTGAGCAATAGTTTTATTATTTATTTTTAATTGAAAATTAGGCGTTCCTAAGTTACCAATTCTATCAAATTTTGTACAACCTTGATATTTAGTAACCGAGTTAATAATAGGTTCGTTAGAATCAGTAAGAATAGAATTATTAGGAGGAAGTTCAACTAATTTATTTTGTGGTAATAAAGGAATAGTTTGATTAGCAATAGTAACAGAAACGTCAGCATTAGGAGAAGCGATCGCACCAAAACATACAGGAGTATTTTGCAATACAGAAATTGCTCGATTCGGAGTCAAAGAATTACTAGCAAAACCGCCCCCTTGAGGAATATTTGGGATTGTAGAATTACGGGTGACTGTCAGATTAATAGTTTCATTATTGTGGCGTAAAACAAAGCGATTAGCACCTAATTTTAAAGGGAAAGATGGAGCAAAATGTCCCTGTTTACTGCGCTCTATTTTTTGTCCATTAACCGTAACCTCTCCTTGAGGTGAAGCACTACCAATCAAGAATATTTTATCAGAAGTGGTTTTATGATTTTTAGGAGGATAAGCCAAATATAAAGGTTGTTGTGCATTTGCCACCGAAGCAAACATAATACTACTTTGAAAACTAAGCAAGCTGATAACGGTTAAACCTAACAATTTTGACATAATTTCCTTGATAACTAAATTAATCAACTTATTTTAGCGAATTTGCTAAATTTGGGTAGCAGAAAATGTAGACTAGGAATGATTGAGCTAGACATTTCCGTAGGGGTCAACGGCCGTTGACCCCTACAATATTAGTTAACAGTTGAGAGCAACATCATGACAGTTTCCATGTATCAAGCTGGTGTTCAACCGATGATTCGTAGTTTAAATAACTTAATAGGGATTTTAGAAAAAGGTGCAGCCCATGCTGAAGCGAAAAAAATTGACCCTGAAGTGTTGATCAGCTTTCGTCTTTACCCCGATATGTTTCCCCTATCCAGACAAATACAAATTGCTTCAGATATATCCGGACGGGGAACTGCTAAACTAGCTGGTGTTGAGGCCCCAGTTATGGAGGATAATGAAACCAGTTTTCCTGAACTAATTGATCGCCTTAAACAAACCGTTACCTATTTAGAAACTTTTTCTCCAGAACAAATTGATGGCACAGAAGAGAAAACAATTGAACTAGACATGAGAGGAAACACCCTCACCTTTGATGGACAAACATTCCTTTTGTCTTTTGTCCTTCCTAATGTTTACTTTCACGTTACCACTGCTTATAATATTCTCCGTCATTGTGGCGTTGAAATAGGCAAAGGTGATTATTTGGGCGCACATAATCATTAAGCTGTAGGGAGTGTAGGGAGTGTGGGAAGTGTGGGGAGTGTGGGGAGTGTGGGGAGTGTGGGAAGTGTGGGGAGTGTGGGAAGTATTAGAACTCCGAACTCCTAACTCCGAACTCCGAACTCCTAACTCCGAACTCCGAACTCCTAACTCCGAACTCCTAACTCATCGGTCCTAAATACTTGCGTAAATAAGGGGAAAATACCTCGTAAATTAGAGTTAAAGGTTTGCGATCGTGCCAAAATAGGTAATGTCTTCCCCAAAAAGGTCCCTTTTCTTGAAATGCTTGTTCTAATACTGGAGAATGACCATAATAAACCCCTTGGATATCACGATATAACTCTGTATGTAACCGTGATAAACTGTCCCAAATGGGTAAAGAACGATTTTGTAAATACTCATCCACATGATTAGCATCCCACCAAGAAGTCGCATAAGCTAATCTTTGTCCCGATGCTGTCCGTAACCAAACCTGTCGTCTTAAACGAGGTTCTGGTACAATCTCAACTTGGGGTGGGGCCCCGTCGTCTTCGCTACCAATGGGAGACATATCAATGAGATCAACCTCTGTTTTTTCCGTGGTCAACAGTTGTAAATGACGGGTAGGGGAACCATCTCCCAACAGTAAAATTTGCCACGCAGGGGATAAGGTATCATGGGGAAGTCCACGCTTAACTACGTCTTGATCTCCTTCCCAAACAATGTCTAAGGCGTGCCACTGATGGGCTAAAGTGCTTTTATGATAAGGTTTCAAGTTAGCTGTCAAGGTTCTTAATAAAACTTTACTATTCTTTAATTTTTATGATAGCAAAACCTTGGTCAGTTATCAGTGAACAGTTACCAGTTACCAGTTACCAGTTATCCTATGTTTGGATTTATCCCTTTAAATAAACCTTTCGGGTTTACGTCTCATGATTGTGTTGCTAAAGTTAGACGACTGTTAAACATCAAAAAAGTAGGCCATGGAGGGACTCTAGATCCCGCAGCAACAGGAGTCTTACCGATCGCAGTGGGTAAAGCAACTCGTCTCTTACCTTTTTTACCAGAAAATAAGGCTTATAAAGCTACTATTCGCTTCGGTATGCAAACCACAACTGATGATCTTCAAGGAGAGGTTATTAAAAGTCAATCTACCTCTAATTTAACTATAGAAGACATTAAACCCTTATTAAACGATTTTTTAGGCGAAATTGAACAAATACCCCCTATTTATAGCGCGATTCAAAGAGATGGGAAACGATTATATGAGTTAGCAAGAAAAGGGGAAACAGTGGAAGTTCCTGTGAGAAAAGTTAGAGTTGACAAAATTGAGGTTTTAGATTTTTACATAGAGGAATTTGCGGAATTAGTAGTTAATATTGAATGTGGGCCAGGGACTTATATTCGAGCGATCGCTAGAGATATGGGGGAAAAATTGGGAGTTGGAGGAACCTTAGCAGCATTAACCAGGACTAAAAGTTGTGGCATGATGCTATCAGAAACTCTCACATTAGAAGAGTTAGAAAAAAAAATTGAACAAGAAAAATTTTCTTTAAATAAACCAGAATTACTACTAAAACATTTGCCCAGTATTACTCTTTCTCTAGAAGAAGGTAAACGTTGGTGTCAAGGACAAAAAATTGCCATTGATACTATTAATAATGTTAGCAATAGTCACATTATTCAGGTTAATAACGAAGTGGGAGAATTTTTAGGAATGAGTCAAATTATTTCTAAAGATACTCATCAAATTCTTAAACCAAAAGTTGTTATTAATGAATAGGGTAGTAGCGATCTCTGAATTACTTAGAGGCATTCATCTTTAAACAAATGTTACATATAAGTTCTACTTGTGAAAATATGAACATATACTGGGATATGGACTACATCATGTGATTTTCGGAACAGCTAAATGACTGGAAGCAAATTAATTGGCTCAAAGTGAATAAACTAAACTGATCAGAAATCGTCAACTTCGGGTATTTCGTACCAGAAAACTTGGTCAAAGGAGACTCCGCTAATGAACAATACTATTAACAATCAATCTTTACTAACAAAGTTAAGTCAGCTATCGGATGATTTAGCATCTCTATCTCCTCATAAATTTCTCTTAAAATTACCTGATAAGATTTGTGAAATCTTAAATGTGGATAGTTGTATTTTATGGGTATTAAATAACAAAGAACAAAAATTGTCAATTGGTTATGCTTCCCACGGAGTAGATGATGAATATAGAAAAATTGAACTCGACTTAAATCATCCTACAATTAAGCGCAAATTTGACTTCAATAATTACACAAAAAAAAATAAAGTATTTTATATTAAAAATATTAGAAAAATAAATTTTAGATTAGTGTCACAGGAAGAAATTGAAAGAAGAAAATGGAATTCTATCGCGACAATTGTTTTAAGAAGTGAAGATAGATTTGTTGGGTTACTTGATATATTAATTAAAGAAAACAAGTCCCCATTTACTTTGAGCAAGGCAAAAAGAGAAATATTAAAAATATTGGGTACTTGTACTTTATCTGCTATTTATAAATTGGAATCTGAAGATAGACAAAAATTACAAAAATTAATCAATATCATGCTAGAAATGATCAAAAAATCTGAAGCTAACGAAGTATGGAATTATGTGGAAAAAGGAGCTATACAATTAGTCAGTTTAACAGAAGTATGGGTAAGCAAACTAAAGCATACAACAGGTCAGCTAGAAACAGCTAATAGAAATAAAAAAACCGACTATAGAAGTTCATCAAAAAAAATACGAAAAAAGAAGATTGAAACTGATAGAATAGGAATCACAGGTAAAGCGATTAAAGACGAAAAACCTATATTGGTTAACGATCTGAAAAATTCTCGTTTATATGATATCTATATTGAACATAACCCAGATACTTGTTCAGAGTTAGATATTCCTATTGTAGTTAATGATCTTCCTGTTAGAATTGGTCAAAAAATTGAATCCGGATCAAAATGTTTTGGTTTGATTAATCTAGAAAGTAATAAAACAAATTATTTTTCCGAAAATGATAGGGAACGTCTTTGGTTATTAGCCCGTTTTGCTGCTATTCGTTTAGAAATAATTGAATCTGAACAAAAATTTCGGAAACTACGAAAAATTGAAAAAAAAATTTTAAAAGCAGAAAAATACGAGGAAATTATTAAGATTATAATTACTACTATTACTGATATTTTAAAATTTACATGGATTAATATTTCTCTCATTAATTCTGAACAAACGACTATAAAAAGTGAATATGTCGCTGGACATTTTATATCAAAAAAAGCTCAGGAAGAATTTAAGCAAGAAGTTTCTCATTTGTTACAAGATAATGATATTCAATCAGATATTGTTCAAAAGAGAAAAATAGAAGTGATTGATAAATTTGATGATCGATTTGATGATAAAATTTACCATAAATATAAACATTATGATCTAATTAGAGCGTTTATTCCTATGATTGAACCTTCGACAAATCTAGTAATAGGAACTATTGAAGTTGGTTATGAAAAAATATATAGACAATATATTTATGAAGAGGACATCCAAATTATCAAGAGCTTGATAGATTATTCTGTGAATTTTTTAGAAAGACTAAAAGCAGGGATGATTGATAAAAGTATGCACGAATTCAAATCTCCCATTTTTGGTATAAAAAGTAATGCTGATTTTTTGTTACGTCATAAAGTTAATGATCAAATTGAGGAGATTGACAAACAAGATAAAAATTATATTATTGTTAAATTAAATGATATATTGGCTGATGCGGAAAGTTTAGCCAATCAGGTCGGAGAAATAGAATATCTACTAGGAACATCCAATGCTCGCGAATTACGCTTTGCCAGAACGAATGTTGTTAGAGATATCATTGTTAAAACTATTAATCAATTAAGTCCTACATTTAGAAATTTTAAACTTTCTCCTAAAAATATAAGATACAATCCTAAAATCGTTGATATGATTAAAATTTCTACAGATAGAACAAAGCTAAATCAAGTAGTTTCTAATCTTTTTGTGAATGCAATTAAATACTCTAAAGAATTGTCTACTTCTCTAAAAAAGGATCCGAATAAATTTAGAGTTTTCTTAGAAGTTGAAGAAAAAAAAGAACTCTTCATTATTAAATTCCAAGATTGGGGCATTGGAATAAATGAAGAAGATTGTGATAGAATATTTCAACAGGGATTTCGTAGTCGGCAAGCACAAGAAATGGACGTATTAGGTTCGGGACTTGGCTTGTCAATTTCAAAAAATATTATGAAACAATTAGGAGGTGATTTAATATTAAAGTATAATCGAGATCCGACAGAGTTTCATCTTCTCTTACCTAAACACCCACCTAAACAGTAATCAATCAAGGAGATATAAAATGATTCTAATTGTAGATGACGAACCAGTAAGAATGGAGGTATATGTTAATGAACTAAAGTTATCTAACTATGAAGTTGAATTAGCTGAAAATATTGATGATGCTTTAGAATACTTTGATAAGCGTCAAGAAGAAATAAAATTACTGATTCTTGATATTATGATGCGAGGTGGGAAATTATCAAAAGAAAAAGGTATTGAGAGAGGATTAAGAACAGGGATTATTTTTTATAAGAAAATAATAGAAGAAAATAAGAGTTTACCTATTATTATTTTAAGTAACCTTTCTAAAATCGATGATCAAGAGATAGAACAAGAAATTCAAAATAATCCTAAAAGGAAGTTTCTCCACAAAATCGAAATTTTACCTGGTCAACTTCTTGCAGAAGTAAAAGAAATGTTAAGTTAGGCTTAGATTTAGATAAAATTAAAGATAGAATGTCGTTGGGTATATAGTATATTCTGGGGGATATCCCAATAAAAATAACTTAACCGTTTAAACGTGACTTAAATACCTGTCTGTCGTGGCTTTGAGTGATGAGCGTACGAAAATGGGATGTTTCCTCATTCTAGATTCTCTGTAGATTGTTTGCCAATTAATATGATTATGATCAAAAAAACTTTGGCTTCGCCTCCTAAAGAAATTGAGATAATAGCTGATGAACAGCGTGAAATATTGGAAAGAATTTATCAAAAAGTTATTGAGCAACCAGGGGATCTAAATCAACAAGATCAAATTGCAATGGGAAAATGTCTAGACGAATCAGTGAAAACACTGGATAAAGTTCGTGGCGAAAAGAATATTAAATTAGATGATTTTAATAGTTTGAGCCGAACAGTTAGATTTTATATTGAAACAATTCAAAGAATAGTGACATTGTTTGCTCCCTCAGATGAGTCTGATTTCGAAAAGGCTTTGATGTGGATGAATGAACTGGGGGGAGAATACGAATTAAAAGTTTTAGAAAAAATTACAGAGAAGCCACCTTACAAGTCAGATTTACTTAATGTTGCGATAGAAAAAATTTCAGCCAGATTATATAAAAGGTGTCGAATTTACTGTTCTGAAGACCAAGTTAGGACTATAATTCCTGAAATAGGGATTATCCGTTCCTATAAGCATTTTGTTATAGTTTCAGTTAACCTTAGTATGATAGCCAAGATAAAAGAACTTTATCCAGGTTATATCATAGAAATCCTATCCTCAATGGAAATCCGTTCCGACTTTGAATCTAGTACAAATCTTAAACTCAAGCTCAAGAAAGGAACTATGCGAGATCAAGTTATTTACTTCAATATGCCTATTCTTGATGACTGGAAAGTTCAGATCGAGAATCTAGGTACTACTATTTTACGTCCCATTGGTCGTAGAGAAATTGTTGTCTCTGTTCCTAATCAGGACATCATTCAACAAATCAAGGACAATGTGGAAGGGGTTGAAAACATCAAACCTTACATTCCCAGAATTCGAGTTAATCCTCAAAACTTACAAAATATCGATCAAACGCCTGTTAATGCCACAGAAGAAGAACTCAAAAAAGCAATCGCCCAAGCTAGAATCAAAGCAGCGAGTTCCCAATCAAACACTCGCCGTAAGAAAAATACTGTACCAGGAATTTTAATTGCTGATTTTTTTACGGAAGATGACCGCAATCAAGGGGCGAACGAATTAGAAAATAAAGGAATTCGTATTGCCAACCGTCCAGGCAAAACAACCCTAGTGATTGATGTTAGCAAAGATGCCAATGCCTTAGAATCCTTTGAAAATATTGCTCAATTAACAGGATTACAATCCTTAGAAGAAGAAACTATTCCTCGACTATTTAATGAACAAGCACGCTATATTATCGCTGAAAAAGTTATTACGTCCAATCCCGATCCCCAAACCACTGATTTAGACTTAACGGGACAAGGAGAAAAAATTGCGATCGCAGATACAGGACTAGATACAGGAGATATAGAGACAATACACCCGGACTTTAAAGATAGGGTTGAGTTTCTGGGAAGTTATCCCATTGTTCCTACCACCCTGCTGCGTGAAGAATATATATCAAATTTTGGTCATCAAGATCCCCCCATTGACCAACATTCAGGACATGGGACCCATGTATCTGGTAGTGCATTAGGAGATGGAACATTTGCAGAAGAACTAGGAATTTCTGTTAAACCAACAGGAATGGCAACAAAGGCAAAGTTAATTTTTCAAGCCCTTGAACAAATGCCTCAGTGGAATCTTCAAGGAATTTTATGGTATATTAATACTTATGGGGAAATGCCACCTAAATCAGGTCTATATGGCATTCCACTGAATTTAAAAGACCTCTTTCAGGAAGCCTATGATCAAGGGGCGCGAATTCACTCCAATTCGTGGGGTCGTAGCAATTTTGGGGAATACGATCGACGTGCTTTTCAATTAGATCAATTTGTTTGGCAGCATAAAGATTTTCTAGTGGTGGTTGCTGCAGGTAATGATGGAGAACAGAATTCTTCAACAATGGGAATTGATCCTGGAAGTGTTAATTCCCCTGGCACTGCTAAAAACTGTTTAACCGTTGGTGCCTCAGAAAATCAACGCCATGCTCAATTTTCTGATACCTATGGTCAATGGTGGCCAGATCAGTTTCCCTATGACCCTATTAAATCAGACAAAATGGCCGACTGTATTGATGATATTGCTGCTTTTAGCAGTCGAGGTCCCTGTGAAGATGGTCGTTATAAACCTGATGTGATTGCCCCTGGAACCTTTATTTTATCAACCCGTTCTTCCCAAATTGCTAGTAATCATTTTGCTTGGGGTGCATTTACCCCAGCAAAACGCCATTATATGTACATGGGGGGGACATCAATGGCAACTCCCTTGGTGGCAGGGTCTGCAGCTTTAGTGCGACAATATTTGCGAGAACAACAGAAAATCAGCAATCCTAGTTCTGCGTTGGTCAAAGGGATTCTAATTCACTCTGCTCAACTGATTAATTATCGCTATAAACATCCTTCCTCTGACCAATGGCCTAATAATGAACAAGGATGGGGTAGGATTAATCTTTCTCTAGTTCTTAATCCTCCCTCTTCTACAAAAGTAAAGTTTATTGATGAGTGGGAAGGATTAAGAACAGACGAATCTCGTCGGTATCAATTAATGATTAAAAGTTCAGTGGTACCGCTTAAAGTGACTTTAGTCTACACTGATTATCCCGGAGAAGGACTGGTCAATAATCTGAATTTAAGATTAACTAGTCCTACAGGCAGATTATATCTGGGTAATGATTTTGAGCAACAAGGAAAACCTGATGAGATTAACAATGTTGAAGGTGTTGTAGTAAAGTCTCCAGAAATCGGAGAATGGACAATCACTGTAATTGGATCTGATATTCCTGAGGGGCCTCAAGATTATGCCCTTGTTATTTCTAGTGAAATAGAAGTCAATTGAGGTGATTTCCAAAATTGTGGTTAGTTTCTCAAACTTTATCTCTATTTTTTCAAATTTGTTTTCAATACCTTTCAGGACTTCTACCAAGTCATACCTGTAGCACTACAAAAAATAGTTAGGACATATAGACTTTGGTGAAAGGGAACGGGGAATGGGGAACAGGGAACAAAAAAACCTACTAACCAAAATGCTTAGTGCTATAACTGTAACGGATTCATTCATGAGTTAAACTCCTATTTTCTTACTTCTGACTTCGTTAAAGATTTCCCCTTTTTTCCACTTAAGAAAGGAACTTTATTTTTAATTATGGGACTGACATCCTATAAAACTTTGTTCTATGATGAAATTAAGTTGAATTAAAACTTCTGATTTCTGACTTCTGACTTCAAAACGTGAGGGTATATTATGTTGAACTTAAACTATGGTAAATCAGGAATAGCTAGTGCGATCGCCTTATTAATGGGAATTACAGCAATTTCGCCATTTTCTAACTTAAAACCGGCAAGCGCGCAATTATTACCAAGTCCCCCTCAAAACAACTCTCCTGTCAACACCAGCGTTACCATTCCTGCTGGAACCCGCATTCCCATGCAGTTTGAAAACGGGGAAAGAATTTTGGTCAGTCCAGAAGAAACCTTACCTATCACCCTGAGAACCGCAGCAACCATCCGTGACAATAACCGCAACGTATTAGTTCCGGCTGGTAGCGAAGTTAACGGAGAAATTAGACCGGTTCGTGGCGGATCTCAATTTATTGCCCGTGAAATCATTATTAATGGTCAACGATATCCCTTTAATGCTACATCTAGAGTGGTGACTCGAACTGAAACCATCCGAGAAGGGGCGAGTGTGGTAGAAATTTTAGGGGGTACGGTAGCCGGGGCCGGGGCCGCCGCTATTATTGCAGGAGTGACAGGCGATCGTCGCATTGATGCGTTAGAAGTATTAGCCGGGGCCGCGGTAGGAACTTTGGCTGGATGGGGTTTACCAGAAGCTGGAATTATTGGCGGTGGAGAAGCAACTGTTATTGCGATTGAACCGGCGCAAGATTTTGTTCTTACTTTACAGTCTAATTTGTCTCTAGATTCCAACAGACAGAACACCAACTATCAAAATAGTGGCTATCGTTTAGGTTTCTTTTAAAAGTCAATAGCAAAAAAGAAGAAAAAGATCCCTATTTGATAACATTTTATGTTGTTTAATAGGGATTTTCTGTTATTTGTGTAATAATCGGGGGATATAGCCTTACAGATTATTTTTAGGAAATTTTATTTATAGCTTTTCTCTGACTCATGAGGTACACCTAATATCGCGCTTCCGAACTCCGAACTCTGAACTCCGAACTCCTAAAACTAGAAAACTCTGTACCTTACAAGTATGGGAAATGCTATATGTGTCCTAAGCATTTTTTGTGATGCTATAGAAAAAATAAATTAGCGATTAGTAATGATGGATGAAGATGTTAATGTTAGTCAAGTTCAAGAACCTATTACCACTGCATCACCAGAAATTTATCAGATTATTGAACGAGTTTTGGCTTTAGAAAAAAGTAAATTATCTCAGCGATCACCAAGAAATATTAATGATGATATAGTTCAAATTATTAAAGATGTAATTCAATGAAATTATTATCGATTCAATTATGCAATTTTAGACAATTTTATGGCATAACTCCAGAGATTATTCTTGCCTCTGATGAAGAAAATACCACCATTATTCATGGAAATAATGGGTCTGGTAAAACTACATTATTAAACGCTTTTACCTGGGTTTTATACGAGAAGTTTACGGCTGCTTTTATTGCCCCTCAATTATTAATTAATAAACGGGCAATTATGCAGGTTGAAATAGGAACATCTGTAGAGTGTTGGGTAGAAATTTATTTTGAACATGAACATAAACGTTATCAAGTTAAACGAAAATGTTACGCTTGTTTAGATCAAAATGGGAAGATTCAATACAGTGAAAATAAATTATTTATGTTAGTAGCAACAGAAGATGGTCGTTGGTATCCTCCTTCACAACAACCTGAGCATATTATTAACCGAATTTTACCAGAAAGTTTACATCAATATTTCTTTTTTGATGGCGAACATATTGATCATATTTTTCGTAGTAATGATAAGAGTGGTATTGCTGAAGATACAAAAGAACTTTTAGGCGTAAATGTATTGGATCGTTCCATTGATCATCTGAAAAAAGCAGAAAAAATATTAGAAGGTGAACTAAAAATAATTGGAGATATTGATATCAAGAAAAAGCTTGAAGAAAAAACAAAATTAGAAGAAGAAAGAAATAACTTCCAACAAACACAAGAACATATTATAGAAACCATAAAATCCGAAGAATTAAAACAACAAAAATTATCAAAAAAATTAATTGATTTAAGTGCTAACGAACAAATAAAAAACTTAAAAATAAAATTAGAAAAACAAGAACATGATTTAATAAATCAGATTAGAAATGCCAAGAAACAGATAAAAAATGCTATTTCTAATCAAGGTCATCTCATACTTTTAAACCGTGTTATTCCTAAATTTAATGCAATAATTACAGATTTACGCCAACGAGGAGAATTACCCAGTGGAATTAAACAACAATTTGTAGAACAGTTATTAAAGCGTCAAATCTGTATTTGTGGTCAAGAATTAATCGAAGGAAATTCTTATTATGAAGAGGTAAAACAATGGATGAATAAAGCTGGAATCGCTGCTATTGAAGAATCAGCTATCCGCTTAGAATCTCAAGTTAGTGAGATAGAAGAAAAGGTGATTAATTTTTGGAAAAATGTGGATGACAAACAAGCTATACTTGAACAATCTAGACTAGAACTATCTAAAGTGGAAAGAGAATTAGACGAGATTAATCAAAAGTTTCGTGATTATCCTGATGCTGAGATTAGAAAATCACAAGAAAATTTAGACAAAATCAAACAAAAAATTCGAGAATTACAACTAGAACAAGGAGGAATTAAACAACAATTAACCACTGTTGAAAAAGAAATACAAACCTTAGATAAAGAGATTAATAAACAAAAACTAAAAGAAGCAAAACAAATTTTAGCCAAAAGAAGAATTGAAGCAGCTAGAGAAGCAAGAAAACGATTAATTGAAGTTAGAAGTCGTCTAGAAAAACAGTTTCGTATCTCTTTAGAAAGACGAGTTCAAGCTATTTTTAATTCTATTTCTTTTACTCCCTATATTCCTAGACTCAGCGAAAATTATGAGTTAAACTTAATCGAAAATACATCAGGAAAAGCTGTTAATGTCGCCGCTTCAACAGGAGAAAATCAAATTTTAAGTCTTTCCTTTATTGGGGGAATTATTGATAGTGTGAGAAACTGGAGTCAAAAAAATACTTTAATGGGTCCCGATAGTAGTACCTTTCCTATTGTTATGGACTCTCCTTTTGGTAGTTTAGATGAAATTTATCGTAGACAAGTAGCCAAATCAATTCCTAAATTAGCCAATCAATTAATTATTTTAGTAACCAAAACTCAATGGCGTGGTGAAGTACAAGAAGAAACAAATAATTATGTGGGAAAAGAATATGTTCTAGTCTATCATTCACCGAAACCAGACTGCGAAAAAGATACAATTTGTCTTCATGGTGTTGATTATCCCTTAGTTCAACAAAGTCCTAATGAATTTGAATATACAGAAATAATAGAAGTTAATTATTTATTTTAAGCATTCAGCTTATACCAGTTTCCTCACGAATGATAAATGAAATGACACATCTTAAAACTTAATTTATTTTCAAGAAAATTTTGATAATGAATAGGCAATTTAATAATTGTCACTCCCATCAACTCAAAATTGAGCAGCTTTGTCATAATTCTATTAACAGCAGTTTTCATTTCATCAAAATCAGAAGTTTCAAACACTGATTCTTTCACCAACAAAGTAGGGGTCAACGGCCGTTGACCCCTACTCCGAACTCCGAACTCCTAACTCCGAACTCAGGTTCCCACACTAAATTGAAAACTGCTATAAATGGAACTCCATTCCCCTGAAATCGGTCTACAAAAAGCGATGAATGGGATTGTCTTTCGCTATTATTCTAGAAACCCTAGAACATCACCTTATAGTTTAAAACATGAAAATATCTAGATTACCCCTAAAATTAGCTACTTTAGCAACTGTTACCCTTAGTAGTTTAATTCCCGTCAATCTTCCCGTTAAAGCTTCCACTTTCAGCGAGACTGCTTTAGATCAAAGTAAAGTTATCGCCGTTGCTAGACCCTACGGAGAAGGAAAATATGACCTTTTAGTTATCGAACAAGTTCCTGACAAAAGAGACTGTTGGGCAGAAAATGGTGCTAACCCCGTCTTAATCGAACCTTTATTACTCAATTTTGATTTTACCGGCATTTGTCGTCGTTCTACAGACAGTAACGGTTATTCCATTCGTCTCGACGGTAATGATCTCGGTTTAGACTATTTATTGCGTGTGGTTCCCCGTGGTGGAGAATTAGTCTTAGTAGGAAGTCCCAGAAGCGCAGGTTACACTGAAATTGTCCTTGGTAGCACCAAAGGAATGGCCCAAGGGTTCATGAAAATTAACCTTTATCCTGGTTGGCAATTCACCAAACGCACCTATAAAGATAAAGTTCTAGGCCACTTCTATTTTAGCGGTTCTCAAGCAGCGATCGCAGCAGGTGGTGACATCGCTGATAACTCACCGGGCAACAGTACCTCCCCTAACCAAACCGCTTCTAAACCTAGTTTTACAGATACTAACAACAACGTTTACCAAGCCCAAATCAACAAAGGGGTTAAAATGGGTTTAGTGTCTGGGTTTGATGATAATACCTTCCGTCCTGACCAACCTGTGACCCGCGAAGAGTTGATTTCTATGGCGGTTGATGGCATTGGAACCGTCTATAAAGTTGATTTAGATGCTACCCCAGAAAGAGATGTTGTTCCTTTTAAAGATGTGGATGA
Organism: Crocosphaera sp.; assembly: GCF_030064895.1. Classification (GTDB taxonomy): domain Bacteria; phylum Cyanobacteriota; class Cyanobacteriia; order Cyanobacteriales; family Microcystaceae; genus Crocosphaera. The sequence continues at coordinate 22,262 of NZ_JASJEB010000005.1, read as the reverse complement.
TTCCCGTTGGAGTGCCAAAAAAATTAAGTGGGCCCAGTGGAATTTCCTCAATATTGGCAACCCTAATAATACTTTACAACCAGGTGAACCCATTAGTCGGGCTGAGTTAATGGATACCATGCGTCGTATGGCCATCCATCTGAAAAATCGCTTAGACTTACCACGAGAACTACAACAAACCCAAGAAGCGATCGCCTTTTCTGATACTTCTGGGAGTTGGGCGAACTCAGTTATCACTCAAATGTCTAGTTATTGTGGTGTAGCGACCCCTATGAATGAACGGGGAACCGCTTTTAGACCCGACGAAAAAGCAACCCGTGACTACACTGTGGCCGCTATGGTCCGAGTTTTAGAATGTGTTCAAGCTGAGGCACAACAAGCTAATAAAAATTAGTAATCCCCCCTGCCCCTCTTTAATAAGGGGGGCGATGTTAAGCATCTAATTTACTATACTAAACTGACGGGGAGACGGGGGGAAAGGGAGACGGGGAGAGGGTTTTATAATATGTTGCTTAACTTAATGATATGTGGTTTAAATGCACAACAGCTTATGTAGTCTTTTTATTACTGATTCCTATATTTATTTGTCATTCCTGAAATATAACATCTTCATAAATTTCTGTTAAATATCCCTTAAAATTAATACTTTGTAGCAGAAAAGTAGTGCAGTTTGCATGATAAACTTCCAACACCCATAAACCTTTCTCATTTTTTCTAAAACATTCAATTCGCTTGAGTTTAGTATTAATTAACACATATTCTTCTAAAGTTTCTAAGCTTTGATAATCAATAAACTTATCTCCTCTATCAAACGCTTCTGTGGAGTCCGATAAAACCTCAATAATTAGTTTTGGATAACATTTATAATTGTTTGTTTCTTGATCTCTTAAATCACAAGTAACTAGGACATCAGGATAAAAGAAACGATTAAACTTTTCTAATCTTACTTTCATATCACTGATATATACTCGACAATTTGATCCTCTTACGTGATTTCGTAATAAAGAGGCAATATTAAGAGAAATAGTAACATGAGTATCAGAAGCACCAGCCATTGCAAAAATTTCTCCAGCTATATATTCATGTTTGATTTCCTGTTCTTTTTCCCATTCCAGATATTCTTCAGGAGTGAGAGGAGAAGATTTAGATAGAGCAACCATAGGACTAAAATTAAATAGTTAATAAGTTTATAATACAAATTCTCATTGTCGGGTCATAATTTAGACCCTTAACAGCTTATCTTTTTCCAATGTTCAAACTCCTGCCTCCTTCAAGAAAACTTGAGATGTTTTAAAATAATGTAAATAAATGTAACGAACCGTCATCAAAGAATCTATGCAAAGCAATCAACTATCCGTGAGAAACATTCAACTTCCTAGCTTAGGTATCGGGACATGGGCCTGGGGAGATAATTTATTTTGGGGTTACGGTTCCAACTATGGCGAAACAGACGTACAACAAGCCTTTAATGCAGCCGTAGCAGCCGGTGCAACCTTTTTTGATACTGCAGAGGTTTACGGGTTAGGAGAGTCCGAAAAACTAATCGGTAAATTTCTCAAACAAAACAGCCAACCGGTGCAAATAGCCACCAAATATTTTCCCTTACCCTGGCGTTTTAATCGGGATGCAGTTACCGAAGCATTAACCGCTAGTTTAGACAGATTAGATGTCGATCAAGTTGCATTATATCAAGTGCATATGCCCTTTGATTTTTTCATGGGACAAGAAACCTTAATGAAAGCCTTAGCCACAGAGGTAAAAAAAGGTCGTATTCTTACTGTTGGAGTTAGTAATTATTCCGCTAAACAAATGCAGCAAGCTTATGATTATTTAGCCACTTATGATGTTCCTTTGGCGGTTAATCAAGTGCGTTATTCTTTATTAACTAGAACCATAGAAAAGAATGGTATCTTAGATAAAGCCCGTGAATTGGGAGTGACAATTCTCGCTTATAGTCCTTTAGACCAAGGATTATTAACAGGAAAATATACCCCAGAAAAACAAGAAGAAGTTATAGGTGCCAGAAAAATTGACCCTAAATTTTCTGCATCAGGTTTAAAGAAAATTGAACCAGTTATTAATCAATTAAAACAACTAGGAGAAACATACGACAAAACTCCTGCTCAAGTTGCTCTTAACTGGTTAATTGCTCAAGGTGATGTTATCCCTATTCCTGGTGCAAAAAATGCTAAACAAGCGCAAGAAAATGCAGGGGCAATGGGTTGGTTACTCAGTGATGAAGATGTTAAAAAACTTAGTTCATTAAGCAATAACTAATTATGAAATCTTTAAAATTATTGTTGGGTTTATGTCTTCTTTGTTCAAGCTTAAACCCAACTTCTATTCAAGCACAACCTTCAATCAATATTATTACACAAAGAGATCGCACCACACGCATTCAATTTAATCGCGGTGAAATTTCAACTACGGTTAATGATTCTGTGGTTAGGGGAACAAGGGATATTTATTTATTAAGGGCTAACCAGTCACAAATTATGAAAATCTCTTTAACTTCTTTGGAAAATAATGCTGTCTTTGATTTAGTTTCTCCTAATAATACTATTCTTACAGAAGAAGTTACAGATATTGGTCTTGTTTTACCAATGAATGGGGACTATAAAATTATTGTGGGGGGAACAAGAGGCAATGCAACCTATAATTTATATGTTGAAATTTATGATAGTGTTAGCATCCAAAGATTAAGGACTGAAAATGTAAATATTGTTCTTCGTTCTAACTGTATTGAAGGGGCAGTTACTTGTAATAATGTCTCATACCAAGGCATTAATATTAATACAGGAGACAGTATAGAATTAGTTGGTAAAACTATCCATACAACTTGTGCCGATGGTGTCACCCCTTGCCGATTTTTGGGTTACGAATTTATTAATGGTAACTATCGTTATATTGTTAAAAATGATGGCCTACTTCTCGTTTATCAAGGAGAAAAACTAATTTTAAGGGAACAAGGAGCTTGGCAAAATTAATACTTAATCTTAATTATTTAGGTTAATTATTTACCATACTTTTCCCTTCCTGGAAGGTGTTATACCCAATCTGCTTATTATCGTAGAGTAATATTCTGTCTCCCCCTGCCTCCTCTGCCTCTCCTGCTTCCTCTGCTCATCAAAATGATTGTCTACTATCTAAAGCGGATTTAGTATTAAGGGTGGGTTAAATGCCAAATAAATGCACCACAACCCACCAATTTATTGATGCTTTAATTCAAACCCTGTGGTTAGTTATAATCGTTTCTAACACAATTAATAGTTCTTAAAATTGCGGCTGCTGTATAGTCTCTTTTCGCAGGTTCATTAGGAGCAAAATTAGTTCCCTTTTCATTCAGAGGAGAAGCAACACCACAATAGGCAGACATTTGTAAGGTTAATTGCTGATTATACCCTGAAACATCACTAAACTTAACTTCTTTTTTATTACTCGTTAAAACAGTTTCTCGCCCTAACTTCGCCTTCAGAAGTTCTGCGGAACGACGAAGAAAAGCTAATAATTCTGCTCTGGTAATATAGTCAGTAGGTCTAAAATTTCCTGTCGCTGTTCCTTCCGGAATAATATTCCATTGCGCCCAATTAATTTTAGCTGCACTCCAACGAGAATCATCTACATCTAGAAAAGGTCGCAGACGACGGTTAGGTTTTTCATTAATATTGACCGCAACTAATGTCTGAAGTCCATCAATAATCATCGAAATGGCCTGTTCTCTGGTTACAGTTTCTTCAGGACGAAAAGTCTTATCAGGAAACCCGGAAATAATTAGCATATTGGCTGCTTGGTCAATTTCAGACTCGTAGGGGTTGTCTTTAATATCTGTGAATTTTTGTGCAGAACTCACTGATGTTAAACCCATCCAAAAGGTGGCCGCAGTAGCTGCGATCGCTATTTTTTTTAACATTGTTTTAGGACTCCTCTTTTTTTAGTTATATATTGAAAATTCCATTGCTTATCAACAAGGAAAAAGTATCACACGAGTTGATAGAATTCTCAAAGACTTAAATGTTCCCGTCAATAATAAATCTTATTAAAATGACGAAACCAGAGTAATTAAAGTTGTTTCTGTTTGGTCTCATTATGAATAGCTTATCCTTGATGTTAACAGTGATCTCAAAATTCAACCTAACAACAATGAACAAAAATTAAATCATGGCTTAAAAGTCGTCAACAAATCCCTAAAACCCTTCATAATAAAAAGATAGCGTGATAAAGAAAAGCCAGAAACATCCATGAGTAAAGGAACACTCTTCGATAAAGTTTGGGATACCCATACCGTTCAAATATTATCTTCAGGACAAACCCAACTCTTCATCGGACTGCATTTGATCCACGAAGTCACGAGTCCCCAAGCGTTTGCCATGTTACGGGAAAGAGGACTCAAAGTCATGTATCCCGATCGCACAGTGGCCACCGTTGATCATATCGTCCCCACCGAAAACCAGGCCCGTCCTTTTGTTGATACCCTAGCAGAAGAGATGATACAAGCATTAGAAAATAGTGCCAAAGATAACGGTATTCGGTTCTATAATATCGGTTCCGGGAATCAAGGGGTTGTCCATGTCATTGCCCCGGAACAAGGACTTACCCAACCCGGAATGACCATTGCTTGCGGTGACTCCCATACCTCCACCCACGGGGCCTTTGGGGCGATCGCTTTTGGCATCGGAACCTCTCAAGTACGAGATGTCTTAGCCTCCCAAACCCTTGCCCTATCCAAGCTAAAAGTGCGTAAAATCGAAGTTAATGGCACTTTACCACCGGGGGTATATGCTAAAGATGTCATCCTCCATATCATCCGTAAACTCGGGGTTAAAGGGGGTGTAGGATACGCCTACGAATACGCCGGAACCACCTTTGCATCTATGTCTATGGAAGAACGGATGACTGTCTGCAATATGTCCATCGAAGGTGGGGCCAGATGTGGCTATATTAACCCCGATGATGTCACTTTTGACTACTTAAAAGGGCGAGACTTTGCCCCCACAGGAGACGAATGGGAAAAAGCGGTTAGTTGGTGGCGTAGTATGGCTTCTGATGCCGATGCAGAGTACGATGATATTGTTACCTTCGATGCTGCTGAGATCGAACCTACGGTAACTTGGGGTATTACACCCGGTCAAGGTATTGGTATCAGCGAACCCGTTCCCACCCCTGAAAGTTTACCCGAAGGCGATCGCGCGATCGCCCAAGAAGCTTACAGTTATATGCAGTTATCCCCTGGAAGTCCCATAAAAGGGACAAAAGTTGATGTCTGTTTCATTGGGAGTTGTACCAATGGACGCATTAGCGACTTAAGAGAAGCTGCTAAGTTTGCAAAAGGCCATCATGTAGCCAATGGGGTCAAAGCATTTGTGGTTCCGGGTTCAGAACGGGTAAAAGTAGAAGCCGAAAAAGAAGGGTTAGACAAAATCTTTGTCGAAGCTGGTTTTGAATGGCGTGAAGCCGGATGTTCTATGTGTTTGGCTATGAACCCCGATAAGTTACAAGGGGATCAAATTAGTGCCTCTTCCTCTAATCGTAACTTTAAAGGCCGTCAAGGATCATCCACAGGACGAACTTTGTTAATGAGTCCGGCGATGGTTGTCGCTGCTGCGGTGAATGGGACAGTCTCGGATATACGAGAACTTAGTTAAAAGAAGGCAGGAGTTGAAAGGCAGGAGGCAGGAGGCCGGTATAGATGGGGATTTTAACCCGCATCTAACCCGAGACCACCAAATCGCAGATTTTGGTGGGGGACTTAAACCCAGTTGGGCGAGGCAAAAAGCGCACCAAGATGGGCTTGACTTTAACTAAAAATCTTCCCTCCTGTTCCCCTCCTGGGAGGGGTTAGGGGTGGGTTGCCCCCTGCCTCCTGCCTCGCCCGAAGGGCTGTTAAAGTCCATGATACTCTAGTAAAAGGTTTGATATGACATTGCGTCGTCAGTTGGTTAATTATGTCGCAAAATTCTAAGCAGTCGAAGAAGTCGAAGAAGTCGAAAGGATTTGACCCCCAGAAACGAAATCATGAGATTAGTTCTCGTGACGTTTTGCAACGCATTTTAGATGCTTGTCTTAAAAGTCAGGAAGCTGTTGATCAACTTCTAGAACAGTATCAGGAAAAGCTAACCGATAACTTCGCCTTGATGGTACGTGAAGAGGCTGAATTAAAAATACGACAGTCGGGTGGTAAGCAAAAACTCATTTTGCTCAATAAGCTATTGACGCTTAGCACATACATTTACGAATTTCCCAGAGGAAATCGTGCTAGTCAGCTTGAGATTGCTATTGCCATAGGTGAAGTCTTGATTAAGTATATTACTCGCTCTAATTTTCCCACAGCATGGGCAATGCTTCAGAATCAGTTAGGCATTCTTAATGCAGAGCGAATAAGAGGCGATCGCTCAGAAAACCTTGAATTAGCGATCAAATCTTACCAAAATGCATTAGAAATATATACCCGAGAATCATTTCCTGAATCTTGGGGGATGACTCAAAATAATCTGGGGAGTGTTTATCGTGATCAAGAAAAGTTTGACTTAGCGATCAAACATTACCAAAATGCATTAGAAATACGCACCCGTGAAGCATCTCCTGAAGATTGGGGGATGACTCAAAATAATCTGGGGAATGTTTATTATGATCAAGAAAAGTTTGACTTAGCGATCAAACATTACCAAAATGCATTAGAAATAGGCACCCGAGAATCATTTCCTGAAAAGTGGGCAGGTACTCAAAATAATTTGGGAATCGCATATTGTAAAGCGAGTAAATACCCAGAAGCGATTACTTGTTTAGAAGCTGCATTAGAAATAGACACCCGAGAATCATTTCCTGAAAATTGGGCGATGACTCAATATAATTTGGCTACTGTATATCGTGATTTAGGAAATCTAGATCGAGCAATTAGTTATTTTCGTGCTTCTCTGGAGATATTTGCTCCCACCGCTTTCCCTAAAAGGCGTTTGCAGTCTGGGCGAGATATGGGAGATGCGGCGTTTAACAAGGAAAAATGGCAGTTAGCCATAGAAGGTTATACCGCAGCGATTCAAGCGGTAGAGGTTAGTTGTAGCTGGGCGAGTAGCGATCAGCATCGTAGTGAGATTATAAGCAAGGCGATTGATATTTATACTCAAACTGTGCAAGCTTGTCTTAATAACGATCAACCAAAGTTGGCACTGGAATATGTAGAGCGAAGTAAAGCGCGAAATCTGGTGCAGCTTTTTTCCGACTTGGATAATAAATCCAATCTAATTAGTAAAGAAGTTCTGCAACGTTTGGACAACTTGAAGGGAGAAATTTTAGCCAAGCAGCAGGAATTGGATAATATTCCAGAGGATGGGGCAGAACAATCTAAATCTATAGTTGATAATGTAATAGATAATTTGTTTACGGAGGATGACGATCTTGAAGCAATTGACGAGATCCAAAGTGAGGCAGTTACTAAGGATACTGGCGTTAATTTAAATCAACTCTATGCTAGGCAGTTAAGGACACGCTTAGAGGATTTACAGCAACAATTCGATCAGGTGCTGGAAGAAATTATTGAATTAGATCCTGCTTATGCTCTAACTCAGGCGGTTCAACCGATTCGTTACCCAGAAATTATTGACCAAATCGGCGATCGCACGGCAATTATTGAATGGTATCTTACAGATCAGGGATTCTATACTTTTTTAATCACCAAGAACAGTCAACAAGCTGAAGTTTGGCAGTTTACCTCCGCAGAAAGAGAGCAATTAGATCAATGGCAACGGGACTATTTTGCAGACTACCATCAGGATAAATATTATCATTGGGGTAATACCTTGGAATCTCGTCTCGAAGAGTTAGCTAACCTGCTGCAACTTAAGTCGATACTGGAGAAAATTCCCGACAACTGCAATCAACTGATTTTAGTTCCCCATAGCTATCTGCACCTGTTACCCCTCAATGCCTTACCGATTGATGTGGATCAATGTTTATTGGATAAGTTTACTGATGGTGTTCGCTATGCTCCTAGTTGTCAGCTATTGCAGCTAAGTCAAAAACGCTCTCAGGCTGATGTTCCAGGGGATAGGGATCGAGGTTTGTTTGCGATTCAAAACCCAACCCAGGATCTTAATTTTGCCAGTGTGGAAGTGAAAGCGATTCAGCAATATTTTGATGATTCCTTTGTCTTGGAGGAAAAAAATGCGACTAAAGCGGCATGGAAGAAAAAGAAAACACAAAAAGAGTTACAAGCAGCTAATTTTATTCACTTCTCCTGCCATAGCTATTTCAATTTTGCAGCACCTTTAAGTTCACCTCTGATACTATCAGGATCTGAGGTTGAAGGTAAATCGACAACGGAACCTTCACGCTTTATTCAATCCACTGAGCAACAAAATTACGACTTACAGCAATGTTTGCTGTTAAAGGAAATTTTCACTTTGAATTTATCTCCTTGTCGATTAGTCACCCTTTCTGCTTGCGAAACGGGTTTAACTAATCCTGAAAGTGGTGGAGATGAATATATTGGGTTACCTAGTGGCTTTTTAGTGGCGGGTAGCCCTAGTATCGTTGCTAGTCAATGGGCTGTCAGCGATACTGCCACGGCAATTTTAATGATTAAGTTTTACGAGAATCTGATAGTATTAGATCATCCATCTGTTGCCCAAGCCCTTAATTCTGCTCAATTATGGTTACGTTCAGTTACCAAGACAGATGTATTAGAATGGATGCAACAATTTAACTTAGATCCAGACAGACAAAAAGAACTAGAACGAGAGGTCAAATCAGCAGACAAAGAGCAACCTTATGCTAAACCAATCTATTGGGCTGCATTTTGTGCCATCGGACAGTAAATTATAAATAAATATAATTAAACCAGTCAGTAATTTTGGAGTATTTTCTAATGAATGATCGTCAAATATTTATAGGTTTTTGTGATTTATTAACGAATGAAAATTTAGATTCACAAGCTATACAAGACTTATCACAACTCTCCCAAACCCTAAAAAAGTTGAAAAACGATCAATCTGATGATGCGATCGCTGATGCTATTGTAGACTGGTGTGCCAATCATCAACCCTTGGGAGAAAGTTTAAGAATGAGAAGTTTAAGAGCAAGAGCAATAAGACACAAGGGTGGTAATCAAGCTGATCAGGAACAATGGATATCCAATATTTCTTTGCCAGAATCAGAATTAATAAATGAAATTGAGAAAAAAATAGAGGAGACTCAAGCACAGAAATCTCAAGTTTCTCAAGAAAATAATAATTAGTCAGGGAATTTTATGGCTGAAATTATCTATTCCCCGCAAGTTTCTTTATATGCTTTTCATTTATTTAAAACTCCTAACCTTGGCAGTAAAGAGAAATTAAATGAAAAATTATTATGGGATAAATGTCACGACGTTATTTTTCCTCAATTTTATATCAAAGAAACACTAGATTTAAAAGAGAAGGAGCTTAATTGCAAAAAATTGAATCTGCTAAAGTCTAATGAGGCTGACTTACCTATAAATGCTAAAATTAATTATCAGAATGAAGCATTTGAGTTAGAGGGTTTCGTTTATCCTGTTCAACTTGATGATAGTTATGGTTTGAGTTTTTCTTTAGGATTTCCTAATCCAGATCTGCAAAAACTTGAGAATACCAGAATAAAAACTAGAACTTCAATTCTGAAAGAGTTTAATCCTAATTCCTGCTTATTACCAGATTCTATTGAGAGTAATTTAGGACAAACTTTAATAATTACAGCCTGGATAGATAAGGAACAACAAAGGTTAGGTCGTAAATATTTAAAACATTTAGCTGATGAATGCCTGGAAGCTTTTTTTATCGATAAAACGCAATGTCCTATATTTCACCTTGAAGGAGATTTATTAGGTAGTCCGATCTTTGAATATGGCTTAATTCAATCAAAAGAAAATTATCGTCATGTTTTAGTATGGCTATTTCAAGATCCTGCAACATTTGATAAGTTAGAGACTGCTTCCGATTTATTAGTTGACTTGCTTTTCTTTCGTAATAAAGTTATCAGAGAATTTCACAATAGTCGATATACTTATCAGGAAATTTATAAAGAATATGAAAATGTAGAGCAATCAGTTAATAAAATATTTACAGATATCTCTTCTGGCGATCTCCTTACTATTGATGATCTTAAATTACTTAAAAATGAGCTTAAAGAGCTAACGAAGCAAAGTGTTAAATATGCTCAACTTTTGCGAAAGTTAGAATTTCGCCGCAACAGTATTTTTATCCATACTGATAATTACAATACAACAATACAATTTATTCGAGAAGAACTAGAATTAAGTGAACCAAAAGCTTTAGCTTTTCTAGAACAATTCTCTAATGAATATTGCAAAACTTTTCAAGCACAAATTCAAGCCGATTTAAGCTATTTTGTCCAAGGAACCAGTTTATTAGAAAGAGCTATTGATTCCATTCGTGGTATTGTTGAGATAGATCAAGCCGAACGAGATCGTCAACTACAATCGAGCATTTCTTCTGCTGGTGCTGCAATAACAATTGGCGGAATAATTGCTTCTAGTTCGGGTCAAGTAACACCACAAAATCCCATATCCTTATCTGGAGAAAAAGTTCATCCATTCACCTGGTTTGTCTTGTTAAGTATTCTCGCCGCTTTTATATCAGGAGTAATTGGTTGGTATTTACCTAAATTATTCAAATATTGGAGTAAAAATTAGGTAATGTTGCAAAAATTGCCAAATAGTATAATAATACTATCTTTGTATAACTTTTTGGCTCACATCTTGTGCCATTTTGAAGAATGATATTAATTAAACTCAGCAACTGTGTGACAAATATTTAAGGTAGCCATTGAGGACGAAAACCAACTAAAGGCAACTCTTTTAAGTCTGGTTTACTATCAGGGTTATTGTTAATGGGAGGAATTAATAACCATAATTTTCCCCCTACGATCGCCTGACCAGAATTATTAGTTAAATTATCTTTTAAGCGAGGATCATCACTGGTTAAAACTTGGTCAAATAATAAGGCTAATCCATCAGGAGATAAACTAAGTTTGATGTCTTGATAATCGGATAATTTAGCTAAGGGCATAACTTCTCCTGATTTAATATCAAACTTAGCAAAATAGGGTTGTTCTCGATATTCTTCTCCTTCTAATAGTTCGGTAAGTAAACAATATAATTGATTTCCCGTAGGAGTAAATTGACAATCAACAATGGATCCTTCTGTGTTTAAAAGTTCTTTTTGAATGCCTTGATTATTAACATAGAATAATGATCTTGTGTAACGCAAATTCGCGTTATCTGTATTAAAATCAACCATCGCGGCTGAATTTCCTGTAGGAGAAAAATCCAATAATTGACCAAACTTAGGTAAAAAGTCTAAAGGTTCTGATTCCGGTTCTAATGGTAAAATTCCAATCCCTTCACCCCTAGCAACAGCTAATGCTTGATTATCAGGCGTGATTTCAAAATGACCACCTGTTACCTTTAACCTTTCTGGTTTTTCTCCTTTTCTAACTATCCATAAATCGAAGTCAGCCGGATTTTCTCGGTTAACTCTTTGAATAACAATAGTTTCACCATCAGCAGAAAGATCAAATTGATTATTTTGATAAGTTTCGTTATCTAAAATTTCTTCTATTTTACCAGGAGGATTATTTTTACTATCTTCCACTCCATTAATAACCCCAGTAGTAACCGTATAAAGTTTCAATTTTCGCAGTCCATCAATACCTAAACCTTCCTGATAAGCAGAAAATAAAATGCGATCGCCTTCGGGATAAAATTCAAAATTCATTACCACTAAATCAGGTGGTGTTAACATACGTTTATGTTGTTGGGTAATGTTATAAAAAACGAGTTTACCCTTTTCTTTCCCTTGAGTTCCTATGTAAGCTAAAGCGCGATCACGACTTTGAAATGTTCCTACAAAGGGTTCCATTTCTTGACCTTGTTGATTATTTTCCCGAAATTTTTCTTTTGCTTCGCTTAACTGAACCGTATAGGTTTGTCCATAAGCAACAGGAGCTTCTACTGTGTAAGCTAAACGACGGCCAGCCCAACTTACTTTACCAGGAAGAGGGGGATCAATAACTAAATTTTTCTCCACTGTTTCTTTGTCCATCGGACGATCAAAAGTCAAAATAAACGCCCGATCTTTATTACTAATAATTTGTTCTTGCCAACTAAACTTTTCAACTTGGGGACCTTTTCTTAAAAAACAATTTTCCCCACAAAGTTTATCCCCAATCATTAGACCAGCAATGAGGACACTAAACCCTCCAATTAATAATACAGAGAGTCTATCAATTGGTTCTTTTAATATAAGTTTATTCATCATTTTATATAGAGAAGTAATAACTGATAACTGATCACTGATAACTAATTAGAATACCCATAAGGATCATTAGGAGTCGGAATAGTCGTAATACTATTAGCCGATAACACTAACTGTCGTTTTTGCGCCCGTGTTTGTTGCATAGTTTGTCTATCAATAGTCAGGGTTTCCGTCATCATTTCCCCTTCTATTTGTAGCCAAGTATCGGGAGGATAATTACTACGATCTCGTTCTAACTTAACAGGAAGTCCCACCGGATAAGCATCCACAGCGCAACAGGTAATAATAAAACGACTCAATAAGATATAATTTTCAGGGAGTAAAGGAGAATGAACCACAAACCCCGTTATATTGGCTTTTTGATCTTTATAAGCATCCGGTTCGGGATAAGCATTAAGGGTTCTGATCCAGTCGATTAGCGATCTTTCTTCTGGTTTAATATTCAAGGCAAAGCTTTGAATTTCGCTTTGGGTGATGGGTAAAGTTCCTGAAATACCCCGTTGCAAAGCCATTTGACTATCAAAAATGGTCGGAGGAATAATAAAACCAGCGATCGCAGAAATAATCAAGAAACTACTACCCCATCCTGGGGGAAAAATAGTGATATGTTCCACGGTTTCCCCACTATTACCCTTTTGACGCAGGGTTTGAACCCATAACCAAGCTTTGATACCTGCCAAAATAATTAAGAGGATACCAGTGGCAAGAACCAGCAAATTATAGTTAGGGTGGATTAATAATCTTAGCTGACGGGTTACCCAATATTTGAAGAGTAGAACACCCCAAGCGAGAATAGCTAAGATATCTAAACCTGGTAAAAAAAGCTTTAGCTTAGGAGTAAGTTTCAATTTAGATAGTACATTCATCAAGATTATTTGACCTCTTTTATCAATGGATAATTGACAATTGATAATGAATTAATTCGGCCGAAAACCGATCCTTTACAGGAGAGATAAGAATTTAGAATTTAATATTTCCTTATTCTACACTCGACTTATCCATTCTCCATTACTTAAGACAGGTATTTCAGAGAAAGTAACTATGAAACAAAGCCAAGATAAAGGTTAACTGTCCGGCCAGTGCGAATAAATAAACTATCATTCTGGGTTGAAAAATTGAAAGCATTAAACCAACAGCTTTAATATCGATCATCGGCCCAAACACCAGAAATGCTAACAGAGAACTCGTGGTAAAAGTTGAGGCAAAAGATAAAGCAAAAAATGCATCTACTGTTGAACAAATAGAAACAATGGCCGCTAATAACATCATGGCCAGGATTGAACTAATGCTTCCCTGTCCCAAACTCAAAACAATCTCGCGAGGAACAAAGACTTGTAGACAAGCCGCGATCGCACTGCCTACAATTAACATCCCTCCTAATTCTCTCAGTTCTTGGGTAACATTTTCCAGAAATAATTTTAAACGTCCATTCAGAACCGATGATTGATCGGAACTCATGGTTAATGTTGCCACTGATGTTTCATCTAGTCGCATTGGACCTTTATCGCTTCCCAGTAAAAATGTCCCCGACTGTAATAACATCGACTCTTTTAAGCTTGGTTCTTGTTTTCTGGAACGGGCAAACTTGGGTTTACGGGATAACATGGTGATCCGTTTGGCCAATAAAGGTTGTAGCATGGGACGGGGATCTTTTTGTACACTGAAAATCCAACCAATAGCAATGGAGATGATCAAAGAGAAAAGAATGCGATAAAAAACAATTTCTGGTTGACCCCGAAACGCCACCCAGGTTGACCAAATTACAATCGGGTTAATTGTGGGGGCTGCTAATAAAAAACCGATAGCTGCTGAGTTGGGCAGTCCCTGTAGAAGAAACCGTCGCGCTACTGGCACATTTCCACACTCACACACCGGAAAAAGAAAACCGATACAACTACCGGCGATCGCCCCTAATAAGGGATTTTTAGGAATAGTTGCTATTAACTTTCCCTCATCTATGAAGAGGAGTAAGGCACTTGATAAGGATACCCCTAACAGCAAAAAGGGGAAAGCTTCCACCAGCAAACTGAGGAATAGAGTAAAGGCGTGGTGTAATTGTGTCATTATACGATTGCCCGATCAGGCTGGTATTGGTCTTATAGACGTAAGTTGGCTCAATAATGTTCTCAAAGATGAATAGGATTAAACAGGGATTACTTTATCATAAATTTGTAACATTCCCTTAATATAACCGATTTATCACTATCCACCACAGCAAAGATGACTTTTATCCTCTAAACCAAATAACTGAATTAGGTTTGAAATATAGTCAAAACCAATCCAGTAGTAAGCACCAGCGTACTGCTCTGGGGAGATGTCTTAATCTGAAATCTGCCTCAATCGCATCGCATTATTGAGGATCACCGCATACATAATCGGATCTAATCCATCCTTTCTTCCCTTCATATTCTGTAAACCACCACCAATAATTATCTTCAGAGTAATATCCACCATATAGTGGTATTACACTTCGATCGCTAATATTTCTTAATACTTGACTACTCGTATTAGCTTGTTGACGTAAATTAACATTTGAATTTGGATTCCATGTCCTCACTAAACCCTGGTCTAATTCACCACCAAAAATACCTGGAGGTAATTGGTTTCTTGGAAAGGGATTTATGGTTGATTCATAGGAAGGATAAGGATTTTTATCGGAAATTCCTAGACAAGGACCTTCTTGTGCAGAAGCGACTGGTGAAGAGGCTAAGGAAATACCAACTATCAAAGATGCTATAAACACTGCTTTAGCTTTTATAGTTAATAACATGATTATATTTTCCTAAATCATTATCTATATTTTATCAAATAATCTTAGCTGCAAAACCTGATCTTCTCGCCAATATAAATTCTTTAAAAGTGACTTTTTATTAAGATAAATTAAATAATCGTATTTTTATCTTGGAAAAAATTTTCTTGTCTTAATTCCGATAAATAATAATGAAAATACTATAAATATTTTCATTATCAAAATAAGGTGTCCTTCTCCTTAAGAACACCTTATGATTGTCGATACTGCAATAGTTTCATTGAGTTACTATGATCAAGAAAAAACATTAAAAATTACTAACTCATCGCAGCATGACAACGATCATAAGAACTACGGAAACCAGAACAGGGTTTACCTTGAATGGTAGTCCAATAATCTTTTTCAACATCAACACCAATTTCAGCGGCCGCGCGTCCTAACATAGATTGTTGACGATTTTTGACCATTTGATGATGACGCATCATTAACGCTCTTGCTTGTTGTTGGGTAGACATAATTTTTAAACTCCCATTGCTTATGGTGATTTCTTCTTTGGTTTATTTCACCCTCATTACTATTTATAACAAATAATTCTGTAACATTCGCTACAAAATATATTTTATCCATAAAACTTAATAATTTGTTTGGGATCATAAATAAAGGGAAGTTAATAGAGGAATAAATATTTATTTTTAGTTAACTATGGAAAATATAGTCAAGGAAACGAAAGGATAAACAACCATAATGTCATCAATCCTTAATTTTTTTCTTGAAACACGGTTAATTCAGTAAAGCCTATGACTTAGCTAGAAATCATAAGCTTAAATTATCAATTAAATAAAATAATACTTCTCAAATTTTTGGATTTTTTTGAGCTTTTATGGACAAAATGAGATAGAGTTAAATCAATGAGAAATAAAAGGGTAATTGATTTAACTCTATTCTGTTATCTCCTGACCCCTAAGAAATAATTAAGGAGAAATTACAATATGGATTTTTTATCTGATTTCGTGACGCTCTTTTTAGGCAAGTTGCAGTCCCCCACACTAGGCTTTCTAATTGGTGGGATGGTTGTTGCAGCCGTCAATAGTAGACTGCAAATTCCCGATGCTGTTTATAAGTTTATTGTCTTCATGCTGCTCATCAAAGTTGGCTTGAGCGGCGGTATTGCCATTCGTAATGCCAACCTTGCGGCGATGCTTTTGCCCGCCTTTTTAGCTGTGGTAACAGGGATATTAATAGTCTTCATCGGTCGCTACACCCTGGCCAAAATGCCGAAGGTCAAAACCCTAGATGCCATTGCCACATCAGGCTTATTTGGTGCGGTGAGTGGTTCTACCCTCGCTGCAGCCCTAACCCTAATGGAAACAGAAGGTATCGAATACGAAGCTTGGGCAGCAGCACTCTATCCCTTCATGGACATACCAGCACTCGTGACTGCTATCGTCTTAGCCAGTGTTTATTCCAGCAAGAAAAAGCAGCGCATTGCTGAAGAGGAGTATCGTAGCAAGCAGGAATTTTACGGCGAACAAGAATATTACGGAGAGCATAGCACTGCTAGCACTACTAGCATTACTGCACAGGGGTATCCTAAGCGCGAAAGCGAGAAGGTGAAAATATGGCCCATTATCAAGGAAAGTCTTCAGGGTTCAGCCCTATCCGCACTGCTACTTGGCCTCGCTCTAGGTTTGGTAACCGTGCCTGACAGCGTCTATGATAACTTCTTTGCTCCCCCCTTCCGTGGGTTACTTTCCATATTGATGCTGGTAATGGGAATGGAAGCCACTGCAAGGATTGGCGAGCTACGGAAAGTCGGTCAATGGTACGCCATCTATGCTTTTATAGCTCCGTTATTACATGGACTTATTGCCTTCGGTTTGGGACTGATTGCACACTATCTCACCGGATTTAGCCTTGGCGGAGTAGTAATCCTAGCCGTTATCGCCTCCTCTAGTTCCGACATCTCAGGTCCTCCCACTTTACGAGCGGGGATTCCTTCAGCTAACCCCTCCGCCTATATTGGTTCCTCCACAGCCGTCGGTACACCGGTTGCTCTGGCCATCGGAATACCGCTCTTTATCGGTCTGGCTCAGGCACTTGGCGGCTGATTTGGGAGGGGTCGCAGTGTGCCTGTGTTCCCCCAACCCAAAGACCAACGCGGCGGCTAGTGCCGCTACGCGGAAGTCAAAAGGCAAAAGGCAAAAGGCAAAAGGCAAAAGTATTGATTGGTAAGGGTTTGAGCCTTTGGAGACTGGTGGGTTATTTTCACCACGCTGCACTAGATAAGTGCCATAATACAGAATGCTGCCGTTTACTCAAATTTCTATTTAGTTTAATTAATACAGGTATCGAAAATGACTCAGCAAGCCACCAAACTCGTCATCGTTACGGAGAAGTTGCTCCTGAAAAAAATCGGCAAAATTATCGATGAAGCCGGGGCTACCGGTTACACAGTTGTAGACGCTGGCGGTAAAGGTAGTCGTAACGTGCGCTCCTCCGGACGACCCACTGTTTCCGACACCTACTCAAATATAAAGTTCGAGGTGCTTACTCCCAATCGTGATATGGCTGTAAAAATTTCGGATGAGGTAGCAGCGCGGTTTTTTGACGATTATTCCGGCATAGCCTATCTCTGTGACGTGATGGAGGTACTTCACGCACACAAATTCTGAACTCAAAAACAGCAGATTACTAATCCCCTGTTATACTGCGTAGCGGTTAATGGGGGAGTATGTCAAAATGATTAAAGTAATCAGCTAAGATTAACCTAAATGGAAAATTTGTTATCTCTTTTACGCAATAATCCTTTAGTTTCTTTTACAATCTTATTATTAGTTATTTTGACGTTACCGCCTATTTTTGAACGGTTACGTCTTCCTGGTTTAGTGGGGTTACTATTTGCTGGTGTTGTCTTAGGAAAAGATGGCTTATATCTGTTAGATGCTGATTCAGAGAGTATCGCATTATTTTCCGATATTGGTAAAATTTATCTCATGTTTGTGGCAGGTTTAGAGATAGATTTGGATGAATTTCGCAAAACAAAAGAACGCTCTTTAGTTTTTGGTAGTTTGACGTTCTTTTTGCCCCTATTAATGGGAACTTATGTTGGTATTCGTTTTGGTTATGGCTGGAATTCTTCTATTTTAATTGGTTCCCTTTTAGCTTCTCACACTTTGTTAGGTTTTCCTATTGTTCAACGCTTAGGAATGGTTAAGAATCAAGCTGTGATGGTTACTATTGGAGCAACTATTTTTACTGATATTGCTGCTTTGTTAGTGTTAGCTATTTGTGTTTCTATTCATAGTGGAGATTTTTCGGCGGTTAGTTTAGTTATTCAATTGGTTTCTTTGGGATTATATTCTGTTATTATTCTTTTTGGTTTTCGCTGGTTAGGGAAAGAATACTTTAGGCGCAGTGGTGATGAGGAAAGTAATCAGTTTTTATTTGTTTTATTAGCTGTTTTTCTAGCTGCTATAGGCGCACAATTAATCAATGTTGATAAAATTGTTGGGGCTTTTTTGGCTGGTTTAGCTGTAAATGATGTGGTAGGAAATGGTCCTGTTAAAGAGAAGGTAGAGTTTGTAGGAGGAACGTTATTTATTCCCTTCTTTTTTATAGGAATGGGACTATTGTTAGACATTCCAGCTTTTATTAAGACTATTGAATTTCAACTACCTTTAGTAATTGGTATTGTTGGTGGTTTGATAGTTGCTAAATTACTGGCTGCAACGGCTGCTAAGTTTATTTATCGTTATACTTGGGCTGAATCACTTACTATGTGGTCTTTGTCATTACCTCAAGTTGCTGCAACTTTAGCTGCGGCTTTAGCTGCTTATCAGGTTCAAAATTCAGCAGGGGAAAGATTGCTCAACGAAACTATTTTTAATAGCATTATTGTGTTAATGTTAATTACCTCTATTTTAGGACCAGTCTTAACAGCACAGTTCGCCACAAAATTGCCGTTACCAAAAACAAGAGAAAATGAAGAAGATAGAAGTATAGAAAATACCTTAGAAGAATGGTTGCCCCAATTACAAACTGAAACAAAGAATGATCATTTTACTGTAGTTATACCTATTTATAATCCCTATACTCAACGAGATTTGCTGGAAATGGGTTCTTTATTAGCTAAACAAGAATCAGGGATTATTGTTCCGGTTTGTATTGCTAATGCTGGTGTTCACATGGATGATCCACAAGTAGATGGAAACCTTAAACAAGGTCAAATATTATTGGAGCGAGCAATAGAAATTAGTCAAGAATTTGAAGTAGATGCTCAACCTATTATTCGTATTGATGATGACGTTGCTCAAGGAATTAGTCGCAGTGCAAAAGAAAAAAATGCTAACTTAATTATCATGGGATGGAGTGAAAATATCGGCTTAAAAGCGAGACTATTTGGAACAATTTTAGATACTGTATTTTGGTCGTCTCATTGTCCTGTTGCCGTAATGCGTTTGTTGGATAATCCTGTCAACTTAAACAGAATTTTAGTGCCGATCAAAAACTTAAGTAAAGTTACTTTAGAAACCATTAAATTTGCTCAACTACTTGCTGATTCTAACCAAGGAAAAATAACCCTCTTACATATCTGCGATCGCCAAACACCACAAGACCAAATTGCAGAATTTAAAACTAGCTTATTGCGGTTAATCACTGAATACAAATTATCAGAAAAATATCAAATAAAAATGATAATTCATGATGATCCTGCACAAGTAATTATTCGCGCTTCTCATCAGTTTGATTTGTTGATTTTAAGATCCTTTCGTCGTCGTACCGTAGGTGGTTTAGCCGTGAGTGATATTACTACAGAAGTTCTCAAAAAATTAAGTTGTTCTCTAGTCTTATTTGGACAACCTCATTCTTGAAGAAGGCAGGAGGCAGGGGGCAGAAGGCAGAAGGCAGAAGGATTAATTGGAGCTGCCTTTACTGAAAGCATCAAAAAATATATTGAAAGAATTGATTGGAGACTACCCTAGACATAGGGTAAGATGAGAACATAAAAGAGGGAGATTACGTCTCTCCTATGTGGCGATAATAAAAGCAAAAAAATCTTGAACTAAGTTAGCCTTGTTTCACCTCCTATCCCAAATTCAAGAGATTCTCAGACGTTGGTGGTCAGAATTCACCCTGCAAACCAAGTTAATGGCGGTTGCTACTCTGGCCGTCTCCTTATTTATGAGTGGTTTAACCTTTTGGGCAGTTAATACCATTCAGAGGGACGCGCAACTAAATGATACGCGCTTTGGTAGAGATTTGGGGTTATTACTCGCTTCTAATGTAGCCCCTCTGGTTGCTGAAGATAATTTAACAGAAGTTGCTCGTTTTTCCAGTCGTTTTTATCAAAGCACCTCCAGTATTCGTTACATCATTTACACTGATAACACAGGAAAAATTTTCTTTGGTATCCCCTATTCATCGGCTGAAGTTCAAAATTCCTTGACTATTGAACGTCGTTTACAACTGCCTACTTTTTCCTCCGACGACCATAGCTTACCCTCAGTTAGACAACATCAAAGTCCCAACGGGGAAGTAACGGATGTTTTCGTTCCTCTTAAACATGAAGGGCAAAATTTAGGGTTTTTAGCTATTGGTATTAATCCCAATGCAACAGTGGTTAATTCTTCTAATTTAACCCGTGATGTTACCATCGCTGTTTTTGTTGCTATTTGGGCTATGGTCATTTTAGGGGCAGTTTTTAATGCTTTAACGATTACTCTTCCTATTAAAGAATTATTAGTGGGGGTTAAAAATATTGCAGCTGGAAACTTTAAACAAAGAATTAATCTTCCCTTTGGTGGGGAATTAGGGGAATTAATTTTTAGTTTCAATGAAATGGCCAAACGTCTTGAACGCTATGAAGAGCAAAATATAGAGGAATTAACGGCAGAAAAAGCGAAATTAGATACCTTAGTTTCTACTATTGTTGATGGGGCAATTTTATTAGATGCTGATCTCAACTTATTGTTAGTTAATCCCACAGCAAGACGGATGTTTGTTTGGGATGGGAAAAATGTCATTGGTCAAAATATACTGGAACTTTTACCCTCAGAATTGACGGAGCAGTTACAACTTCCTTTAGAACAAATGATGCTGCAAAGTACGACTGTTTCTGATGAATTAGAATCCGATGAAACCTCGGAAAATCAAGCTTTACAACCCAGGATTAGCCCAGGAGAATATCGCATTAATATCAGCCAACCTATATCAAGAATTGTGCGAGTTTTGTTAACTCAAGTTTTTGATAAACAGAGAGAAACCCTGAAAGGAATAGTGATGACGGTACAAGATATTACCCGTGAAGTAGAATTAAACGAAGCTAAAAGTCAATTCATTAGCAATGTATCTCATGAGTTAAGAACCCCTTTATTTAACATTAAATCTTTTATAGAAACCCTCTCAGAATTTGGAGAAGACTTAACAGAAACAGAAAAAAAAGAATTTCTAGAAACTGCAAATCATGAAACTGATCGCCTGACTAGATTAGTTAATGATGTCTTAGATTTATCCCGTTTAGAATCTTCTAAAACCTATCATTTGAATGGGGTAGATATATCCCAATTAATCGAACAAACTCTAAGAAGTTATCAATTGAATGCCAAAGATAAGCAGTTAACTTTCAAGAAAGAAGTTGAATCAAATTTACCTTTAATCTTAGGACATTATGATTTATTGTTACAGGTAATGACTAATTTAGTTGGCAATGCTCTAAAGTTTACTACTTCTGGGGGGATAATTGTCATTCGTGCTTATTATTTTAAAACTAAATCAAAACAATTTAATGATAAATCTTGTGTTAGAGTAGAAATTTCTGATAGCGGTATTGGTATTGCCCCCGAAGATCAAGCGGCTATTTTTGATCGTTTTTTCCGTGTAGAAAATCGAGTTCATACCCTTGAAGGAACAGGTTTAGGACTATCAATTGTTAGAAATATTATTGATAAACATCATAGTCAAATTAATTTGATTAGTGAAGTGGGAATCGGTACAACATTTTGGTTTGAGTTAGCCCTTTATGAAGATAATTGTACTTCATCAGAAGGCTGTGCCAATCAAAAAATACTCCCTAGAACCGTCGATGTTCATCCTAATCGTTTACTGTTTTAGACTCCGCTATATAAAACTTACTCAAACTTACCCATCAAGTTTTTAGGCTCATGATAACTTGGTTTGAGTTTATTTTACTTCCTGCTTCATCCAAGGGAGTCGGCTCTGACTTGTCC
>NZ_JASJEB010000039.1 GCF_030064895.1 Crocosphaera sp. | reverse complement strand
TTTGAGATAATGACCAAAACTGTTGAGTTTGATTGTATCATATTAGGGTTTTAAACACAATAACCTACTTATTTATGAAATTTAGATACTATTATGAGTAACTTTAGTGAATATTAGGTAGGTTTTTGGGAGCAGCATCAACCCCTACAGGTTACATTGTAAAAACAAATATCCTCTTTACCATATAAATTATTATTTTGTAAAGTCTGGTTGACAATTATTGTTTATAGTTGATTAGTTCTAATCAAAAAAGTTTGTTAAATATCTTTATTTTGAAGCGATCGCAGAAACCTCTAAAAATTAAAACCTAGACAGGAACTAGGTTTCAAGGCTTACATATATTTTTGATTACAATACTTCCAGTCTATAGCACTACTATCATAAAACGAAATTAACCAAAAGTCAAGAATCTGGCAAATTTGGGCAAAATCAGGAAAAACGAAAATTTTGTTAACGTTTGTAACGATGAGCTTTTGATAAGTATATTAAATAAATAAAAAATTATTAGATAAGCTTATTTTATTTAAATTGCACAAACTAGCAGATCATTGATTTTAATCTTTGCTATCCTGAAAAAGTCTTGTTATATTAAGAAAAAATACAAAAAATTATCAGAATGCAAACTATAAATAAGCAAAATCTCAAACACAATAATAACATATCTTCTCTATCTTCTGCCCCTATTGGTGAACAAAAAAAAGAGAAAATAGGTAAAAAAGTAGCTGTAATTGGTTGTGGTTATGTGGGTAAAGCTGTGGCCAGTTGTTGGTATCAACAGGGTTATATTGTAACAGGAACTACTACCAGAGAGGAAAAAATTTCGGAATTAGAAAATATCACTCATAATCCTATTGTTATGAATGGAAATAATTTAGAGGAAATGGAAAAAGTTATAGAGGATCAAGAGACAATTTTAGTTAGTATTGCACCCATTAGCGATCGCCAAGTTAGTGCAGAAATTTATGAACAAACTTATATACCCACAGCGAAAAATTTAGTTAATCTATTAAACAATAATTCAACAGTTAAACAGGTTATTTATCTTACCAGTGGTTCCGTTTATGGAGACAAAAAAGGGGAATGGGTAGATGAAAATTCACCTTTGGATACTGAGAGTGATTATGGCAAGGTTTTAGTGGAAGCAGAAAACATTATTTTAGGGTTAAAACGAGAAGATATTAAGGTTTGTTTGTTACGTTTAGGAGGTATTTATGGACCAGGTAGAGAGTTAAATAAAAGACTAGGAAGAATGTCCGGGAAAACCTTACCAGGAAATGGAGAAAATTATGTTGCTTGGATACATTTAGAGGATATTGTTAAGGGAATTGAATTTGTGAATGAAAAAGGATGTCATGGAGTTTATAACCTGGTTAATGATATGAAATTGAACAGCAAAGAGTTGTGTAATTTAATCTGCGATCGCCAACAATTAGAAAGAGTTTATTGGGACGAAAGTAAACCTTCTTTTAGTTCCTTAAATGCGAGGGTTGATAACAGTAAAATTAAACAAGAAGGATATCAGTTTATTTATGCTGATACCCTTGTTTAGGAAGCTATAATTAGTGTTTTAACTCATATTTTTCAAGGGTTAAAGATTGAAACTTCCCTGTTACATCATAACTGGGAATTAATTGTTGCATTTCGCTTTCATTAATTAACCAATTAACAACACAATCAAAAGAGGTTCCTACAGTTACTTTTTCGGGACAGCTAATAGAAACACCATCAGGTAAATAGAAGAATTTATGTCCTTTCCTATCCCAACTAAATTGAGTAGAAATAGGTTCAGAAATTTCTAAATTAGAAGTAATGCTTATAGATGTTCCTTGCCAATTTTTGTTTAGATTTCGTTGGGATAATTGTTCTAAATCTGTTGACCAATAGGAAGAAGGGTAACCAGTGAAATCTTCTCGAATATTAGCAGTTCTAAATAAATTTCCTTGGTCATCATAAACGATACCAACACTATGTCTGAGACTTTGGTATCTAAAAAATAACTCCATTGCAAAATAAGCTTCTGATTTTAACTGAGTTGTTGCCCAAATAGAATGACCAGAAGGAAAGAAATAACCCCGCATTAACTCAGCTTGAGGATGAAACATCCCATCCAATAAACTATTTTCTTTCTGATTAAAATTCCACCTTTGTTCTTTAACATCATCTTCAGCATAAATATATTGATTTAGCTGATAAATTTCTGTATTGTCACCATTACCTTCAAAATGTCTCAGACTACGAAATGACTCCATCACTTCTCCTGTGGGAGTATATCGCGTCCAAATACCATGCCAATCATATAAATGTTGATCGGTAAAATGTTGCCAGTTTTTCTCTTTAAGATCGATCATTTTATTTCCTCAAAAAACTTGAATTATTTGCTCAATTACGAGTGTAATCTCGTTCAAACTTAATTTTTACTTGTTCAGCGACAACCGCTAAAGCAACGGAAAACAGAGAGGCAGCAACCACAAAATATTTAGGCCAAGAATAGAGCCATTATGACTGATAAAAATATGCGAAGGATCGATTACATTTTCAATAAAAAAAGTTTGATCGTAAGGAATATCCATTACAACGTCTGAGCTAATAACAGCAGAATCATCTAAATCAGCAACCGTTGGAACATTATTTTGATCAGCTTTTCCTCATTTCTAAATAACACGAAAGGTTCATCATACAAAGAAAAAGCATAAGGACGATCTTTGGGTAAGTCTTGCACAAATGTTACAGGATACCAGCATTCTTTCCAGTTAAACTGCTCCTCTATTTCTGATAGTAATGAAGTTGCTGTTACTTGTTCTGTTATCGGTTGCTTGGAAGCGAGTGTCATCAGTAATTTTTAAAGTAAGGGATGAAAAATTAAGATAATCTCTCTATAATATAGCTTAAAGAACATAATAAACTTCTATTGCACAACAAATCTCAAAGTTATGACACAAAAAGTAGCAATTGTCACCGGAGGAACTCGTGGTATCGGTTTTGGTATTTCTCAACAACTGGCCGCAGATGGATATCATTTGATTCTGGGGTTTAATAGTAACGAAAAAGCAGCAAAGGAAGCCAAGAAAACATTAGAAGCTGAATATAAAATCAAGGTATATACTGTCAAAGGTGATGTTGTTGAAGCAGAAACAATTGATAAATTTTTTGTTTGTTTAGAAAACAATTTTGACGGTAAATTAACAGCATTGGTTCACAATGCAGGTTTATACTTAGGTATGACGACAACTCCTGCATCAGAAGAAGCTCAAGCAGCAGCAGATCAACAACGTCAATTATTAGCAGATGGTAATTTTACCAGTCTGGCACAATACGAATATTATCAAAATGTTTACCCTAAATGTTTTATTCGTTGTGTAGAAAAAGCGGTTAATTATATGGAAGATGGCAAGGGTTATATTGTAGCAACTTCTTCCCCTGGATGTAATATGAACCAAACCCCACAACTCTCTTATATTTTGCCAGGAACAGGGAAAACTGTGGTGGAATTTTTAACCAGATATTACGCAAAAATATTAGCAGCAAGACAGATTAATGTTAATGTTGTTATTCCTGGTTTTACGAAGACAGAAGCTTGGAATAGTGTAACCGAAAAATTTGGTGGAGTCGATAGTGAAATGATGCAGAAAATAATTAAAAATACACCGATGCAACGCTGGTGTTCACCTCAAGAAATTGGTCAAGTTGTTGCCTTTTTATGTTCCCCTAAAGCTGCTTTTATTACTGGAGTTGCTTTACCAATTGATGGGGGGTTCCATTTACAGTAAATTGAGATATTTAACTTTGTAATAAAGTCCAAAAATAGCCATCAGGAGCAACAAAAGAAAAGCTTTTTTCTGCAAACTCATTAACAAAAATTTCTGTAATTTCTGTTGCTTCACTATTGCTAACTTTTTGATGATATGAATCAATATCAGTAACTTTTAAAGTATATAAAGATGTTCCTAAACAACCAGGACGAGAATATTGCTGCTTATTCTCTAAATTTCCTTCCAGACGTAACACTTCAAAATTGCCTGATTGAACTTGATTTTTTTCTTTCAAGTCATAACCAGGAGCAATAAAATAATAGCTAAACATTCTTTCATCAGGATTATCTTTTTTTACCTCCAGTATGTTACGAGAAGCGAGACTATATCCACTTTCAACATTATCCACAGTACGAACTAATCCTAAGACTTGATCATAAAAATCTAACGTTTCATCCTCACAGTCAACAATGAGTCCAGCATGAACAAATTCAGATGCTTTAAAATGAGAATCTGGATTAACAATACCAGAATTAGGCCGATGATAATCATGACGTTGAAAGATAACTTGTCGGGTTAAAGGTTGAATTAAAACCATTTCATGAACACAGGGGTTAGCTTGAGCAAATGGGGTAAAATTTTCAGGACGATTAATTAAATTGCGTTGCGGAGGAACATAATATATCGGAAGTCCCATATCTTGGCCATCTTCTGCATGATTAGCAACATTAAACACATCTAAACATAAAGATGTTCCCCAACGACTTCCTACTACTTTTAAAGGACTCAATCCTAATCCTTCATTCACAGGGTTATCCCAAATCATCAGACGCAATAAACTTCTATCTGTGACCTTATTCTCAAGACGCAGAGAACGAACATTAGAATCAACCCCATACAACTTTTTAGTTGCTTCTCTATCCAGGTTTCCAGAGAGATTAACCGTAAACCCAAACTTGTCCCAATAATTGATTAAATTGCTTTCATCTGCTGCTGTGATACCGATCGCAATTTCATATAATCCGCTAATGGATGGATTTGTCATTGATTAATACCTAAAAAATCTATATCAACTATAATATAGTCAACAATTTTTATCTGAACAATGTTATGAATATACAACTTAAAAATTGGGATAATTTCTGTAATTATCATACTGGAGATTGGAAAGGAAGCAAAAAACGCTATTCTCCAGAGGGTAAAGTGATTAGAACTTGGGATGTTATTACTCATCTTCATCTGAATCAAGATCAAAGTGAAATAACCCATCAGGATGAATTATTTTATAGTGATGGAACTAATGAAGTTAAGAATTATGGTATCTATAAAAAACCTCAAACCAGTGCTTTATTCCTAGATAGTACCTTTTGTTGGGGTTCTAAAATAGTGAAACCTGATGCAATCTTTATTTTTGAATTTGGATTTCGATATGAAGATAAACGAGTGCTTTGTTATTTTCGATATGATGAAACTGGAACACTACAATATAGTTCGACTGGAATCGAATATTTGAATAATAAAGATACTCAACAAAATAAAAATAACCATGCTGAACTTAAAAAAGCTGATGAAACCTGGATAGGAAGTTTACAAAAAATGACGACTGACAAGGTAATTTCTGAACCAATAAAAACTAATTGGAAATCAATCAAGGAATTGAATAAAGATTATTTAATACAAGACCTTGGCGATAATATTATCGTCACTTGTCCCAAAATAGTGGAGCAAAATCAATCGTTTTTAATTGGAGTTGATTGGCAAATTAATGATGAATTACTAAAACGAGGAATTGTGTATTATGAAGCATCTGAATTGAGTTATTTTACCGTTGAAACATTTACACCTGTAAATTAATTGAATTTTAAACTATCCCAAAAAACTAAGTTATTATGTCTGAAATAAAAAAATTTGTTCCTTTTACTTCATTATTAATTGCTGCTGAACGTGCAATAGAAACAGAACGAGAAAATGCTCTATTTAAAGACCCCTATGCGAGAAAATTAGCAGGAGAAGAAGCTTTTTTAGCATTAGATCCTAAGAAAAATATCATCACAAAACAAAAAGGAAGACCCTATATACCTGTTCGTACTCGTTTCTTTGATGATTTTTTAATTAGGTCAGCTTCTCAGTGTAATCAAATCATTATTTTGGGTGCAGGAATGGATACTAGAGCATTTCGTTTAAATTTGCCAGAAAATACCCATATTTATGAAATTGATCAACCAGAAGTTTTAGATTATAAAAATACTATACTTCAAAATGTTTCTCCTAACAATAATTGTCATAGTATTAAAGCTGATTTACGATTTCCTTGGATTCATTTATTATTAGAATCAGGATATTGTCAAGATCAACCTTCTATTTGGTTATTAGAAGGTTTGTTATATTACTTAACTGAAATCGAAGTTAATCAACTCCTAAAAACAATTTCTGATGTGAGTGCTAAAAACAGTTATATAGCTGCTGACTTAGTTAACCGAAAATCATTAGAAGGTGATACTAAAATTAGACAACATTGGTGTTCTGGTTTTGATGAACCAGAAACCCTATTTGCTGATCATGGTTGGAGAGCATCAGTGGTTCAACCTGGAGATGAAAATGCTCATTTTGGAAGGTATATCAATAAATTACCTCCCCGTCATATTCCTAATGTTAAACGGGTCTTTTTTGTAACTGCAAAGAAACAATCATAGTTGTAGTTTTTCAATAAAAGGTAAAGTGTAGGAAAAATGTTAATCTTTTCAAAATTATCCCTATGCTATACTCTGACTTTAGTTGCTACAATTTCTTTAACCAATTAACAACATCATTCGCTGCTTGTTGTTCAAAGTTAGCAAAATTATGTCCACATCCCTCATACCAAATAATATCCGTAAGGGGTGAATTAATTGCTGCTGCTTTGAGGGTATCAAGACGTTCTCGATCATTGAAAAAATCTTGACTACCACAAAGCATCAAAATAGGAATCGTTACCTCAGAAATGGTCTTTAAATTAGCAGTATCTGCATCAGGACCCCACCAAGATAACCAAGCATTCGGACGATGAGGAGACAGCATTTTATCGTATGGTGGTTTCCCAATTAAACCTAAATTTACTTGACCATTTTCTATCGCTTTTTGTGCTTCTTCTACTAAACTATTATAACTATCAGAACCCAGATGATTAATTAACCAAGTTGCAGCATCTTGAGTGGGGGCAAAATGAACCATGGCCTTTATATTCGGATGAGGATGTTGAACACAATAGCGCATAATACTATTACTCCCTAAACTTTGCCCAGATAAAATAATGTGCTTGTAGCCTCGTTTTAACATAAATTGAACAAAAGAATGAATATCTTCCACATCCATTTCTGCTGCTGATTCCAGACTACCACCATAACCACTTCTGTGTAATTCAATAACTAAAGTTGCTATCTTATTGTTAAGATAAATTTCAGCCATTTGTGAGGTTAAAGGTTCCGTGATTGGGGTTCCTGTTTTTCCTCTAACATGAATAATAATTGTCTTATTTTCCTGACATCTATCATCTTCCCACAGTAACCCAATTAAAGAACGATTATCAGATGTTTTAACAGAAATAATCTCATTAACTGGGATCATTTCTGTTGCATCTAACTGAAAATTAGCTGTCTTATCAACTTCTAATTTATTGATCCAAGAATCAACAACTGTTTCTACTGTTTCATTTTCATCTAGATGTTTAATGGTTGTATTGATATTGTTTGAATTTATTTCTTGTAAGGGAGAAATTGCTAAAACAGGGGTTGATATTTCAGCCAATAAATCAGATATTTTTGTTTCAGCATTAGGACTCCACCAAGATAACCAAGACTCATAAGATTGATAAATTAATAAAGATTCTTCTGCAACATAAGGAACTTTAAAATCAACCCATAACCCTTCGTTTCCTTCTATGACTTCAGGTGCATATTTTTCTAATATCCCTTCATATCTTGTTTCCCCTATTTTATTTTTAAGCCAATTATCTAAACTATGGAAAGGACGAATTAAGACAATTCCTTTTATATCATTATCCTCTTTAGTTAATTGATATTTTAGTACACCTAAAGCACCAATTCCTTCACCTATAAGAATAATATTATAACAACCATTACCTTTTAAATATTGTATTCCTCGATCAATATCATCAATATCATTATCAGGAATAGCCATCATTTGACCTTCTACTCCCCGACGATATATCCCTAAACTTATAAAAACATAACCTTGATTTGCTAATGCTTTACCTAGAGAACAAATTGATGCGGTATAAGGATATTTATTCCAGTCATGTAAATAGATAATCGCTGGTTTTTCTAGAGAAAAAACTGTAGGATAAAATACAATTGAACAAGGAATTCTTTTACTCAAAGGTTTGCTCAATTCATCTTTAGATAGTTGTAATAAATAAGTGTTAATCATTGTTATATATCCTATTTGTAAATTGATTCTGGATCAATCCCTATATCGATTAGTTTTTGTGCTAATTTATCAGCCCTTTGTTTTTCCTGTTCAGCTATTTCTTCAGGGGTAGAAATCCAATTTCGATTACGATCATACCACCGTAACCATAGCCTTTCTATCCCTTCATAAGAACCCTGCCAAAGTCCTAACCCTAAGCCAATATCTTCCATCCAGATCCTAGATTCAATTAATTCTAATTCTCTGTAATGACTTCCGGTTAACTGAAATACTTTTAATTGATCGCTATAACGGTCAAAAACAATATAATAAGGAACTCTCAAAATGCGTTCATAAACCTCCCATTTAGTAGGGGGATTTTCTGCTTTTCGTAATGTTTGTCCTAAGTCTTCTTTTTCTGTTCCTGGTGATAACAATTCTACCACCACAAAGGGATTAATTCCTTCTTGCCAGACCACATAACTTAACCTCATATCCTGTTGTTCATATAAGCGATCGACTCCTACCACAGCAAACCAGTCTGGACGCTTATACCAAACCGTATGACGTACATCATAATAAAGATTCATATCCGTAGCAATAAATACTTCATCTGGGGGATAATTAGCAGGATGAAATGTGTATTCAAGGAGTCGGGGTTGTAGAATGTGATATTGATCTGGCACACCGGGTTCCTCTGGATCTTCACTAGGGAGATCATACATGGTTGGGAGGACTTTTTTCGGATCATTTAGAGCATCGGTCTGATACATAATAATCACACTTAAAAACAACCAAAATCTATAATTTTAAATAGTATTTTAATTGTACACCAGGTATTCTCAAGTCGCTCAAAATTATTTGTTAGTTTCTTGATCCAAGGTACAGGATAAATGATTAATGATTTTACTTAGTTTTTGAGCAATATTTAAAAGCTTCATATCAGCACCTCTTTTTCCCACTAATTGAACACCAATTGGTAAACCTTGAGATGATAGCTGTAAGGGTAGCACAACCACGGGATGACCTGTTAAGTTAAATAAGGTTGTATAAGCACCAATTGCTTGAAGATAGGGGTATTTTTTGCCCTCTATTTCTATGTCACTACCAGAGGTACAATGAGGAAAAGCAGGAATAGGAACAACCGGTATTAACCAAACATCAAAGTTATCAAAAAACTGCTCTATCTTATCAACAATCATCTGCCGTTTTTCCAAAGCCATTTTATAACCTGCATATTTATCTTTTTGAGAAAATTCTCTAAATTCGTAACTCAAAATTGTTTGATATATTTCCCAATTTTGACTAAAATAAAGATTAGAAGGAGAACTATTTTCAACATGACATCCTAAGTCAGTTAAGCATAAACCTAAGCTTTCTAAAGCATGGTTAGTTTCTGAACAACTGGGAATGTCTCCAATCCCTTTTATCCACGCAAAACGCAAAGATGTTAAAGATTTAATGGGGTCAATTATTTCAGTAAATTCTCTTACCCATGATTGTTGAATATCAACCCCCTCTATGATAGATAAACATAACAGTAAATCATCAATACAGTGAGCTAAAGGTCCTACGGTTTGTAGATGTTTAATAGTCCGAGGATTACCCGGTAATTCGGGAATATGACCAAAAGTTGAAACCCTATGTTCTGTAGGTTTTAAGGCACAAATTCCACAAAAATGAGCCGGCACACGAAGGGAACCTCCTAAGTCACTTCCTATCTCTAAAGGGGATAATCTAGCAGCGATCGCTGCTGCACCTCCTCCTGTACTTCCTCCTGGAGTATAATCTAAATTCCAAGGGTTATTTGTCCTACCAAATAAAGGACTATTGGTTTGAAAATCTGCTGTTAATTTAGGTGTATTTGTCTTTCCCAAAATAATAGCTCCGGCTGCTTTTAATTTAGCAACAACAGTTGCATCTTTTTGGGGAATATAATTAGCTAAAGGTTCATAACTACAGGTTGTTTTCAGTCCCTGAGTTTCTAGACTATCTTTAATGGTTATGGGAACACCGTGTAAAGGTCCGATAATATCACCTTTTGCTAAAGTTTCATCCGCCTTTTTTCCTTGTTGATAAACTTGCTCTGTATCTAAAGTGACAATGGCGTTTAGTCGAGGATTATATTGAGAAATACGCTGTAAATAAGCTGTGACAACTTCTTGACAAGAAACTTGGCGTTCACGAATTCTTTTTGCTAAGATATGAGCAGGTAAAAATGTTAAATTCATTATTTAGATGTGTTTTTTGTAACTGTTGACTAACTTGAAACAAATTTTAAAATACAGATAGCTAAAAAAATAGAACCATCACTTTGTCTCCTTTATTAAAGCAAAAAAATGAATCAAAAAAACGCTTTTCTTCCCCATCTTATTGCCCCTAAATTACTCAAGATTTTTGAATCTCAAACTCCTATAGGTGAATTTTATAAAAAAGCAACTTATATGAGTCTGAAAAACGAACCTGGTAGTCTTGATTTTACACTAGGAGACTCCCATGAAATGCCTTTACCCGGCTTTGTAGAAGCCCTACAAAACAATGCTATTCCCCAGAAAATAGGATGGTACGGCTATAAAGGAAGTTTACCTCAAACGAAAGAAATTGCCTCGAAAGCATTAAAGAAACATCGAGGTATATCTATTGTACCTGATGATATTTTTATGACCAATGGTACAGTTGTCGGTTTAGCAATCTGTTTAAAAATGTTAGTTGAAGAGGATGATCAAGTTATTATCAATCTTCCTCCTTGGGTGGGATATCGTAAGATGATACAGTTAGTAGGGGCTAATCCTATAGGTATTCCAGTAAAAGCTAAAACCTTTGATTTAGATTTAGAAAAAATAGCTGATTCTATTACAGAAAAAACCCGCGCCATTTTAATTAATTCACCCCATAATCCCACTGGAAAAATTTTCTCTGCAAGTACCTTTGAAAAATTAGCAAATATATTAACTGAAGCTTCTAACCGTTATGGTAAACCAATATATTTAATTTCCGATGAAACCTTTAGCCGTATTATCTTTGATAACCAAGAATGTCCGAGTCCAACCCAATTTTATCCTTATTCTTTTTTAGTTTATGGTTATAGTAAAACTTGGATGGCCCCAGGACAAAGAATCGGTTATATTGCTCTTCCTGAAACTATGCCAAACCGTCCCGAAATAAGAAGATTCATTGAGCAATTACAAAGTCTATATTTTGGTTGGTGTTTTCCCAGTGCTTTGATGCAATACTCATTAGAAGACTTAGAAAACTTAGACCTGAACCTTGATAAATTAAAAGCAAAAAGGGATCGTATGGTAACAGAATTACAGAATATGGGTTATGAAGTTAATATCCCTCAAGGAACCTTCTTTTTATTAGTTAAATCTCCTTGGAAAGATGATGGTGCTTTTGCAGAATTATTAGCCACTAATTACCAAGTATTTGTCTTCCCTGGAACTCCCCAAGAAATTCCAGAATATTTTCGTCTTTCTTTAACAGCTAATGATGAAATGCTCACCCAAGCACTACCAAAATTTAAGGCAGCTAGAGAAGAAGCATTGAAAATTGAATCAAAAACCGGCTCTTGATCTTCTTTTTTCTAAGATTAACTATTCAGCAATTAATAATTATTAATTATTCGGTAAATGGTGGGTTACGGTGCAAAGAAAAACTTACCATGTTTTTATCAAAATCAAATCAGCACCTAACCCACCCTACGATTGGGTAAAATTTCCTTATCCGTTCCCCTCCTGGGAGGGGTTAGGGGTGGGTGAGTTGGAGACTTCGTTAACGACACCCTAAACTATCTCTAGTTGCAACCCCAGTCACCGGGTTAACCCCTTCGGCCCGTTCGCACATTAAAGAAACTTGATAGCGATCGATCACTGCATCTGTAAAATCGGCCCCTGTGATGATCGCATCATAAAAACGGGTCCGAGTAGCGATCGCATCCACTAAAATAGCGTCAGTGAGATCAGCAAAATCTAAGGTTACGCGATCGAGTAGAGATGAAGTTAAATTAGCTCCTTTTAAATTCGCCTTTAAGAGTATTCCTTCGGTAAAAATGCCATAGGAGATATCTGACCCCTCAAAATTGGCTTCTCGCATATCTGCAGCAGCGAATACACCCTTTTCTAAGTCCTTATGGGAGAAGTCTCGCTGTTGTAAATCACCATAGGTGTAGTTGACTGTGTTATCCTGAGCAATAACGGGACGAGCATCTAGTAAAATCCAAATTGTGGCTACTAAAACTAGAGCAGTTAGGGTTAAAAAAGGAAAAAATAAGGCTTTAATTGACTTTATCATTACAGATTACGGTTGAGAAGTCTTCAGGAAACTATCTCCCAAGATCATGTCCTTAGCATCTAAACCAATACGCAAGGTCAATTGAGAGTCTAAGTCTCCTGTAGAAGATGCTTCTACTCTACCCATTCCTAAAGTTGTTTGCAAGTAATTTGCCGCTTCAAAGTCCCCTTTTTGGACGACAATTTCTGTTTCTCGTAATAATTGGGGTGAGTCTTTGATTGTATAAACATTACGGATGTCTTGTTCTGCTAAATATTCCCGAACTTGGTTAAGTAGGCCAGGATCATCAGTAGCATTTTGTAGAGCAATTCTAACACGGTTAGGGGAACGACGAGGACCAGACTCCCATTGAGGACTCACCCCGAAATATTGTTCCATAACTTTATCCCGTCCTCTTCTTGACATAACCCAATAACTACGGTTGTCAAATTCATCTTCTTGGCTAAAGCGACCGGGTAACATCACCATTTGTACTTTATCTCGCTCGATTTGTCGACCAAAATTAACCAAGGCCAGCATTTCTTCCCA
This sequence comes from Crocosphaera sp., assembly GCF_030064895.1. GTDB lineage: Bacteria > Cyanobacteriota > Cyanobacteriia > Cyanobacteriales > Microcystaceae > Crocosphaera. Next base: position 19,284 of record NZ_JASJEB010000039.1, on the reverse strand, counting down.
AGTAAGGTTAGTATCGAGATGTTTTTCTACTAATCCCATGGCCTGGGGAATACGGGGTATAATAGTGGGGCTAGTTAGACGTTGACGTAGGGACTTGAGTAATATTTGTTGTCGTTGTACTCGGCCAATGTCTCCATAAGCATCTTTGCGGAAACGTGCAAAATGTTCGGCCTGTTCCCCGTTTAAAATTTGTCTCCCTGCTGGTAAGTCAATTTTTAGGTTTTGGGTTTTGTCTTCATATTCCATCTGATAGGGGACAAATACTTCTATCCCTCCCACTAAATCTACTAATTCGGTGAACGCATCAGTAGTAACTCGAACATAGCGATCGATGGCCACATCATTGAGGGTTTTGCTCAGGGTTCTAGCAGCTAAACTAGGACCACCATGAACGTTGGCATCATTAATTTTAGTGTAACCCACCCCTGGAATATGGACACGACTATCTCTGGGTATTGAAAGCATTTTAACGGACTTATCCGCAGGATCGAAGCGTAAGATTAAAATTGTATCACTGCGTCCTCCAAAGCCTTCTAAACTTCCTGGGGGAGTATCTAACACACGATCTACTCCTAAGACCAGAAGATTGATGGGACGAGACAAGTTATATTGTAGCAATGTATTATCAACGACGGGTTCACTTTCCTCCGTCTCAGGGGTTTCGGTGGTGTCCGTCCAAGGGTTGGTTATCTTTTGGGTTAGGGGTAAAATCTGTTCTGAAAGGGGACTAAATAAGGCTACAGTTGCTCCAAATGTGGCTGAACAAACAGCAGTACCACCAAAGATAATCCCCCATAATAATCCTCTCAAAAGAGGATTAAATACCTTCTTTTGTACTTTTTTCTGGGAATGATTTCTTGTTACTTTTTTATTGCGGGATTTAGGAGATTTATACTTAGAATATCCCGAATTCTGTCTAAAACCAGAAGCTTTAGACACTCTATTGACACTATTGGCCATATTTACCTCAACACACCACCTTATTGTTGTTTAGAAGTCTCTTTAGGTTAGGTTGTTCCCTAATTCAACATTCTTCATTCTTTTCTTAGTATAATAGCTGGCCATTAATTTAGAGGTTTAAATTGAACCTAAAACTAATATTTAAGATAATGATTGGTAATAAGAAGAAAATAGTTATCAAATAAACCAAAGCTAAATAAGTTTTTTCACTGGCAATATAAGCTAAAGTTTTAGCTCCGAAAATGGGGATATTTCTTAACAGAGGAATACCATAAATAACTATAACACCTGAGAAATTATATAGAAAATGAACTAGGGCAATTTCTAAAGATGCGATGGCATTTTCTCTAACAGCAGTTGCTGCTAATAATGCAGTGATACAAGTGCCAATATTTGCCCCTAAAATAAAGGGATAAATTTCTTCTAAACTTAATAAACCGATTCCTGCTAGGGGAACCATTAAACTGGTAGTAGTAGAAGAAGATTGCACTAAAATAGTTACTATTGTTCCTAAGAAAATGCTCACAACTGCATTTTTGCCCATAGCAGTTTTTAAAATTCCTTTAGCTTGATTGATTAGTAAGCTTTTGAGTATTTTCCCAATGTAGAAAATAGAAACAAAAATTATAATGATTCCGATCAAAATTAAAGAAATACCATCAAAAGGTTGTGGTAAATTTACTGTTACTTGTTTCATAAATTTAAGTACAGGAACAGTAATAAATTCAATCAAATTAAATCCGTTGAAATCGGGACTATCTTTCCCTTTCAAAAATTGAGCCAAAAATAAAGCAGTTTTTTCTAGAAAATGTGTCCTTATTTCTAAAGGTAGAAAAATAAGTACAGCTAACAGATTAAAAAAGTCATGAATAGTAGCAGCAGCAAAAGCTTTTCTAAACTCTTCCTTGTTACCAATATGACCTAAACTAACAATAGTATTAGTAATAGTTGTGCCAAGATTTGAACCCATTACCATCGGGACAGCAATATTGACAGGCAGTCCACCAGCAACTAAACTGACTATAATTGAAGTAACTGTACTCGATGATTGAATTAAAGCAGTTGCCATAATTCCGACAATTAAACCAGCAAAAGGATTAGTGGCAAAAGTAAATAATTCTTCAGCTTTTTCTCCCACACTTAGCTTAAAACCTGAACTAATTAAAGTAACAGCAACAATGAGGAAATAGACTAAAATAATAACCCCTAACCACTTGAGAAATTTCTTGTTTTCTCCTGTTATTTGTTCATTAATGGGTTGAATCATGATAAAATTAGAGTAATATTATTTAATTAAAAAATATCTTTGATTGTTGCGGGACTAAAAAAATGGCCAAAAAGCAAAAATTTCCTCACCTATTAGGTTCAAAATGGACAGCAAAACAAAAGACATGGGGATGGCGACATTTTCAAGTAGTTAACCGCAAAAATCAAGGTAAGTTTGTATTTGCTGAAATGGTAGCTTCTTGTGATGCAAATGTCCGTTTTTGGATCAATGCAAAACAATTTAAAGATCGTTCTTTGTGGCAACCTGGATGGCAAACTTTAGAAGAAATGAACCAACCAGAAGAAGAATTAGATATTCTTTAAATTGTTCACCGAATAATTATTAATTGCTAAAAAAGGAATGGCCTCCTTAATAATTTTCTCTCGAAAATAGTCTCATAAACTCTGAAATGTTGCTACATAAACTTTATAATCCAGATAATCTTCTAAGTTTTGAATCAAACCAATTCTATCTAATAAATTTCTTCCTGATTCCATTTCTACTAAAAAATCAATATCAAATATCACTATCTGAGGTTTCTTCCCCTCTAGCAAAAGAAGCAAAAATATGAATATTAAATGCACCATGTTGAGCAGCAATTTTGAAAATAGTTTCTCGTTTTTCTTGAAGTATTTGCTGTAATTTCATTTTGAGAGAATTTTGTATAATAAGATATAAATTTCAGTTTAACTCAAATGACTCAATATCAACTACCAAATGGGCCAAAAACTCATCCCTGGATACAAACATATCAATGGTTGACCAACCCCCTTAAATATCTTGAAGATTGTAGTAAACGCTATGGTGATATTTTTACTCTAAAAATTGGTCCAGTCTTTAAACCCCAAGTATTTATTAGTAACCCTAATGGAATTAAAACTATTTTTAACAGCACTCCCAAGCAGTTAGACTCTGGGGAACCAGCAGGTATTCGATTACCTTTATTGGGACGGCAATCAATGTTAGCCTTAGAAGGTAAGCCTCATCAAAGACAAAGAAAACTGTTAACCCCTCCTTTTCACGGGGAACGAATGCAAGAGTATGGTCAACTAATTCAAAAGATTACTGAACAAGTGATTGGTGAATGGAAAATAGATGAGCCATTTTCTGTGTTACCGTCGATGCAAGCTATTTCCTTTAAGGTAATTTTGAAAGCAGTATTTGGTTTAGAAGAAGGACAACTTTATGAGCAACTGAATGAAAAACTGCTCAAAATTATGAATCCCATAAATCCTTTAGTTTCGGCGATGATGCTGTTGTTTCCCATCCTCAGAAAAGATTTAGGGGAATGGAGTCCTTGGGGACGTTTTCTCAGGTTACGACAAGAAGTTGACGAACTAATATACGCTGAAATTCAAGAACGTAGAGATAACCCTGATGAGTCTCGCACCGATATTTTATCATTGATGATGGCTGCTAGGGATGAAGCAGGGGAACCCATGACAGATGAAGAATTACGGGATGAGTTGATGACTTTGTTAGTTGCGGGCCACGAAACAACGGCCACTTCCTTAGCTTGGGCCTTATATTGGATTCATCATCTACCAGAAGTACAAGAAAAACTCAGGGAAGAATTAGATAGTTTGGGGGAAAACCCCGACCCTAACACCATTTTTCGCGCTCCCTATTTGAACGCTGTTTGTTCTGAAACCTTGCGAATGTATCCAGTCGTTTTGGCGACCTTAAACAGACTGGTCAAGTCACCCTTACCAGTCATGGGCTATGATTTAGAACCAGGAACCCTTGTTAGAGCTTCCATTTATTCGACCCATCATCGAGAAGATTTATATCCTGAACCCCACAAATTTAAACCAGAAAGGTTTTTAGAACGTCAATTTACTCCTTTTGAATATTTACCCTTTGGAGGTGGTAACCGTCGCTGTATTGGCATGGCCTTTGCTCTGTTCGAGATGAAACTGGTCTTAACCACTGTATTATCTCGTTGGCAATTACAAATGGCTGATTCTCAACCGGTTTTACCCAAACGCAAGGGTGCTTTATTGGGACCCAAGGGAGGGGTTGAAATGGTTGTTAAGGGAGAGCGAGCGCAACATCAGCGTGTTTTGGAGATGACTTCTCGATAAACTCAATAATGGATAGTGAGATACTATCCATTTCCCTTACTTAAAGATTCTCCAATAGTAACTTTTTCTAGAATACTTACTACACTATCAGCAAAATTATTCATAGTTTGAGAACTGATTAAAGGGGTGACATGGGCAAAACTCAAACATAGTTTGTCATGAAAAGTTACTGCACCCAACCAAAGACAAGGTCCTAAAATATGTTGTCCCACAGTAAAATAAATTTCTTTTATTTTTAGTTGACCATAGTTTTTGGCTAAGTTAAATTTTCCACGATTAGAAATGTTCATTGTTTTAACTCTTCCTGTGGAATTTTGCTCTAACATTTTTTCCAGTGTTAATTTACTAAAATTAGCGAATCTCTGACCATTAATTAGATTATTAATAGTCTGGTTTTTATTAAGCTCAATTTGTTCTTTACAGTTTCTAGCTAAATCCCAAAAGTTTATATTCTTTGTTAAAGTATAAATATTTTCTACGCTAGAAACAAAACAACCAAAACTATTCATATCAATTTCTGGTTGACTATATTTGCGTAAATTTATATTGGAACTACAAGATAAATTTACCGGTTCTTCAAAATTTGAAATTGTTTTGGTTCCCAACAACATTGCTGCGCATAAAGCACCGTGTATTGTTGTTTTTTGGTTTCTAGATTGCTCTTTCAAATTTAAAAGAGTTTTTGAGTCAATGATTCTGTTAATAATATGGGTACGTCTTTCATTAATTTTAGCGTCATTTTCGAGAATTAATTTAGGACTTAGACTATCTGATGAATCTTCATTTTTTGTATCTTCTGTTTGACTATAATTTACTGAATTTTTATCTATATTTTGTTCTATTGGAGGAGGAAAAGCTAAACTACTAGGATTAGATATTTCTTCTTGGCTAACAATTTTCTGATAATAAATTAGGAGATTATCAATAAAGTTCATACAAGATAAACCATCGGCAATAGAATAATGAAAAGTAGCAATAATTTCACTAATACCATCCCGAAAAGAAGATTTAAGTAAAGTGATACGACATAAGGGATTGAAACCTTGAGAAAATTTTTGGTGTAGTTCTGATTCAGCAATTTCTAACCATTGATTTTCATAAGTTTTTGTCATAACCTTTAAGGGGATTTTTTGTATATTTTCAGAACTAAAATAAGCTCCATCCTCCAGGTCAATTATACGAACTCGAAGCAAAGGATAACGGTTTTGTAGTAATAAGAGTGCTTTTTGTAAAATATGAGGCTGTATATCTCCTTCAATGCGAGCAATATTAACATCTATCATGCCGCCAAGTTCATGAATGATATGAAAAATATTTTCAACTGAACCGAGTTTTCTTTCTACTGATGACATAAAATTATTCCTGTTTAATTATAGTTATAATAAGTAAAATAAGCCTGTAATTGCTGACGAATTTTTTGAGCGTTTTTTTCGACTTCTGGTAATAAATTAATCGGACGAGGTTTGATTAATTTTTGATAATCCAAAGTTTCTTGTGCTTCTAATCCTAAAAAGTCTAAAATTTTTTCGATAGTTTTTTGTGGTTCTTGACATAAATCTTCATATGTGATGGAGAGGTAATCTTGACTAGATAATGAGTCAACATTTTGCAAAAAATATGTAGTTGATTTTAGAGACTCTTCTGTAACTCGACGTACTCCTAAGTTGAAATATTGAGAATATAATAGTTGGTATAAATAGCGTTGAAAGGGATTTTTAAATATTGTTCTGTACCACTGAGCAATTAAAGCAGTATAGGGGTTCCAAGAAGAAAGCAAAATGCGTACGGCTTTTAATTTAGAATTAATAACATGAAGGGGATGACGATGAATAAAAACAAATTTTGCATTAGGTATAATCTCCTTTACATACATAAATTGTGGAAAGTCCCAAGGATTTTTCAGTAATAAAGGTTTTGCGGAATCGGATGTTAATTGTATTTTTTTACATAACTGTTGAAAAACGAGTAAATTCTTAGGAGTGATATATGACTCATCATCAACAATATTCTTAAGAATAAATCCATATTCTTCAGGTAATTCTGGTGTGACAATAACATTATCTATAGTGCGATCGCTAATACCAAGAGATTTAAACTGTTCTGCTAATTCTTCAATCCTCTGAGTTTCAGTATGATTAAGATGATTAGACAGAAGTTCGTCATATTTGATAATATGGTAAGCTTTGACATAGTTAAAACACTCTGTTGCCGCCAAAGTTTTGTATAACAAAGTAGTCCCTGAGCGATGATCTCCCATAATAAAAATAGGGCTAAAATCTACTTTTGATAGTAAGTTTAGATAAGGTTGATCGGCAATAGTCTGAGCATTTGTAGATTGCATATTTTCTATTTATTTTATTACTATTTTTGAGCAATAACAGGTTTCCTAGTAGACACAGCTTGTTCTACAATATCAATGGCTCGACTAACACCACCGGCTTTTTTGATAGCTGCTTGTAACCGCAAAGCATTCTCTTGTAAGAGTCTTCTGTTAATACCTTATCTAATATTCCCATTGAAGGAGGCAGGAGATAACTTATTCTTCTAATTTTTTCTGTAACCTTTTCAAGGTTTGATACATCTCCGGTAGCTTTTTATAGATTGCAGATGCTTTTAAATATAACTTATTGGAAACAGCCGGACTACTTGATACTATTTCCTCGGCGGCCACATCACTGGGAATACCGGTTTGTGCTGTTGCGATCGCACCATCCCCAATTTTTGCTTGGTTTGCAATACCAACTTGTCCAGCCAAAATCACCCGTTTACCTAAGGTAACACCACCAGCTAAGCCAACTTGAGAGGCCATGACACAATTTTCTCCAATTTGACAGTTATGGGCAATATGCACTAAATTATCCATCTTACTGTTACGGCCAATACGAGTGGTTCCTACAGCCGGGCGATCGATGGCACTATTACAGCCAATTTCTACCCCATCCTCCAGGACAACATAACCGGATTGTTCCATCTTAAACCACCCTTCACGGGTAGGAACGAAGCCAAACCCTTCCGCACCAATAACGGCACCACTGTGAATAACGCAATCGTTGCCAATTTGCGCCCGTTCGTGGATGGTACAATTAGCATGGAGTAAGGTGCGATCGCCGATACTCACTTCGGGATAAATGACAACATTACCCTGAATACAAGCATTATCGCCAATTTTTACCCCCTGTTGAATGATGACATGGGGCCCAACATAAACATCTTTGCCCAGGGTAACACTGGAATCAATGACTGCGGTTTCGTGAATATTAGGGCTTGGCTGAAAAGGTTTATAAAATAATTTAATTGTGTGAGCGAAGGTTAAACGGGGTTCTGGGGTAGCTAACCAAGCAATACCTTTTTGAGTGGCTTCTTGCTGTAAACCTTCGTCACGGGGCAAAATCAAGGCACTGGCAGCCGTTTTGGAAACCATCGCAGCAAACTTGGGACCTTCAATATAACTTAACTGTTTTCCTTGGGCTTCACTAACAGCAGCAACGCCTATAATATCGGGGTTATTATCTTTATCAGTGCTTAAACTATGTTCAGTGACTAAAGAACCTAGTTTTTCAACGATTTCTTGAAATTTCATGTTTATAGTAATTATTTATAACGCTATTTCCCTGTAGACGTAGTTTCGGGTTGTACTGTTGCGCAATAGAAATGATTTGCTAATAAAACTGATACAATGCGACATCATAACATAAGACACATTGAGGTTTACTTCGATTCGATGCTCAGAAGTAGCCCCTCTCTTGACATAAAAATTATCATAGAAGGTACTAGAAATCTCTCTAACTACTGTTGCGCAATAGTAATAATCCCTATATCAGTAGAAAAATTAGTGAGTAAATTGTTCATATATTTAACTGTCATTCGGAAATAGGAGGAATCTTCATCAAGTCCTGTCCTAACCATAATGCAATGCGTAGTGCTATAGAATGAAGATTCTACCCTCTGTTTCCTTTTTGTTACCGCTCTATAATTGAACTGAAAATTATGAAACAAAACCTATTTGATAAAAGTGCTAATGCACTGGTTAAATTTAGTAGTCGTTGGGGTCGTCAAAGTTGGATTATTTTTTTAGTTTGCTTTGGTATCTATTTAAGCTTAATTCCCTTTACTCTTCCTTTTTCTGCCCAGTCTCGTGAGCAACCAGCAGAAATTAGAGGAGTGTGGTTGACTAATGTTGATAGTGAAGTTTTATTTGACGCAAAAACCCTAACCGAAAGCATTAATACTCTTTCTCAACTTAACTTTAATACCTTGTATCCTACAGTTTGGAATTGGGGTTATACTTTATATCCTTCTCAAGTTGCTCAATCCGTTGTCGGAAAAAATTTAGACCCCACACCTGGCCTACAGGGTCGAGATATTCTTAAAGAAACCGTTGAACAAGGTCATGAAAAAGGAATGTCTGTTATTCCTTGGTTTGAATTTGGATTTATGGCACCCAAAGACTCAGAGTTAGCAAAACGTCATCCAGACTGGTTAACTAAACGACAAGATAACAGCACAATGTGGTTAGAAGGCAATACCCATGAAAGAGTTTGGTTAAGTCCTTTTAACCCTAAAGTTCAAGAATTTTTAACAGATTTATTGATCGAAATTGTTACTAACTACGACATTGATGGTATTCAAGTTGATGATCATTTTGGTATTCCCTTTGACTTTGGTTATGATGATGCTACGGTGCAACTTTATCAACAAGAACATAATGGAAAACGTCCACCGGCTACACCTAGTTATCTAAAAATGGGACGTAATAATTGTTTAGCTAAAAATGCAGCTTGGACAGAATGGACTAACTGGAGAGCAAAAAAAATTACCGAATATATGGGAGAAGTTTTTGCCGCAGTTAAAGCAGTAAAACCTAATATTATGGTTTCTGTTTCTCCTAACCCTCAAACCTTCTCAAAAAATTGTTTTCTTTTAGACTGGTCTGGTTGGGAAAGAAAAGGACTCGTTGAAGAGTTAATCTTACAAGTTTATCGACAAAATATGGTAGATTTTCAACGGGAAATTAATCAACCCGAAGTTCGACAAGCGAAAGCACGTATCCCCTTCGCTGTTGGGGTTTTATCCGGTTTAAAAGGTCGTCCCGTTCCTATGCAGCGTATCAACGACCAAGTAAAAGCAACCCGTAATCAAAAGTTTGCTGGTGTTTCTTTCTTCTTCTACGAAAGTCTCTGGAACTTTGGACCAAAATCACCCAAAGAACGTCAATTTATGTTTAAACAAATCTTTCCAACTACTGTTAGTCGTCCCCAGATCAAAGGTTAGTTTTATCCGTAGGGGTTTAGTATTGCTAAACCCCTACCAGTCAGCAGTCAATTTACTATTTGAGTCCTAGTAATGATTGAGCAACAGGCCAAGGTTTAACGAGAAATTCATAGGCAAGAGTCGTTATAATGATAGTTAAGACCGACAACAACAAGAATTCAGGCAAAACCCCAAGTCCTAGTGGTTTGATATATGTACCCAAAATTATAGTGATAGGATAGTGGAGTATATAGAAGGGTAATGAAGCCTTTTTCATGTAAATCAAAAAATCTGTATTGGTATTTTCTAGATAGCGATGAGCTAACGCCAGAAAAAAGGCGATTGCACTCCAGGTATGAACTCCAGTCACTATGGAGCAAACTAGATGTCGTCCTAATTGAGAACCACCATAAAAGCCTTCTAGTTGATACTGGCCGAGAAGAACCAACCGAATTACTGAACTGCCTAGAAATAAAGACATCCACCATCGTAATTTAGAATTAATGGTTTTACCTAAACGTTGATCAAGAAACAGCAGATAGCCAATAATGAAGGCGAATAAATTGTAGGTGAAATAGCCCCAATCATTGGTCAGTGTTTGACCATTGACAAATAATGGCCACTGACTACCAAATGTTGCCATGATGCCACTAAAAATAACCATAGGTAAGTAGACCAGATGGGAGTTAATGAATGTGGTGATTTTCTGGATTATTTGACTGCTGATTCTGAGTAAAATTGGAAAAGTTACGAGATTGAAAATCAAGAGATAAGCTAAAAACCAAAGATGACTCCACAGAAACAAGAGACCATTGGTGAACTACCCCAACTTACTCCGCTAAGGCTTCGTTGAAGTTGGGGCTTCTGAACTCACGGGGGAATGCCTCAAGACAGACTTACGCCCACCTTTCGGTCTTATTTCCCCTCCTTCAGCAGCAGTCCTGGTTCCCAAGACCGATATTTGTCTGATGCCTTCTGCTCTAATATTTTTGGACGCATTTTCATCCCTATCATGGTGTGTACCGCAACTCGGACAAGTCCATTCCCTAATATCTAATGGCATTTCTGACATCTGATATAGGCAATTAGAGCAAGTTTTACTACTAGGAAACCATCTATCAATCTCAACCAATAAACCACCTTTTTGCTCTAGTTTATAAGCGAGGAAATTGACAAACATTCCCCATCCGACATCAGAGATAGCTTTAGCTAAGTTATGATTACGAACCATACCCTTGATATTCAAATTCTCAACGACTACTATCTGATTATCATCAACAATTTTTCTTGATAACTTGTGTAGAAAGTCTTGACGGGCATTGCTAATACGTTCGTGAACTCTAGCTACAAGCTTTTTAGCTTTTTCTCTAGATTTACTTCCTTTTTTCTTACGGGCTAATTTGGCTTGTTTTCTAGCTAAGTTTTTCTCATGTTTTTTTAGATGTTTAGGGTTAGCATACTTCGATGTTTTTTCACCATTATGGGTAAGACAGAAGTCTTTAAGCCCTAAATCAATTCCTGTAACTTTTCCACTTGTCACTACTTCAGGAGTCTCTTGTTCAGTGTCAAACAACAATGAAGCATAATATTTTCCTGTTGGTGTTTTAGTAATGGTAACAGTCTTTAATTGTCCGTCAAATAACCTATGGATAGAGGCTTTAATCACCCCCACTTGCGGAATTTTGACTCCTTTATCAACCACTGAGCAATACTGAGGGTATTGACAAGATTGCTTACCATGATATGACTTGAATCTTGGGTACTTAGCTCTACCTTCAAAGAAGTTTTTGAAGGCTTTTGTCAAGTTGAGAGTAATTGACTGCAAGACCTGGGAGTAACACTCTTTTAACCATGCGGTTTCCTCTTCTTTTTTGAGCTTTGGCAATACTTTATTGAGAGCTACCCGACTCAACCCTTTACCTGTTTCCTTGTAAGTCTCATTGCACAGATTCAAAGCATAATTCCACCACCATCTAGCACACCCCATGACTTGACTAAGTTTTTGGGATTGTTCTGATCTGGGATAAATTCGGACTTTTACGGCTCTGTACAATGGTTTCACAGAAAGTATAGTTAGTGATATAATTATAGCACAAGACAATAGGAAGTGGACGCTTTGCGATTTATTCATTGGTCGGGCATTCATCCCTAAGTTATAGAACGTTAGGGAATTCTGCCCGACATTCGGTTAAAGTGATCTTTCCAGCGATCTCCATCTCAAAAGCCCCCTAAATACGAATATTCATCTTACAAATATAATTATGCAGTGATCGTGGCTCAACAAATGAAAATTAATAGTTATTTTGAAGGAACTTATCCTAATATTACACTCTGGTTAACTCATGGTTGGATTGAGATAGGAGAAGATGAAATGAGTGAGTCCTTTATCCGAGTTTTAGATATAGGAGGTACGGTCTGGGAAGGAAAAACAAGTTATAAAACTTTAGATTAAGCTTTTAATGATTTAGAAGCGAATTTAAAGGATATTATCGAAGATAGAGGACTTGAAGAGCTTTAAACATCGCTATCATTTTCTGGCATTTCTGCGATGTTGGAGGTGAAGGGATTAGAAAGAGAAGAAGTTTCAATTTTGTCTAAGAGGAGGACACTACCATTGAGGAAGGTGAAAGCGAGAACAGCGTTGATGATGAGGGTAGAAAGTTTCATTTTGATAACTCCTTGAGTTGGTTATATACCAAGATAAAGAGTAAAAATACTCTTGCCGTCACCTATAAGGATAAATACACAGTCATCCTCATGGGTGATGACAGCTTCATCCTTAAACCAAAAACCCGACTCAGAACTGAGTTAGAAGAAGAAAATCAATGATTTGCAGCAGATATAAGAGATAAGAGTGAATTTTGGTTATTAAAGGTATTTTTAAAGGGCAAGTCTTTATATTTGGTGACTTGTTGTTATCTGTTCTTAGTTTGCCCAAAATTCGGTTAGTTCATATCAATAAGCTTTAAAAAAAATATAAATACATTATCAATTATTAAAAGTTTTGACCGTTATCTCTTGTTATTCACCTCCTCTTCTGACGGGGTTTTTTGTGACCATTATCAAAATGTTTTCCGTGCTAATTTTACTATGGGAAAATCATAAAGATTTAATACACAAAAGACGGCTTTATTATTAACTTTTGTAAAGTACCCAATTTGTGGCGCGGAGTGCAAAGGGCAAGAGGAAAACAGAGCAAAGTGCAACTAAGTCCTGGGGGGGCCACTCACAACACGAAACCCGACATCATCGTAGTAGTCGCGCGCGAGGTTGATGTAGCGGTTGGCGCAACGGCAATCGTCAGGAAGGTCGTACCAAGAACCGCCGCGAATGAGCTTTGTTGCTTCATTATCGTTACTTTCATCTAAATTTGACTGATTATCAAGATTAGAATTTTGAGGATCAAGCCAAGCACTACCATCAGTAGGTGCATCCTTATAATCACCATGCCAATCGTCTTGACACCATTCCCAAACGTTTCCGTGCATATCGTATAAACCAAAGGCGTTAGCTACCTTAAAGTGGCCTACAGGGGTGGTTTGTTCTCGATAAATTCCTTTTGGTCCTTTTCCATAATTGCCCGGATAAATTTTCTTCTCATATTCAAAGTCTGTTCCTCGGTAGTTAGCTAAATCTGTGGTTATGGTTTCACCAAAATGGAAAGCAGTGGTTGTCCCTGCACGACAAGCATATTCCCATTGAGCCTCACTAGGTAGCCTATAATCCCTTTTTGTTAGTTTAGACAGACGTTCACAGAATTCAACAGCTTCATACCAAGAAACTTGTTCAACAGGTCTAAGCCATCTTTCTATGGTTTCTTGGTCTTGTTGATAAGGGTCTTTGAAATGAGAGGGATCTTCTTTTAAGTCGATGTTGACTTTTAAATCAGTTCGAGAGGCGATCGCTTTCCATTGCGCCTGAGTAATGGGATATTTGCCCATAAAAAACCTGGGAACGGTTACTTTGTGTTGAGGACTTTCCCATTGAAAATAATTTACCTCGTATTCTTTACATAGTCTGGCTATTTCTGCGTCGTCGGTTCCCATCATAAATTCATCCCCTGGAATTTCCATCATATCCAGAGTGATGCCATCACCTAAATCCTCTGTATAGTATCTTGCCTGTCGTTGTTCCTTTTTAATAACTAATTTAGTGGCCATTTTTTAGATATAGACATTTCTTGCATTAAGTTTTGCGTTAACCAGACAACATTTATTTATAGGAGTCGACACATAGATTAGGGCAGTCAATCTGCTTGAAATAAGCGATCGCCTGAGTCATTTTTCTCACTAATATAGCAACCGCCAACGCAGTTAGGACATTTTGAAAAACTGAAACCTAATAGTAGCAAGGTTTTTACCCCCTGCCTCCGGCCTCCTACTATAAAAGAGTAGAGCCAGCTAACGTTTCGGCAATACCTACTAGGCTAACTGACTCTGGGTTATTTTTGGATGTTTTCACATCACCGGAACAAGTCTGGACTCTTCTTCGGCACGCCCGACAGATTCCCACCTGCCAGTTCTGGCACAGAAGAGTGCTGGGGGGGCCACTCACAACACGAAACCCGACATTATTGTTGTTGTCGCGCGCGTTGTTGTTGTTGCGGTTGGCGCAACGGCAATTGTTAGGATTGTTGTTCCAAGAACCGCCGCGTTTTCTCATGCCTGTCCCGTTATTCATCTTCGGATGTTACGGCCACTTCTGAACCAAATTTTAGATTTTCTTTGGGAAATGCCACTCTTGTCGCTGAAACTTCCATGTCTCAAAAATATCTCGTCGCAATCGATAAGTATTTCCGTGCATCAGATGCGCTTCCCAACTTTGCAAACTTTGTACTAACTTTTCTAAGGAGATTTGCCCATAACGGTAATCGTACTGTAACTGTCTTAATCGTATACGAGATCGCCTTAAATTATCGTTTCTAACTCTAACTTGATCAGGTAAGACCCTAAATCCTAAAAAGTTTGCCCCTTGTTTTGTTTCAAATAATTGAGTTTTAATAAGATGAAGTTTTAATCTTAATTTGGTTAAATAGTCCTCAATTTCTTGTCTCGCTGATGCTAAATAATCCCAATCATCGGATAACAAGGCAAAGTCATCTACGTATCTTAAATATTTTTTAGCTTTCAGTTGTTCTTTGACAAAATGATCAAATTTATTCAGGTAAAGATTACAAAAGAATTGACTGGTTAAGTTACCGATAGGAAGTCCTTTTCTTCTTTCTAAGACAGTTGATAAGGTATCTCCTGGAAAGACCTCTATAAATAGCTCTTGTTCATTACTATTATCAATAATCTTATCAATCAACCACAATGTATCTTTACATTTTAGATAACGACGAATTTGCAATTTAAGAATTTCGTGATCAATACTAGGAAAATATTTTTTAATATCACATTGTAAGATATATTTGCTGTTCCGTGCAAAGTCAATAAATCGTTTTAAAGCGCGATGAGTTCCATAACCTTCTCGATTAGCATAGGAATCTTTAATAAATCTTTTTTCAATAGGAGGAATAATAATATTACAAAGAGCATGATGAACGACTCTATCTCGATAAGGAGCAGCAGAAATCAAACGGGGTTTGGGATCATAAATCCTAAATGTGCGATATTTCCCTGGTTGATAGGTATGATTTCTAAGTTCTTTTTGGATGTTTAGTAAGTTCCCTTCTAAATTATGATTAAATTCTAAAACACTGTCTCGATATCGCTTACCTGATTGTGCTTTTTTTGATGCTTCTAATAAATTTTCAAATGCAGTTATTTTATCAAATAAATTACCGATTCGCTTCATTTTTTAATCTCTAAACTTCAATTATAGCTTAAGTAAGCTGTTTATTGATGTGCTACTACTTAGTTAAAATTGGCTATATCTTCATAATGATTATTATTAGCTCTTAACTTACCATTTTGTTGTTTTTGCTGTTTAATCCATCCCCCTAATTCTATACCAATCCCTTGTAATTGCTGATTGATATACTCATAGCGTTTAACTGAAATTAATTCAAAATCATACAGTAAGCGTGTTTGATACCTTAAAATATCTAATTGGCTGTTTAAGTCGACTAACTGAGTTAATTTATTTTTACTGTATCTGGCTTTTAATAGTCCTTCTAATAGTTCATAAAGTTCAGTAATCATTCTATCCCCCAAGGAAAATTTATGGTCACGGGGAAGTTTATTTAAAATGGGAACAAACCATTTCACAAAATCATAACTTTTCTGAATAACTGGCAATTCATTCATTGATACTAATAGTCCTTTATGCTTTTTACTTTTTGCTTTACTTTTTGCTTCAGTGCAGAAATGCTTAGAGAGCATGGATTGATCATTATGACAGAAATTTGGGGGTTAATTGCCTCAACAAATCTCACAAATTATTGCCTTTTATCTCTAATATATTAACTTTTGTAAAGTAGCCCATTTTTTGGGCCGGAGGGCAAAGGGCAAAAGGAAAACAGAGCAAAGTGCAACTAAGTCCAGGGGGGGCCACTCACAACACGAAACCCGACATTACTGCCGCTGCCGCGCGCGTAGCTGTAGAGGCGGTAGGCGCAACGGCAATCGAAAGGATTGTAGTTCCAAGAACCGCCGCGAATCACTTTTTTTGGCTTATTTTCCTTATTTTTATCTGAATATGACTGATTATCAGGATTATAATTTTGAGGTTGAAGCCAAGCACTACCGTCACTAGGCGCACCGTCATAGTTATCCTTAAAATCGTCTTGACACCATTCCCAGACGTTTCCGTGCATATCGTATAAACCAAAGGCGTTGGCTACCTTAAAATAGCCCACAGGGGTTGTTTGCTCACGATATTCACCTTTGGGTTCATCAGCATAGGTATAGGTGGCACGATAGTTAGCTAAGTCTCCTGTGATGGTATCCCCAAAGTGAAAGGGTTGTTGATACTTCTGATTCCATTCTGCTAGGGTTAACTCCTGACTGGTAACTGATGATTGATCAGTGATAGCTGCTCTACAGGCGTATTCCCATTCAGCTTCTGTAGGTAAACGATAGGGTTTGCCAGTTAGTTTAGAGAGGCGATCGCAAAATTCTTGAGCTTGATACCAGCTTACTCGTTCAACGGGTCTATCCCATCGGGTTTTGGGGGTTTCGTCTGGTTCTAAAGAGGGTTGAGGAGGATCGTCTTTAAAACGGGATGGGTCAGTATCTAAATCAATATTAACTTTAAGTTCCGTTCGTTCGGCTATAGCTTTCCATTGTCCTTGTGTGATGGGATAACGTCCCATAGAAAAAGGTTGAAGGATTACTTGATGTTGGGGTTTTTCCCATGTAAACCAATTTCTATCAAACTTTTTAACCAGTCGCTCAATTTCTTCATCATCGGTTCCCATCCAGAATGTACCACCAGGGATTTTCATTAGTTCTAATTTGATTTCTGGGGTTAGTTCTTCTATAAAACCTTGAGCTTCTTTTTGTTGCTTATTAATAACCCATTGTTCTTCTCCTGGTAAAAACCTCGATAGTAGATTTTGATTTTCTTTAATTTCTTTTTCAATCGTAGCCACAGAAAATTGAAAAAGATGAGATTTTTGTTGACTATTGTTTTTTTGAAAAGAAACGGAATCATTTTTTTTACTTTCTTTACTTTGTTCTTTATTATCTTGTTGAGTGTCTTTTAAACCCCCTCCTTCTAGTCCAGGGTCTTCATTTTGTTCAATGGTTACAACTTCAAATGTGCAAATTTTGAGGCTTATTTCATCTACTTTAGCCTTAGATTTAGAAACTATTTCTTCACTGATTATTTCTGGATTAGATGGACTTTCTTCGGTGATATTAGGTGTTGATGATTGCTCTTTGACTTTATCTCGAATTCTATATAAAGACTGTAAAGCTTCATTGGTTTTAAATTTAATTAAACGAGTCCATATTGTTTCAGCTAATGTAAAATCTTGTTTAACAAATTCAGCGTCTAACGCATCAGCTTTTAATAGAGCTAAGTCTGAGTCATTAGGATGAATATAATCAGGTAATAAAAGTAAATGATATTTACTTGCTGGTTCCAACGCTTCATAGGGAGTTTGTGTTTTTTTTAGATGTTCTAAAGCCAACTGTTTAACCCTAGTTCTTAACCGCTTACATAACCTTTCTACTGTCGCACAATTACCCTCTCCTTGTAACCGTAAAGATTCTAATAAAGCAAAAGTAAATGCTCCATGATTTAAAGATTTAATTTCATAGGATAACTTATTGGGTTGACAAGAAGATATTTTTATAATTCCCTGTTCTTTAGATAATTCAAAACTAGAACTTTTCGAGGAAGAATCTCGGCAAGCATCAAGCAGTATGATAATATTTCCTGCTCCCGAACGACGGAGATAATTAGTAATTTCATTAAGAGGAATTGCCGTACGTTCAAAATATTCTGGATCACCACTACTATCAGAAAATAATAGATAATGTTGTCCTCGATATTCCAAACCATGACCACTAAAGAAAAACCAAAGATTGTCAGACAATGTTAATAAGGGTTTATCTTTTTTGAATTTATAGCCCAACCAAGAATAAAAATTGCCATACATTGGTTGAGAAGGAAAGTCATTCCTCATATCAGGAATAGGATCTGAATTATCAGTAAATAGATAAACATTATCAAATTTTGCCTCTTTAAAAAATTTGCTCATTTCTGTGGCATCATTCACCGCACAGCTTAAAATACGATGAAAATAATAACGATTTATCCCGACACAAATTGCCCAATTTTTAGACATTTTTCCGAATAAACTTTAGCTTAATGGCTCCTTTAGCTCCAGCTTCACCACCGGTTCCTAAAATCCCAATTTGACCCTTTCCATTAATTTCAATGGAACATTCTAATTCTGACAATTCTATTCCAATAGTTGTATTTTCTGCCTGAGAAAAAGCATCTTGTATAACTTCTAAAAAATCATGTACATTTTGTTTTAAGCGACTAGCACTAACAAAGTTACCTCGACTATTTTCTTCAGAATCATCATAGTAACCTCCTCCAGCCGAAGAAGTTTTACTATCATCAGTTTCTCGAATAATCCAAATACCTTTTTCTTCTGACATAATTATGTTTTAGTGACTGCTTTAAGTTGGGCTTCGAGAGAAGCAAATTTTTGTTCCAATTGAGTCATCCTCTGACTTAATGGCACATTATCAGCGCATCCTAAGTATTCGGCGATCGCAGTAATGACCACATCAGTTTTAGACGTGCCTGTTTTCTCAACATAGGTGTTGAGTTCATCAAAAAGGGGTTGGGGCATCCTAACGGCGATTTGTGGCTTACCCATAATCTTTTACACAATTGTCTTTCTTTA
Source organism: Crocosphaera sp. (assembly GCF_030064895.1). Taxonomy (GTDB): domain Bacteria; phylum Cyanobacteriota; class Cyanobacteriia; order Cyanobacteriales; family Microcystaceae; genus Crocosphaera. The sequence goes on along the minus strand of NZ_JASJEB010000039.1, from coordinate 413 downwards.
ATATACTAGCAACCGTGTGACTAAGTAAGTAACCTTTGTCCATAACATTAACTTTCTTCAAGCATTCTTAACACCTTCTCCTCAAACTCCGTCAACCAAGGCCGGTCTATTCTCCCCAAACTAGCTAATATAGCCTTAGCAGTATCCTCTATCTTAGGGTCATACAATTTTGATAGGCGATCGCACAATTTCCGCACTTCCTCCTGCTGTTCATTAGAGTAAGACAATTCCTTGAGATTCTCAGGTTTTACCTGGTAATTGCCGTCCCATAAGCGGACAGTACAACTAAAGTCATGAACTTCGGTGATAACGCACCAACAACCCCCTTTACCCCGTAAATCAGGATTATCTTTAACCATAATCATAGCCACGTCACCTTTATGCCAAGGATTAGGAACTGGTTTCCGTTCACG
>NZ_JASJEB010000141.1 GCF_030064895.1 Crocosphaera sp. | reverse complement strand
TACTCTCTAAGACCTTAACTTCTTGTATTGTATAAAGTCGCAAACTGCTGTATCTCCTGATATATTGTCGCTTCTCATATATTATTACTGATTACTATAGTTTAAATGTACATTATTTAGGTTTTTTACACTGATTCAAAATATCATTAAGAAGATAAGGACAAACTTCAGGAAAATCACAAGCAGGATAATCAATTAGATAAAGATCAATTGCGTCTGAATAAATACCTTGCCATTCTCTCTCTAATTTTGGTTTCATAGAAGGGCTATAACGTCTTCTTATCGTGTTGGAAAAAGCTTTTATTTCTGCTTGCAAATGACGATTAGTTTGCGGTTTATTGGCATAATCAATCTTTAAATTATGTTGAATAATTCTTGTTAGTAAGGAAACCACCGCTTGATAATCACTTCTTCCCAAAGCTTCGATCTCTTCTATTATATTTTCCCAGTCCAATTTCTCGAAATTTTGCTCTCTTAATGCTTCGCTTTGTTCCATTGTCCATTGATAAAAATCTGTTTCATAAGTGTCTATTTTTTTTCCTTGACTCATCAGTTTAACTACTATAGTTAGCGCGCGCTGTTATGGCCATGAAGCGAAATCCTTACGGTAGAGCAGAAATACTCACTCCTGACCAGATATCTTTATTATTTACTGAAGGGTTCACCAAGCCAAGGGAGCCGGCTTTGTTTGGGGTGTGTCTTTATGGAGCCACACGCATCAAAATCGGCACATCTTCTTTTATGGAACAAAAGAAGATGTGCCGAATGTGGATTAAAAATGGCCAACGGTCACTTCATCTAGGGCTGCTGTGACAAAATTGTTACTGCCTTGCTCCCATTTAATGACTTGACTGGGGTTACTTTCGCTACGAATGATACATTTCCATTCTGCGGTTTCACCAGCTATAAGCTTGATGGTGTTATTCCAAGTAGGATAGGTATCTGGATTGAGTTTAATCGCTTGGGTCACATCCCAGTTACCTAAATTTGTATTATTGCCTACTACATAAACACTTTGACCCAGCTGAGTTAAACCATTCTCGCAGCTAAATTTGACATCGACTTCTGGCTTTAGAGTTTTTTCCCAGAGCCGAATAGTCCCATTATCTTCATTCATCAATTCACGCCAGGGTCCACTGACTACTTGTCTAGGATCACTAAGATTAGAATCTAGTGCGAAAAGTAATTCTCCTTTGCTACCCATCGTCCTTCCTACTAACCCGCTATAGCGATTATCAAACTTGATATCTGAGTAAGCTTTAATGCCTAAATCTTGACGAATCTTAATAAGGTTTTTCAGAAAATCCTTGAGACCCCAATCATACATATGTGGCCAGTAAACGACTGGTGTACCTGGACTAGACAAAATGTACGCATAAGCCATTTTTCTTTGTTGATCTGCTAAAGGCCAATGATGTTGGCCTCCTAAAGGTCCAGGAGAATAGCCAGTATCATGATTATCGACAAAAGTTACTGCCACTTCGCGCCACTTGGCATCTGGATTGCCATTCAAACCATACTTCCAATCGCTGATAGAACCATTCTGCATACGATCTTTGAGAGCGAAATCAAATACCGAACAATTAGAAGTATCTGAGAAGTTTTTAATGATATCTTGCCAAGTTGCATGGTGTCGCCAATCATTATTAGGATAGTCTTGGGGACTTTTCCATAACTCCCCAACACAGAACCCTTCGTCTAAGGTTTGATTCATCCAGGCATCAATGCGTTCGGGAGCATAACCACGGACGAAGTCGAAACGAAAACCACTAGCACTATAATTCTCTTTGAGGTTGCTAAACTCATCTTTGAAAAGGTTGTAGATTCTTGGGTTGGCTGTATTGAAATCAGAATCACCACTCATGAACGGATCGCCATCATCGCAGTTGCCGCAGTCTGTGCGGTAATAGCCCTGGTTGGAGGGTAAATCCAATTCATCTCCTAAATGACCTCTATTATGATGGTTCGGCACGATATCATAAATAACTTTAACCCCTTTGCCTTTGAGTTCGGCAGCAGCCTCTTTAAGTTCGAGATCGTCACCATAACGGCTATTTTTATTAAAGTCTGTCCAGAAATAACCTTCTCCACCAAATTCGATATTTTCTGTACGAGAGGGATTCCAAAAAGATTGATCTCGCCAGGGGACTGGGAGCCAAATACCTGTAAAACCGTCGTTTTTGATTTCCTCTGCTTTGTCTTTCACTATCTTGTACCAGTCTTCTTCCGCTGTTCTGACTATATTCCAATGAAAACCTTGTAAGATTACTTCATCACCACCATGAAAGCGAACACCATTACTGGTTTTTCCATCGGTATCTGCCCAAGCTTGGGGTGTTGCTATGATTAAGATAACAAATAAGAACACAAGATAAAGAATCTGCTTGAAATGTCGATTGCTCAAGGAAAACATCTTTTAACTCCTTAACTTTTTTTGATTAATCTATTGTAATTGACTTTTTTTTATTTCCTATATTAAAATTGATTAAGAAATTGGAACGATTAATTTCCATTACGGTTCCCATGAACCGAAACTAATAAGTGATGATACTAAAGATGAAGCACTTCAAAGATTAACTTCAACCCACCCCTAACTCCTCCCAGGAGGGGAACAGAAGGAGAAGAGAAGGGAAAGTTCCTCACTAAGTTCCGATGCTATCCCACAGCAGTTAAACTAAAGATAATGGTTATTAACACAACTGTCATGGAATCTATTAATATCCATCAAGCCAAAACTTACTTATCAAAGCTATTACAGAGAGTCAAATTCGGAGAAGAGATCATCATTGCTAGTCTTGGGGTTCCTGTTGCCAAGTTAGTGCCTTTCGAGAATCAGCAACCGTCCCGTATATTGGGAATAGATCGAGGGAAATTTACAGTTCCTGACGATTTTAATGATCCTTGACCCAATGACATTATTAATGGTTTCTATGGTGAGGAGTCCTAGCAACTGTTATATTAAGAATTGTAAAGACTATATTTAATAAAAAAAATAAACCAATGTCAGAAACAATTGTATTAGGTGGCGGCTGTTTTTGGTGCGTGGAATCAGTTTATCAAAATGTGGGAGGGGTAGAAGCTGTTGAATCTGGTTATGCTGGAGGAAACACAGACAACCCCACTTATGACCAAATTTGTACTGGAAGAACCGGACACGCAGAAGTAGTTAAAGTGACTTTTGATCCTCAAAAAGTTTCCTTAACTAAAATATTAGAAATCTTTTTTATTGCTAGTCACGATCCTACCACATTAAACAGACAAGGAAACGATGTAGGAACCCAGTACCGTTCTATTATTCTCTGGAACTCACAAGAACAATTAGAAACTGCTAAAACAGTGATTGATAAACTCAATACTGATAATGTTTTTAGTGGAAAAATTGTCACAGAATTAAAAGAACTTACTGAGTATTATAAGGCAGAAGAATATCATCAAAACTATTTCAAACGAAATCCTCTGCAACCCTATTGTTTGTTTAGTATTCCCCCTAAATTAAGCAAACTCAAGAAGTATTTTCCTGAGAAATCATTAGCTTAAAAGTTAATCTGTTAAGCATCTAAATTACTATACTAGACTGACGGGGAGACGGGGGGAGAGAGATACGGGGAGAGGGGTTGCTAATTTTTTGCTTAACTTCATGATATGCGGTTTAAATGCTTGCGCAGCTTATAATCCTACTCCTGCCTCCTGCCTCCTGCCTCCTGCCTCCTGCCTTCTGCCTTCTGTCTTTTCTTGAGATAAAGGAGAAACAGGAGGAGGAGTTATGGGTCCCAATACATCCGGAGGGGATAAAGGTTTTTCATAGTCGGCCACAACTTCCCGTAGTTGACTAACCCGAAAAACCAGTTTAAATTTTCTACCTAACTCTTTCTTGATTAACTGTTCAACTAAACCAACTTGGGTAGAAGTGATGGGATTGTTAATATTTTCTTGAACCGTAACTAAGATAATAGGATAATCCTTACTCCAGGGAAAAGCAGGCCATTGAACATTTAAAGCCACCAACTCACTTTGTTGCCCAACAGTTACGGTTTTATTTCGTAAGAGAGTAATAATTTTACCTTCAAATCTTTCTTGTTGAAGAAGATTTCCAAAACTAATAAATAAAGGAAAAACTAAAATTCCTGTCAAGGCTGTAAACCCACTCAAAGCTTGACTGGTTTGATCATAATTGAGGTAATAACCACCAAGAATAAAGATAATGATACAAGAGAAAGTAATACCCAATAGGTTAGTTAAATACAACAAAAATGCCCCACTAGCTAAGGGTAAAGCATTTTGAGATAGGGCGATACCCACAACACATAAAGGAGGCATCAAAGCCACAGAAATGGCTGTCCCGGCTAAAGCATCGCTGAGTTTACGGCGAATTTTAGCAAAACCACTAATGGCCCCAGCGGCCACAGCTACTGCTAAATCAGCTAAATTGGGTTGAGTTCTCGCTAAAATTTCTGGGCCAAAAGAGGCTTCTGGTAGGGCAAAAAATCCGCTAACCATAGCAGAAATAGCGATCGCTGTCATGGTTCCTATTCCCAGAGTAATAAGACTACTTTTCACTAAAAGGCGATCAATGTCTAACATCCCTAAAGCTAAACCTCGCAACGGTAACATCAAAGGGGCGATCAACATAGCACCAATAATGACAGCAGCACTATTCATTAACAGTCCCAGACTAGCAATAATACAAGAACTAACCGTTAAGACAAGAAACTCTGTATCAAAGTCAGCTTCGTCCAACAATTCTTGTTGTAATTTTATTCTGATATCTGGGGGAACTCTGGGAATTTTGCGTTTGAACCATTGCCTAATGGGGATAAGCATGAAAAACCTCGAACCCTAGCAAATACGATTTTAATTGTTGAGATATTAAACCAAAAAGAATCTTAAATTAAAGGGAAATTTCACTTTTCTTAGTTTTCCCTGACTTTATGTTTTTTTGATGACACGATCGCTGATTTTTGAGGGATAAATGTGTTATCCCATAATCAGTAAACGAGGCGTTAAGACCCCGTCATTAACGACGGGGTTTAAAAATAATTTCAGTCTCCCATCAATTGACAGTTTGTTTTATTTTCCTTAAACTATGAGCAAAACAGGTAAAATTTACTGTTTTCAAGCAGATTATCGAGCATCTACCCAGTTTGATGCACATCAAGTTCCAGATTGGTTATCCCTAGAAGTTCATTGGCAAGGTTATTGCATTTCAACAGTTCCTTGGGTTGCCGATGTGGCCAGGGTTTTGGGTCATTTACCCGTTGAAGACACTCCAGAAGCATGGATGAGTCATTTAGAGGAATTAGGGCTAAAAGGCATAACTCAGGTATGTTGCGAAGACTTTTTTGAAGACAGATTATATTCTTAACTTAAGGGGGCAAAATAGCCCCCACTGAGGAATAATCCCCCAGAAAAGGCAATTAAGAACGTCCAGCAGGAAGAGCAACGCCTTCAGCCGCTCGGCGAAATTCCTCGACCTGATCGCTATAGTCGATCGGTAAGACCCCAACCACATTCTCGTGGGGACGGGGAATAATGACCCAGGTTTCTAGGGTTGCTCCTTCTGTCTTTTCAATAGCGTCCTTTCCAGCTTCCATAGCTGTTTTAACTTCTTGAACGTCTCCCCGAATATTTAGAGTAAAACGCGCACTTCCAGCGCGAATATAACCAACGATAGTAATTCTTCCTGCCTTCACCATGGCATCGGCCGCTGCTAAAATTCCTGGAAAACCTTTTGATTCGATTGATCCAACTGCTTTTTGAGTCATAGTTAAGTCTCCTAAATTATCATCAATTCACAATTAATAGTCAACAATTAACAGTTAATTAATTCAATGTTTAAAATTTACCCTATCTTGGTAAGCGCACCCAAGGAAATTTCAAATCATCTGGGTTCGTATCGCTTTTTAAGGGGAAACAATCAAATAAATTCTTTACTTCCCATCCTCTCATTTTTACAGAGAGGTAATTGTTAATTGTTAATTGTACATTGTACATTGTTGAATGATGGCTTTGTTAACAATAGAAATAATTTTATAGTGAAAAGGTCTAATTCTTCTATGAAACGCGGAATTGTTCTACTGCTTCTGTGAAATCTAAAGGAAGAACCGAGAGCAGATTTTCTGGGGGGTTAGGGACAATGTAATGACTAGCTATTTTACCGTTATAAGATTTTACAGCCGCTTCTTTTCCTGCTTCCATAGAATTTTTCACCTCAGAAACAGGACCACGAATGGCCACCAAAAATTCTCCACGTTCAGCTTTATCAAAATACACAATTGTCACCCGGCCCCCTTTAACCATTGCATCGGCGGCCGCTAAAACGGCGGGAAATCCTACGGTTTGAATGACACCAACGGCTTGAGGCATAAGGATAATAATGGGAAAAGCATATTTTTCTTGTTCACCCATCATATCATGATGGGGATTCTGGGATCAGTGTTGGGATGACTCTCCCAGTATCCCAGTTTCCCGGTCAAGCGATGGTGCAATTTATTCTGATTTAACTAACTCTGTGGGAGTCTCAGAGGTATCAAATACCAGTCTTAATAGAGGGGGAGATAAAAAGGTAGTGGCAATCACCATCAACACAATGGCCACATCAATAGAGGGAGGTAAGGCCCCTGTTGCTGAACCCAACCCGGCAAATACTAACCCCACTTCTCCACGGGGAATCATTCCGGTACCAATACCAAGACGGTTAATTTTTTCATCGGAAAAGGCAAAGAACCCTGCTGATACTTTGCCGACAATAGCCACAATAATCAGAAAACCAGCTATGATTAAACCTTCTTGATTAGCCGGAACCGATGGGTTAAGAACACTCAGATCGGTTTTTGCCCCAATAGAAACAAAAAACACCGTTGAAAAGACTACGGAAAGCACTTCTATGGCCTCAATTAAGCGTTCTCTTGCTGTGGTTCCTCCTAATATTAATCCTGCTGCGAATGCTCCAAGAATCGGTTCTAAACCGACAACTCCTGCTAGAAAACTGAGGAAAATAAAGAGAATAAAGTAACCCATCCCTCGGTTGGGAGATTTTAATTTCTCTAACTGAGTGACAAACCAGGGGCCAAAAAACCGATTCATGATTACGGCAGTTATCATAAACGTAGCCGCAATGAGGATTAATGTCAGGGCTTTAGCTACATCCACTTCTCCTGTCTCCACAATACTGATAACCACTGCGAGGATGACAATGCCTAAAATATCATCGAGAATGGCTGCCCCTAAAATAATTTGACCTTCTTTGGATTTGAGAACCCCGAGATCCTGCATTACTTTGGCTGTGATACCGATACTGGTGGCAGTTAAAGCTGCCCCGGCAAATAATGCGGGTAAGGTGGGAACATGAAAAAGATAAGTTAGCCCCAAAAACCCTAAAACAAAGGGCAGGGTTACTCCGACAATGGCTACACTGGCTGATTGAAAGCCTACTTTAAGCAATTCTTTTAAATCAGATTCTAAACCAATGAGAAATAATAATACCCCAACCCCAAATTCGGCGTATTCATCGATAATTAAAGGAACTGGTTCCTCAAAAACGGCTTTAACTTGTTCTGGGGTACTGTTAGAAAGAATCTCAATCAAATGGCTTAAGGAGGGATTAATTTCCCCTCCATCCAATACCACAAGATGTAATCCGGAAACCCCAATCACTACACCTGCAACTAAATTACCAAGGACTGATGGTAAACCTAGTCTGGCTGCTATTTCTTCAAAAAAACGACTAAATACATAAATCGAAAGACTGACTAAAGCTAAAGAGACAGCTAGGGCTTTTCCATAACTCTCTCCTTCTGTGGCAGTGGCTAAAAGCGATGGACTACACCACTCTAAAGCACTGTTGATAAGCGATATAGGTTCTATCATGGGCTTTTCTAAAAATGTTAAACAATTAATTTTGATAAGTTTGATAATTGGGAAAAACCCAATCTCTAAGACTTAAATGTATCACATCATTCTTATCGTAGTTTTTTGGTGCATTAATGTTTCAGTTGAGTGAGTGTGAGAGGGTTGGTTAGTGTGGGAAATATTTACTTTTTAGGTATTTAATAGTTCTTCTCTAACTTGCATTAATAATTCTCCTAAGCGATTTTTTCCAGTATGTTTTTTTCCAATTCCCCAATAATAATCATAAGGGGAATTTTCGTAAAGATGTCTATTTTCAGTTGCTAACAAGATTTTTTTCATTTTCGGATGACTAAACTTTTTTCTTAAAGCATATAACATCACTTCTTCTTTTACTGTTTCCCAATCTCTTCTTAAAGGCATTTGTCTAGTTTGACCTAGTTTTTTTGCTTTCCCTGGTGTTTGAGCAAGACGAATTTTTTCTCTATATCCTTGATATTTTTCCCCAGGAAATTTCATGGCCTGAAAATAATGTTCTACCGTTGACCAATATAAAGCTTCTTCATCCATAAACCCAAATAGATAAAAATTTGATAATTCATACCATTGATTAGTTTTACTAAAAAAATAGATTGGTTTATTCATATAGTTGTTTTAAATCAGTCTATTAATAAATTAATATTGAAAATCCCCATAATAAAATCGAAATAAATACAGTTACAATAATCATCATACTAATAAGTTTCGAGCTTTTATACTCAATTATTTCTTTAAAATCCTCTGCTTTCCCAAGCGATAAGATTCTGCTTTAACTAATAATGATTTAGCAAATTCCATTGCATCTTCTGAGGAATGTCCTCCTGTTAATTGCGCTAATTCTTCTTTTCTGGTTTGAATATTTTCTAATGCTTTTACCCTGACAACTGTTCTTAATTCAGGTAAACTTAATTGTCCATCTTCTTCGTTTTCTAGTTTGGATAATTCTTCAACAACTTGCTTTTCAACTCGGAAATGATTGGCGGCCATAGCAGCAACTAAGGGTTGATGCGTAACACATAAAATTTGATAAGTCTCGCTTAAGTTGTCTAATTTTTCTGCGATCGCTTGGGCAACTTTTCCGGAAACTCCTGCATCAATTTCGTCAAAAATCAAGGTTCCTGAACATTTTTCTGACTTGGCAAAACAAGCTTTTAATGCTAAAAGAAAACGACTCATTTCCCCCCCAGAAGCTGTACGAGATAAGGGTTGTATTTTTTCTCCTGGGTTGGGACTAAAATAAAAAACAACTTGATCGCTACCATTAATACTGGGATTACAAGAAGTTATCTTACAAACAAAAACTACTTTATCCATGGCCAAAGGTTTTAATTCTTTGACTAATTGTTTCTCTAATTTTGTGGCAGCTTTCTGTCTTAATAGGGTTAATTCTTCGCAAATTTTTACTAATTTTTCTTGAGCAAGATTATACTCTTTTTCTAATTTTTCAATGGACTGTTCACTATCGTTTAATTCCTCTAATTCTGCACTTAATTTCTGATATAAACTAATTGCATCTACTAAATCTGGCCCATATTTGCGACATATACGCTTAATTAGGTTTATTCTATCTTCTACCTCGTTTAATCGCTCTGGATCTGCTTCTAACCTATCTCCATAACCGTTTATTTCTTTTCCTGCTTCTACAACCTGGGTTAAGGCGGATTTTACCATTTCTAATAATGGTTCCAGTTCCATATCATATTCTGTCATATTTGTCAAGAGCAATTCTGCCTCTCCCAAGCGATCGGCGATCGCGGGTTCTCCGCTATAGTTTTGATAGAGAAGTTGATAGGTTTGGTAGCTTAGTTTCTGCAACTCTACCACGTGGGAGAGGCGATCTCGTTCTTGTTCTAGTTTTTGCAGTTCATCGGGATCACTTAATTGTGCTTCATCCAGTTCTTTTGTTTGATATTCTAATAAATCTAGGCGTTGTAATCGTTCTTGTTCTGATTTTTTACGTTTATCTAAAATCTTTTCTGCTTTTTTACAATTTTCATAAGCAGACTCTACTAATTTTCGTTGTTTGAGGATAGCATTACCCCCATAAAGATCCAATAATTCCCGTTGTCGGGTTGCATCCATTAGTTGGACGGTTTGACCTTGTGCGGTAATTTCCACCAAGAGACTGCGGAATTGTGCCATTAACGGTAAGTTTACCAGAACCCCATTGATTCGGGAACGCGATCGCACGGTTTCTCCGGTTAAAGATAACTCTCGCAAGCATACCACAGTGCCATCATCCAGGGTATCAATTTCTTGCTGCTGTAACCATCCTAAAACCCTATCATTCTCCGTAAATGTCGCTTCTAGGGATGCGTGTTGTGTTCCCTGACGAATGAGACGGTTATTGACTTTCCCCCCTAAAACAACATCGATTGCATCAAGGATAATCGATTTTCCGGCTCCTGTTTCCCCTGTCAATACATTCAACCCTTGGCCAAACTGAAGGGTTAAGCGATCAACCAACGCAAAATTTTTGATCTGCAATAAGGAAAGCATGGAGTTGGAGTTCAAAAGTTAGTATAAGTTTGTTCCTTGATCTTAAGCAATTTCAGGAAAAGTGCAACTTAAGCAAATCAGGATATTAAGGGAGTTAGAAGTTTCTAACTAAGTTCCGGCACTATCCCATAGAAGTTCCTCACTACGTTCCGGTGCTATCGTACAGAATTTATTTTTTAAACAGAGATTTATTCTTCATTTCAAAAACTATTCACCTTAAAACGTGCGGTTTTATAAGCAATGATTTTCGATGATATAAATACAGTTGCTGGAATTTTATGATAGCGTAGATAATATTTTCATATTTGTCAATCAATACAACAATGTTATTAGAGTTAAAACGTTTTGATATTCCCCCAGGACAAAAAATTTTCTTAAAAGATGTTACTTGGGATGAATTTGAACAAATTGTAGAAGAATTGGGGGAACATAGAGGTAGTAAAATTGCTTATCATTATCACACCTTAGAAATTATGACACCATTACCTGAACATGAAAGCAATAAAGAAATCATTGGTGATTTAATTAAAACTCTTTTAGAAGAGTTAGATATTGAAGTTTATCCTTTAGGTTCAACTACATTTAAAAATAAATTGATGCAGCAGGGAATTGAACCTGATAATTGTTTTTATATCGAAAATGAAGCAATAATAAGAGGAAAAGATCGTTTAGATTTAACCATTGATCCACCTCCAGATTTAGCCTTAGAAATTGATGTTACTTCCCGTACCCATCGAGAAATATATGCTTTATTAGGAGTTCCGGAATTATGGAGATTTGAGAAAGGAAAATTACAAATTAATGTCTTAGAAAATAACAACTATAAAGAAGTAGAATTTAGTCCCCATTTCCCTAATTTACCTCTGAAAAATTTTCTACCATACTATTTACAAAAAGTCAAAAAATCAGGAAGAAATAAAACAATTAAAGAGTTTAGGAGATGGATTAATGAACAAATAGAAGATAACTGAATAACTGTTTACTGATCAGTGATCACTAATCACTGATAATAGAAATACCATTACTAGATAATTTAGTAACCCAAAATTCCAAATTAGGATCTTCTATTTTTTCCCTAGCTATTTTTTTAATAGTTTCTGCTTCGCTTTGAGACTGACATAAAGTAAATACAGTAGGACCAGATCCTGACATCATTGTTCCCAGTCCTCCTGCCTGTTGTAAAATATCTTTTAATTGAGCAACTTGGGGATATTCAGCTAAAACAACCTTTTCTAGATCATTATGTAATAACTGTCCTATTTTGTCTCCATCTTTGTGACTAATTGCTTGTACAAAAGGACCAGAATGAAGGTGAGAAGTACGAGACTTAATTCCTGCGCTATCATTAATATAACTATCACCAAACTGTTGCTTATAAGTTTTGTAAGCCCAAGGCGTTGAAACAGAGAGATTATTGTATTTAGCGAGAACAACCCACAAATTTTCTAAATCTGGAATAGCATCTAATTTCTCTCCTCTTCCTGTAGCGATTGCAGTGCCCCCACTAACACAAAAAGGAACATCAGAACCCAACTTTTCTGCTAACTTTTGTAATTGAGGTATAGTTAATCCTAATTCCCACAATAAGTTTAATCCGACTAACACCGCAGCCCCATCCGTTGAACCTCCAGCTAATCCTGCAGCCACAGGAACTTGCTTATCAATAGTAATATCAACTCCGCCATAATTAGCGAATTCTTGGGAAAATTCTTCACTCATTAATAGAGCAGCTTTATAAGCAATATTAGTCTTATCTAAGGGAACTAAAGGATGATTACAATGTAGATTAATTGTTTGAGTTCCATTAGAGCGAATTTCCAAGAGATCGCCTAAATCAATACTTTGTAAAATCATCACTAATTCGTGATAACCATCGGGACGATCACCGACAATTTCCAGATATAAATTAATTTTAGCAGGGGCAATTAATTGATAAGTTCGCATTTTTAATTCCTGGGTTCAATAATGAACAATGGATAATTGATAATCAATGATTTTAACTTTTGTGACATAACACTAAAAAAGTAATAAACTTCCTCTCCTGGGAGCGGTTAGGGGGGGAGCATCCCAAAGTTGCAAATTGTCCTTGATTGATAATAGTTGATCTGATTAATTTCCCCCCGTCTCCCCATCTCCCCCTCTCCCCGTCAAACTTCAAGAATACGTTTTTTGCAAAAATGGGATGCTCCCGTTAGGGGTGGGTTGACTTCTAACTTCATTTAGCTCCTGCTTTTTTTAATAATTCAATAACATCAGGATAATTATTATATTCGGCTAAAGACAAAGCAGTATAACCACTGTGATTTTTTTCATCTAAATTAACATTTTCAGTTGCTAATAACAGTTTAACCACATTAACGTAACCACGATGAGATCCCCACATCAAGGCCGTTGCCCCGGTTTGATCCTTTAAACTTATATCAGCCCCGGCCGTTAGTAATAAACGCAAGAGGCTAACATTACCCTCATCAGCGGCCTTCATCAACCCTGTGCGTCCATTGGCAAGTCTGGTGTTAGGGTTTGCCCCTCCATCCAATAAAACTTGAATAATTTCTGAGTTACCATGAGCGATCGCCAATGTTAGAGGAGTTTCCCCGTAATTTTTGCGGTTAGGATCAGCCCCGTATTGTAGTAATTCTTGGATTATTTTAGTATAGCCCTGTACCACAGCTAAAATGAGGGGAGTATCTCCAAATTGGTTGGTTAAGTGAACATTCGCCCCTGCCGCTAATAAAGCCTTAACCGCCCCTAAATGACCCTCTACGGTGGCATAATGTAAAGGGGTTTCTGCTTCCTCATCTCGTTGGTTAACGTTTGCTCCTGAAGCTAATAGGGCTTGGATAATGGCTGTTTGACCTTCAGCCGCAGCTAAAGATAATAAGGTTTCTCCTTCAGCATCAGGACTATCGATGTCTGTTTCAGGGGTTAATAAGGACTGAAACACCCTTAAACTGCCACAACGAAGAGCAAACACTAAAGCTCGTTCTAGGGTTAGTTCCTCTTGAAAATTTGGAAATAGGTGTATAATTTCGGGGTGATCCCCTTTGATCGCAAGTTTTAAGGCCGTATTACCCTGTTTATTGTGATGATCCATATCAGCACCAGCAGCCATCAAATGGGTGACAATCTCCGTATGTCCTTTGTAAGCAGCGATCATCAAGGGTGTGTTGCCATCATCATTAGTTTGGTTAACCTGCGCTTGGGCCGCAATTAAGTCTTGAACAATCTCAACTCGGTTAGCAGCTACAGCAAACATCAGGGCTGTTAAACCTGAAAAGGCTCGTTGTTGATTAACGTTTGCCCCCACCGACAATAAACACTGTACAACCTCTCTATGTCCTCTTTGGGCTGCGTACATCAAGGCACTGGTATTTTGTAAATCAGTCCCATTGACGTGCGCCCCTTGTGTTAACAATGTTTCTACGGTTTGACAGTCTCCTTGTCGGGCCGCGTTAACCAGTTGGAAATCAAGCGGTGAAACCATACAACCCTTTCCTAAGACTCTATCCTTATTATGATCGGCTCAGGGTATTCTCGGTCATTTCATTTATCATTTAACATTATCTAAGTCAGCTAAGGTTGAACAGCGAAACCTTGACCGAATACTACGTAGGTTTTCAAAATTATCTCTTGAGACTCCTCATCTCCCAGTCTCCCAGTCTCCCAGTCTCCCCATCTCCCAGTCTCCCAGTCTCCCCATCTCCCAGTCTCCCCATCTCCCAGTCTCCCAGTCTCCCAGTCTCCCAGTCTCCCAGTCTCCCAGTCTCCCAGTCTCCCAGTCTCCCAGTCTCCCAGTCTCCCAGTCTCCCAGTCTCCCAGTCTCCCAGTCTCCCAGTCTCCCAG
>NZ_JASJEB010000038.1 GCF_030064895.1 Crocosphaera sp. | reverse complement strand
TTTAGGTATCCAGACAAAATGATAATTAATCAGAGATACAGTATGTGAAGTTTTTCTATATTGTTGGTTCACAGTCAAAAAATAATGCTAGAATAATGTAGATAAATATAGTATAGTCCACAACTAAGTTAAGTCAATTGATTTTAGGTTACTGCTATAAGCTTCGTCCTAATATTAGTCAGTCAGACAAGATTGACAGATGGATAGATATGCTTAGGGCTACCTATAATTGGTCATTGGCAGATCGCATAGATACCTATTATCAAAGATATATTTGTGGAGACTATTGCGACTTAAGAACAAAAGTAGTTATTACTCCTTTAACTTGTTTATATTGAAACGGACAACAGAAAATTATGCCGAGGTTGTTCCCGATTTAATCTTTGAAGTAAAATCAAAAAATGATAGTTTAAAAAAACTACGGGAGAAGATAGAAGAGTTTTTAAGTTTAGGGACAACCGTTGGGGTTTTAGTTGATCCTAGACAGCGTATTATAGAAGTGTATCGTTTGGAAAAAGAAATAATAACTCTTCAAGATGGCGACATTTTTAGCGTAACAGAAATACTCCCAGGTTGGGAGTTTCCTGTAGAAGAAATATGGGCCCCAGAGTTTGATTAATTCCTCTACAGAAAGACAAAAAATAGTTAGAATATTTTTGTATAATTGTCATTCCAAACTGACGAGGGATACCCATAAATTAAGATTTTTGTAAAGGGAAATTTAACCGTTCCCGTTGTTGTAAATATAAGTTAGCAACTTCTCGCGCTAAATTACGAATACGACCAATATAACGGGTTCTTTCTGCTACTGCAATCACTCCCCTTGCATCTAATAAATTGAAAGAATGAGAACATTTTAAAACATAGTCTAACCCTGGAAAAACTAAACCTCGATTAATTAATTGTTTCCCTTCTTGTTCGTACAAAGCAAACAGTTTAAACAATAAATCTGCATCAGATGCTTCAAAATTATAGGTACATTGTTCCACTTCACTTTGCAAAAAAATATCCCCATAATTTATGTTTTCATTCCACTGAATTTTAGTAATAGCTTCCACTTCTTGCAGATACATTGCTAACCGTTCTAAACCATAGGTTATCTCAATAGAAACGGGACGACAATCAATACCACCACATTGCTGAAAGTAAGTAAATTGGGTAATTTCCATGCCATCTAACCATACTTCCCAACCCACACCCCAGGCTCCCAAGGTGGGAGATTCCCAGTTATCTTCTACGAAACGAATGTCATGATCTTCTGGTTTAATTCCTAATATTCTTAAAGAGTCTAGATAAATTTCTTGGATGTTATTAGGAGAGGGTTTAATTAATACTTGATATTGATAATAATGCTGAAATCTGTTAGGATTTTCCCCATAACGGCCATCGGTAGGACGACGACAAGGTTCTACATAAGCAACGGACCAAGGTTCTGGACCGATCGCCCTGAGAAACGTATGGGGATTCATAGTACCTGCCCCTTTTTCTGTATCATAGGGTTGAACAATTAAACAACCACGTTCGCCCCAAAACTCGTTCAGTTTCGCAATA
This sequence comes from Crocosphaera sp., assembly GCF_030064895.1. Classification (GTDB taxonomy): domain Bacteria; phylum Cyanobacteriota; class Cyanobacteriia; order Cyanobacteriales; family Microcystaceae; genus Crocosphaera. The sequence continues at coordinate 31,086 of NZ_JASJEB010000038.1, read as the reverse complement.
ATTTCCTGAAAATTAATTGACACTTTTTGTCTGACTTCCCTATGTTAATTGTTTGCTCTAACAGACTTTATTATAGCAACAACTATTTCCATTCTAGATTATTTTAAGAATATTTAACACTAATTATTAATTAATGACCAGGAGTAAAAATAAAGTTTCACCAAAGTTTTAAGATTGAGTAGAGATATGTAAGTTAACCTAAAAAGTATAGAGACTTATAAAATATAGAACTAAATGAGATTTTTTAGTCGATTAAGTATTCAATCAAAACTGATGTTAATGTTACTAGCTGTTAGCATTGCATCTATTTTAGTAATTAGTTACGTTGGTTATACCAGTGGGAAAGAAGCTATCTTAGAAAACATACATGGTCAAATTACAGAATTAAGAAATTCCCGAGCAAGACAAGTTCAATCTTACTTTAATTATGTTAAAAATCACGCTATTACTTTAGCAGAAGATCCCACTGTTATTGAGGCTATGGAATCTTTCAGTGATGGTTTTAATCAACTGGAAAGTGAGGAAGTTTCTACCAGTATGATTTCCGAAATTTGGAGATTCTATGAAAAATTTTTTATTCCCCGTCTGCAAATGAATGTAGATGGAAATCCCACGGTGTTAAGGTATTTTCCCAAACAAAAAATTGCTCTTTATTTACAATATCATTATCTTGTTAAAAATCCTTATGACTTAGATAATAAAAATCTTTTAGACATGGCTAAGGATGGAAGCAACTATAGCAAAATACATCAAAAATTTAACAGATTTTTTCGGTCAATGACTACAAGATTTGATTATAATAATCTATTTTTAGTAGATATTAAAACAGGAAATATTGTTTACAGTGTCCATAAAAACACGGGGTTTGGTACCAGCTTAAAAAGTGGGAATTATTCTAATAGTGGGGCAGCAGATTTATTTAAAACTCTGCAAAATAATCGAGAAAGAGGAGCATTTGATGTCATAGATTTTCGTCCTTTTCGTCCTAGTTACGGTCAACCAGTAGCTTTTATTGGTAGTCCCATTTTCAAACAATCTAATTTAATTGGCATTCTTTTACTTCAGTTACCCGTTGACGAAATTAATCGAATCATGACCGGTAATTTTCAATGGGAAAAAGATGGACTAGGAAAAACAGGAGAAACGATTTTAGTGGGTTCAGATTATTTAATGCGATCTCAATCTCGTTTCTTAGTTGAAAACCCAGAAGAATATTTTAAAAAACTAGAAAAACAAAACGTATCTGAGAGAATTATTCAAAGAATCAAAGCCAATAATAGTCCTATTTTATTACAAGAAATAACCACAAATTCTATTAAAAAAGCACTAGAAGGGGAAGAAGGATTGGGTATTTTAGACGATTACCGTGGTGTTACTTCTTTGGTTGCCTATGCTCCTTTAAAGTTAGCCGATAGTTTAGACTGGATGATTCTCTCAAAAATTTATGTTAGCGAAGCCTTTGAACCAATCCAAATTTTTGGCAAAAGAGTATTAGTAACCAGTGCGATTTTAGTTCCCATTGTAACTATCTTTTCCCTATTTCTTTCTCGGCGTTTAGTGATGCCAATTTATAGGTTAATTTCTGGTGCAAAAAAAATAACATCAGGACAAACAAATGTTGTTGTAACAGTGCCATCTGATGACGAATTCTGTCAGCTTGCAACTGCATTTAATCAGATGGCAAGAACCATTGATGAAGAAAAAGAAGCCCTAGAAGAACAAATTAGACAAAACGATTCCCTACTCTTAAAAACCCTGCCAGCACCCATTGTTAAACGATTAAAAGAAGGAGAAGAACAAATTGCTGATAAATTTCCTCATGTAACAGTATTATCAGCAAATATTGTCGGTTTTGATGAAGAATGTGAGCTAATGAGTGCAGAAGAAGCAGTAGGAATTTTGAACGATATTATTACAGCATTTGATGATGCAGCCCAACGCCATGATGTAGAAAAAATTAGCACAGTTGGAACCTCTTATTTAGCTGCCAGTGGACTATTTGTGCCGAGATTGGATCGAGATAAAGCAGTCATAGAATTAGCCCTAGAAATGTTGAGAATTGTACGGGCTTTTAGTCAAGAAAGACAACATTATTTTGAGATTAGAATTGGAATTTACTCAGGAGAAGTGATCGGAGGCCTATTAGGTAAACAAAAATTTATTTATAACCTGATGGGAAATACTGCAAAAATTGCCCGTTTCCTAATGATTGTTAACTCCGTAGAAGGTAAACCGAATTCTATTTTAATTAGTCAAAATTTATACGAACCCTTGCAAGAATTTTATCAATTTTCTAGAATGGGAGAAATTGATGTTCCTGGACAGGGTAAGATGGCAGTGTGGTTATTAAGGGATGGTGGACATAAAAAGTAAAAATCTGACAATTCCCCCCGTCTCCCCCTCTCCGGAGTCTCCCCATCTCCCATCATATAAGAAGGTTTCTACAAAAATGCTGCTGTCAATCACCCTGTCAATTTGCTACAATTTCAGCACAATAGAAACACACTCATCAATTGCTTAAAGCAATCAACACCATTAATATTTTAGTTTGTCTCATGAGAAAAAGTGCATTTTGGGTAACTCTTCTAGTTATTTTTTCCCTCTTATTCAACTGTTTTGGTTGGACTCCCAATGCTAATGCTTTCACAGAAAATCAAAAGCTACTCTTGCAGTCGTGGAGACTGGTTAATCAATCCTATTTAGATGATACCTTCAACCATCAAAATTGGTGGTCATTAAGACAAGATTTACTAAAACGTTCTTTAGAAGATCGCGAGGAAACCTACGATACTATCGAAGAAATGTTAGCCACTCTTGATGAACCCTTTACCCGTTTATTAAGACCTGAACAGTATCATAACTTACAAGTTAGTACCGCAGGTGAATTGTCAGGTGTAGGCTTACAAATTAATATTAATCCTGATACAGGTAACTTAGAAGTTGTCTCTCCCATCGAAGGATCTCCAGCAGAAGCAGCCGGTATTAAAGCCCGCGATCGCATCTTAAAAATTGATGATGTGGATACCACCACATTAACCCTAGATGAAGCAGCCACCAAAATGCGTGGACCCAGTGGCACTAAGGTATATTTAACCATATTACCCTATCAAGAAACATCTGATATTCGTCAAGTAGAAATAACCCGCAACCGCATTTCTTTAAGTCCAGTTACTGCTAGTTTAAACCAACCAACACCGAACCTTCCCATTGGTTATATTCGTTTGAATCAATTCAGTGCTAATGCTGCTGAAGAAATGGCAGAAGCTATCAATAATCTAGAAAAAGAAGGAGCAGAAGGTTATATTTTAGACCTGAGAAATAACCCTGGTGGACTCTTACAAGCAGGCATAGAAATTGCCCGTTTATGGATGAATCAAGGAACCATTGTTTACACAGTCAATCGTCAAGGGGTGCAGGATAGTTTTACTGCATCAGGAAACGCATTAACAGAAGATCCCTTAGTATTATTAGTTAATCAAGGAACTGCCAGTGCTAGTGAGATTTTAGCCGGTGCATTAAAAGATAATGGTCGAGCAACATTAGTAGGAGAAAAAACCTTTGGAAAAGGATTAATTCAATCCTTATTTGAGTTACCTGATGGTGCCGGTTTAGCCGTTACCGTTGCCAAATATGAAACTCCTAATCATAACGACATTCATAAACTAGGAATTCAACCGGATAAAGTGGTTACTCAAGAGCCTATTTCCTATAGACAAATCGCAACAGAAGACGATGTACAATACGAAGCTGCGGTTGAACTATTAACCGGAAATTCTGTATTAGCAAATGCTAGTTAAACTATGAATTAAATTGAATTTTTTTAGGGGTGATGGATTCATTGCCCCTATTTTTTTATCTTATACCAAAAAAGATAAGACGGGTTTGACAACAGGATTTAGTCTGATGTTAACTTTTTAGGCAATTTTGGGAATATTAGTTTTAACAACCAATCTAGACCCAAAATCAATCATGTCAAAGGTTGAAACACTCAGTACCAAGACAAAAATAGGATTAAAAGAGTTTTTGCTTCAACTACAAAAACTCACAAAGACTAAGTTTAGTGGTTGCATAGAGATCCAAGTAAACAACCATGAAAACTGGACTTTGTTCTTGCGTCTGGGACGTTTAAGTTGGTCAGATGGTGGAACAAATTCAGGAGAAAGATGGCGAAGAAACTTGCAGTTATTTGTCCCTAAGTTGAATGCTACCGAATTAAAAAATATAGCTTCCCTAGAAGACAGTAACCAGCGATGTAACACTTTAGTCCAATTACTCGATCAAGGATTGATTCAAAGACAACAGTTAACGGAATTTATTTTAACCTTTAGCAGTGAGATTCTTTTTGATGTAATCCAATCGAGTCAAATCAATCGTAATTCCTTATCCTATGAAATTATTAGGGATGATTTAACCAACAAATCAGCCTTACTTTTACCCATGGTTGAGGTGATACCCACTCTCAAACAAACCCTAAAAACTTGGCAACAATGGCAAAATCAGGGTTTAGGGATTTATTCTCCCAACCTCTTTCCTATCATCACCCAACCAGAACTTATTTCTAATCAAATTTTTTCCGGCAACCAGTCATCAATTATTGCTCTTATTGATGGGATGCACAGTTTGCGCAGTTTAGCCATTAAAACCCGTTTAGATATTGTCCCCTTGATTCAGTTCCTATTGCCCTTAGCCAAACAACAAGCAATCAAATTTTCTCAAGTTTCTAGGAATCAAAAAAGTTCGATTTTCCCTCCAGGGCAAGATCAAAGCAAGAAAAACTTAATTGCTTGTGTCGATGATAGTGCTGGAGTTTGTCGAGGTTTAAAAAAAATAATCGACGCACAAGGTTATGATTTTGTCGGCATTCAAGACCCCTTAAAAGCACTGCCCTCTTTTTTGAAAAACAAACCCGATTTGATTTTTCTGGACTTAGTAATGCCCATCACCAATGGATACGAACTTTGTACCCAACTGCGAAAAACCCCAAGCCTAACAACCACTCCCGTGGTCATTTTAACCGGCAAAGAGGGCCTAGTCGATCGCATGAGGGCAAAAATGGTCGGGGCCAATGACTTTCTCTCTAAACCAGTGAAAGTCTCAGAATTAATCAAAGTATTGAACAAAAATTTAAGTCAATCTATTCAGGACAAATCAAAATGAGTGACATCCTTTTAGTTGAAGATAGTCAAGTCGAAGCCCAGAAAATAACCAGTTACTTACAAAACCAAGGGCGGTCAGTTTTAAGGGTTACTAGCGGTGAAGAAGCAGAAATCAGACTCAAACAAGAAAAACCCCATCTAATTCTCTTGGATGTCATTTTACCTGGAGAAAGTGGCTTTGAACTCTGTCGTAAGCTAAAAGCAGATCCCGTGACAAAAAAAATTCCCGTGGTCATCTGTTCCACCAAAAATAAAGAAATCGACAAAATCTGGGGCCGTATGAGTGGGGCCGATGCTTACCTAACGAAACCAGTCAAGGAAGAAACCTTACAACAAACTATTAATCAATTAATTGATTAAGGAGAGAAAGAAAAGGTGTTATCTACAACTGAAACTATCTCTGTATTCCATATTAATCACCAATCTAGTCAACTAGAATACCCCGAGAAATTTTTACGTTTTGCCATCAATTCTACTACTGAAGGCTTGCTTCCTTTGGGGGCATTACAAGAGGTGTGTCCCCTGGAACTCCATAATATTTTACCTGTACCAGAGATAAACCAGTCCATCCTCGGCATTATTAATTGGCGAGGAAAATCAACCTGGATAGTTGATCTCGGCAATTTATGGGGAGAGTGTCATTGGTGTCAAAAAGAGACCATCCGAGAAAGTGGGATGGCTTTATTAGTTCCCGGGAAAGAGCAAACAATCGGTTTATTGATTGAAGAAATCAAAACCGTAGAAATATATAACCCTCAGGAATGTCTACCCGTTCCCGAGACAATGTTTTCTCAGGAATTATCTGCCATCGCTAAAGGTTATTCCCTTAACTCTTCGGGAAAAACGTGGGTTTTCCTAGATATTGATTCCATTATGCAAACAATTGACTCATTTTTAATTAACAAGGATTAAGAAAAACATGGTATTAAACTGGATTTTCGATTCCCCTGAACAAGAAACGGAAGCTGAACAAAACGGCTATTCTCAAGAAAACGGAATGATTAAGCAACCACTGGAAGACGAAGAAAATGGCCATGCTGAAAATAAGGTCGAACACTCGGAGGAATTCAAAATGAATAGAGAAAATTTTGCTCCTACAGAAGACAAAGAAACCCATTTAGCAACCTTAGACGCGAATTATCGGGAAATGAGTTCTGTGTCTGTAGTTGACTTTGATCTCAACGACGCTAACTGGTTGACCAATATTAACCAGCAAACACAACAGAGAATGGTTGATGGACTGGATCAAATTCGCCAATCTCTACAAGCTGATCGGGTGTTGATCTATGGATTTAATCCCGACGGTAGTGGAGAAGTGTTGGCCGAGTCTGTAGATGCTCGTTGGTCAAAGGCCGCTTCTTCTTTTGATCTCGACTATAATTTGACCGAAGACAACTGCAAACCTTACTACGTGGTCAACGATATTTCTACGAAAGGTTTTGCTCTTTGTTTAGTAGAAGCTCTCCAAGCCTTAGAAGCCAAAGCTTATATTGTGGTTCCCATCAAATACAACGATCAGCTTTTAGGAGTCTTAGGAGCTTATCAAAACGCTACACCCCGTAATTGGCAAGAGTCAGACTTGAAACTAATGCTCAATGGTGCGGCTAAATTTCGTATTCCCCTGCAACAAACCGCCTTCATCCGTAATAGTCAATTTCAACAAAAACAACGAGACAAAGCGGTTAAACAAGAACGAGCGTTAGGGAAAATGCTCGAACAGATTCGTAATGCTAAAGAAGACGAGCGAATTTTTCAAATTGCCACTTATGAAGGCAGAAAATTATTGCAAGCTGATCGCTTAGCGGTTTATCGTTTTGACGAAGACTGGGGCGGTCGATTTATTGCTGAATCTGTGGGTCCCGGTTGGTCAAAACTGATTGATACTATTTTGGTGGTTAACGATACCTTCCTGCAAGAAAATCAAGGAGGGCGTTATAAACACGGTGAATGTTTTGCTGTGGATGATATTTATGGGGTGGGACATCAAGCTTGTCATATTGCCTTACTGGAACAATTTGAAGCTAGAGCTTATGCCATCGCTCCCATTTTTATCGGGGATATGGCCACAGATAAAAAGCTCTGGGGTTTATTGGGTGTTTATCAAAATTCTGGTTGTCGTAAATGGCAAAAAGACGAAATTGAGCTACTGAGACAACTGGGTTTACAAATAGGGATTGGGATTCAACAGAATCAACAATTTGCCGAACTGCAGAAAACGGTATTTCGTCAAAAAAGTGTTGCTCAGATGGTAGCACGGATGCAAAAAGCTGACTCTGTGGAAAATGCTTTAGAAATCGCTGCGCAAGAAACCCGTAAATTATTAGAGGTTGAAAGAAGCAGTATCTATCGTTTTAATGCTGACTGGAGTGGGGAAAATGTGGTAGAAGCTCCTTTTGATCAGGAATTTAAGGCACTGCAAGATTCTTGTTTTCAAACCACTTTTAGCCAAAACTGCTATCCTTATCTCCAAGACAGTCAAGGGGGAAGTTATAAAAATGGTCAAGCTTGTATTGTTAATGATCTCAGTCAATCAGGGTTAGAAGAACGTCTGATAGAAATCTTGGAAAGATTAGACGTTAATGCTTTTGTGAGAATGCCCATTTTTGTTGACCAAAAACTCTGGGGGATCATTAATCTTTATCAATCCAAGACTCGTTTGTGGAAAGAAGATGACCTAGAATTTCTGCAACGAATGATTCAACAAATCAGTGGTGTTATTCAACAAAAACAGTATTTAGATGAGTTGCAAACCCAAGCACAACAAGAAGAAGCGATCGCTAATATTGTGCAACGTATTAATGCTTCTCTGAATGTTCAAGACATTTTCCGTAGTGCTACCCAAGAAATTCGCAACTTGCTGCAAGTGGATCGTGCTGTGGTTTATCGTTTTAATCTTGATTGGAGTGGAGAAGTTCTCGCTGAGTCTGCCGGAGCAGAATGGGTGTCCGTGATGGAAATTCAGGAAACAGATGAAACCCTATTTAGTAAGGAAATGAACGCCCATGAGCAATGTACCTTAAAAAATATGCAAGCAGGTTCTGCTCTGGATCGAGATACCTATTTCATCAATACTAAGGGGGGAGACTATACCCGGGGCAAACAATTTAATGTGGTCAATGATATCTATAATGCAGGATTTTCTAGTTGTTATCTGCGTTCCTTGGAAAAATATCAGGCTAAAGCTTATATGATTGTTCCCATTTTCCAGAATAATCAACTTTGGGGTTTATTTGCCGTTTATCAAAATTCTGGGACGAGACGATGGAAAAGTAGTGAACTGAATTTGATGCTGAAAATTGCCCCTCAATTGGGAATTGCTATTGAACAAGCAGAACTACTAGAAACAATTCAAAGCAATAACAAGGAGTTAAAAGAACGTTCCCAACGAGAAAGTGCCATGGTACAATTTTCCTCTCGTTTGATGGGTCGTTTTGCTCAATTGATGCAGAAAAATAATAACCCCAAAAAATTGATGGAATTTGCCATCAAAGAATTACGACAAGTTCTAAAAGTAGATCGGGTTGCTATATATAGCTTTGCTTCTGATTGGTCTGGAAAATTTATCATTGAGTCTGTAAGTCCTAACTGGCCAAAATTAGTGGGGACAGAATTAGCTGAAGTTAAAGACAGTCGCATTCAAGAAGATCAAGGAGGCCGTTATCTTCGTCAAGAAAGCTTACAAGTTAACGATATTTATCAAAGCGAAGACCATGATTTACCCTTCTCCCTCCTCGAAGAAACTCAAACCAAAGCTTATCTCTTGGTCCCTATTTTTAACGGAGAACAACTCTGGGGACTGTTAGGGGTTTATCAAAACGATCGCCCTCGTCAGTGGGAACAGTCTGAGCAAGCTATTCTTGAACAGGTGGCCATTAACCTTGGTGTAACCCTGAAGGTGGGAGAATATGTAACTCAATTGCGATCGCAAGAAGAACAACTTTCCGAGTTAGTAGAAAAGGAACGGAACCAAAGAGAAGGTTTACAACAGGGAGCTTTAAGAGTGCTACTTGCCTTAGAACCCTCTTTCAGTGGGGATCTCACCGTTCGCGCTCCCATATCCGAAGATGAAATCGGAACCATTGCTGATGGTTATAATACCACCATCCAAAGTATGCGAGAGTTAGTGCGACAGGTTCAAGTTTCTGCTTCCAGGGTGAGTGATACTTCTAGCTTAAATAGTAACTTGGTGAATCAACTGTCTGAAAAAGCGCATTTACAGGTTGAGCAACTAAAAGAAGCATTAATGCAGTTGGAGTTAATGGTGTCTTCCACGGAAGATGTGGCCGCTTGTGCGAAAAAGGTTGAGCAAACCGTTGAGGAAACCAACCAAACGGTTCAATCTGGTGATTCTTTGATGGAAAAAACCGTGGATGAAATTTTAGAGATCCGCTCTACTGTTTCTGATACTGCTAAAAAGATTAAACGTCTAGGGGAAACCTTCCAAAAGATTACTAAGGTAGTTAACCTAATCGAAAATTTTGCCACTCAAACCAATTTACTCGCTCTCAATGCGTCTATCGAAGCAACTCGCGCTGGTGAAGCAGGGAAAGGGTTTAGCGTGGTTGCGGATGAAGTTCGTTCTCTTGCTTATCAATCAGCTAATGCAACCACAGAAATTACTCGTTTAGTGGATGAAATTCGCACAGGAACCAATGACGTTACCGAAGCAATGGAAATTGGACTTGCTCAGGTGGTTAATGGTACTAATCTTGTCAGAGAAACACAGCAAAGTCTCAGTGCTATTGTGACTGCTACCAACAATATTAAAGAATTGGTGGGCGAAATCACCGAAACATCTGCTAATCAAACGCAACAATTCCAGATTGTTACGAAAGTGATGGCCAATGTTTCAGCTATCTCTGAGGAAACTTCCCAAGAAACTGCTCAGATTTCTGATTCGTTTAAAGAACTCGAAGACACTTCATCGGAATTACAAACCAATATCCGTCAGTTTAAGGTCGATTAATTGATTGAGAGTGTGGGAAGTGTGGGAGGTGACGGGGTGACGAGGTGAAGGGGTGAAGATACATCAATCATTTCTCCCAGTCTCCCAGTCTCCCAGTCTCCCAGTCTCCCAGTCTCCCAGTCTCCCTCTACCAAAAAATGTAATCTTCAACCCAATTTCCTATGACTATTGATTCTATAGAACAATATTTCTTTGATGAATCTTCAGAACTGCTGCAAACTATTGAACAAAACCTGCTGGAGTTGCTGGATGAAAAAACTGTTGACAAAGTTCATACTCTGATGAGAAGCGCACACACCATCAAAGGTAGTGCTGCTAATTATGAACTGAAAACCCTCGAAACTATTGCGCATCACTTAGAAGATGTTTTTCAAGCGTTATATCCTTCAGAATTAGAAATTGATGGTGAACTTTCTGGTTTACTGTTAGAAGGTTACGATTGTCTCAGAATTCCCTTAAATGCAATTTTGTCCAATCTAACCTATGATGAGGAAGAAATTCTAGATCGCACTGCTGAAGTTTTTGCTAAACTACAAACTAAATTGGGTAATTTCTTCGGTCGTGAAGCTCCTTTACCTACTTCTGAAGAACTGGGATTTGATGTTGTTGGCTTGATCTTTGCTGATAGTGTTCCGCAAGATTTAGAACAATTAGAAACTGCGATCGCTACTGACAATCCAGAAGAAGTTTATACTGTTCTTAATAGTAAGGCTAATTTTTTTCGAGAGTTAGGGATGTCTTATGAACTTCCAGGTTTAGTGGCAATAGCTAATGCTACTAAAGTAGCAATGGAAAATCATCAGGATCAGGTTATTACTATTGCTAAAATAGCTCTAGAAAATTTTCAACAAGCTTATACTGCTGTTTTGGCTGGTGAGAGGACTCAAGGAGGTTCCCTCTCTGATAAATTACGTCATTGGGCTGATTTTTTTCCTGAAACTAATGTCCCAATTAATATCTCTTTAGATCAAGATAATAATGCTCTAAATCAAGAGTTATCAGAAATTATTTATCAGTCTCTCGATAATAATTTCCAACCAATTTTAGGAGAAAAAGAATATGAAAATTCAAACAATAATAATCATGAACTGACGAAAGAAATATTAGATATTATTGATAATTCTGTTGAAGATAATTACAATAAAATTTTAGAAGAAAAAGAGGCTGAAAATTTAAACAATAATAATCATGAACTGACGAAAGAAATATTAGATATTATTGATAATTCTGTTGAAGATAATTACAATAAAATTTTAGAGAAAAAAGAAGAAATATTAGATATAATTAATGATTCTGTTGAGGAAAATACCACCAAAACTTTAGAAGAAAAAGAATTTAAAAATTCAAACAATATTAATACATCTAATTCTGCAATCGCAAATATTTTACAATCACTTTGTATAGGAAATGAAGAAACATTTCTCAAGAAAAAACAAGTCATTGCCTCTGAAAAAAACAAGCAAGTTTCTCAGCCGAAAACACAATCTAAACCAGCACTTCCAACTATCAAAGTAGCAGTTAAACAACTGGATCGTCTCAGTCATACAATTGGGGAATTACTGATTAGTGAAAATCAACAAAACCTACAATCAGAAAATCTTTATCTTCTGACTCAAAATACTTTAAAAGAGTTTTTTATATCCCAGCAACAACTTAATAAAATACGTGACTGGTCTGACAAAAATTTACTGCTCCCTAAGAGTACAAGAAATAAAATTTCCAAGAAAAAAAATAACAAAATATCCCCTTTAATCTCCACATCATTAACTGATATGGAATCAGAATTTGATGTTTTAGAAATGGATATATATAGTGATCTACATCTTTTACTGCAACACTTAACAGAGCAAATGATGCACCTAGGAGAAAACATTGAAAATCTAGAAAATTTAGCCCAAGGTTTACATTTTAGTCGAGGAAAACGTAAACAATTACTATCTCAAACTCAAGAAGATTTATTAGAAGCTAGAATGGTTCCCTTGGCAACGGTATTCAATCGATTTCCTCGACTCATGCAACAGATGATTGCAGCGCATCAAAAACCAGCTAAACTTAAAATTATCGGCTCTGAAGTACTCATTGATAAAGTATTTGTAGAGAAACTCTATGAACCCCTACTCCATCTAATTCGTAATGCTTATGATCATGGACTAGAAGCAGCCGAAACCCGTATTCAACAGGGTAAACCAGAAACAGGAAAAATTACAGTAGAAGCTTATCATCAAGGTAATCGTATTATCATAAAAATCAAGGATGATGGACAAGGATTAAACTGGGAAAAGATTCGTCAATCAGCCATTGAAAAACAGTTATTAACCCCAGAACAAGCGACTAATATCTCAGAAGAGCAACTAGGAAACTTCTTATTTGAACCTGGGTTTTCTACCACGCAAAAAATTAGCCATTTATCAGGACGAGGGATAGGTTTAGATGTGGTTCATTCTCAGTTAGAAGCTTGGCAAGGATCGATTTCTATTACATCAAATAAGGGACAGGGAACTACTTTTACTTTACAATTACCCCTAAGTTTTACCACTGCTCGTTTATTAGTTTGTGAGTCAAATGGTATTACCTATGCTTTACTGGCCGAAGCGATAGAGCAAGTTTTATTACCTTCCCCAGAACAGATTCAACATCAACAAAAAACCTTCTTCTGTTGGACACAAGACTCTAAACAAGAACTCATTCCTATCCATCCTTTAGCTGACTTAGTTAACTACCAATATCCCACTTTATACAAAAACAAAAACTCAGAAACTCTTTTTCCTCTCAAGTCCAAAAACTCAGTTAAACCTCTCCTGATGTTAAACCATAACCAGCAACGTCTTTGTTTGGAGGTGGATCAGATTTTAGTTGAACAAGAACTGGTAATTAAATCTCTGGGTGATACCCTAACCTTACCCAATTATATTCAAGGTTATAGCGTTTTAGGAAATGGTGATCTAACCTTGGTAGTTGAACCGACGGCCTTGGTTTCTCAACCTCAAAAAACCAATCTCAAGGTCAATACTTTATTTCCTCAATCAGTCAGTGAGAAAACACCGATGACAACTGTTGCGCAACAGAAAGATTTAGTTGTTAACCCAAAACAAACCAGTCTTTCCGCAAACTCTATTTCGGTGTTAGTGGTGGATGACTCTGTAGTACAAAGACAAACCTTCCTGAAAATGCTACAAAAAGCCGGTTATCAAGTGTTGCAAGCAGGGAACGGTCAAGAAGCATTCGTGAAGTTAACTCAGCATCCAGAGATAAAATTGGTCATTTGTGATATAGAAATGCCCTATATGAATGGTTTTGAGTTTTTGAGTCACTGGAAACAAGATCCAAACTTTTCTGAGATTCCTGTGATTATGGTGACAACTCGCAGTGGCAAAAAACATCGTCAGTTAGCTTTGGCCTTAGGTGCAAAAGGGTACTTGACTAAACCTTATTCTAACCCAGAACTGTTAGAAACTATGAAGGAATTGATCAGCCAAAAGAACACTCTTGTTACTGTTCATTAAATCAGAAATCACTTTAATAAAAACATAGTTATCATGATTAATCAAACCTTTGAACTTGAAAGATTATCTCATACCACCATTAACCCAGATGCTTTACGGGTTCTTGTGTTTAGCCTTTCCAAAACTGCTACAGAGCAAGTAGAATATTTTTTTGCTCTCCCAGTTGAAAGTGTACTTAAAGTAATCCCTTGCCCTCCTATTAATTGGGCGGTTGGTGGTGAGCTTGGTATGGCTGATCTCGGTTCGGATAATGTGACAACTTTGGATCTACATCGACACTTTTTCCCTAATACTTCAACGGTTATTAAAGACTCTCCTTTTCTCGTTTTACTCAACACTATAACCTCAGAACAATGTGGTATTCCTGTTACTGGACTTCCTATATTAAGTGATATTCCCTTATCAACAATTCGTCCTGTTTCCTTATCTTATCGTCAGGTTGCTAAAATTGATTTTGCTAGTCATATGGCCATAATATCTGATCCAGAAAACAAAAAGTCTATTAAAATATTTCTTCTTGGTATGAGTGAGATGATTGAATCGAGGACAGCTTAAGCAACACGAAACTAACCGTCTATTTCTCCCAGGAAAGCTCAATTTTAAATTGACATTCAACTTTTTCAAGTATATTTGCTATAATTGAATGATTGATTACCTATTCCTTATTTTTGAGGATAAGTAAGTAGGCAAAAATAAACGTAACTTTCTGATTAGTCTCTTAGGATAATAATGATAATCATTATCAAACCTAAAGGATTGACTGAGGATTTCTATGTTTAATTATACCTACCTGTTCAAGTCTTTATTGGTCATACAATAAAGACTAAATCAAGGTTTTTATTTTGAATCTACCCAGTATATAAAATGCCCCATTACAATGATAATTATGCTGATTCAGCAAACAATAGTTATATTTCTGCGAAGCAGTATAATCATTGTAATCTTAATCTAACAAAACAGCAAAAACCGTTAGAAGTTGCTATAGAAGGGTTAATCGAACAAATTAATTTCCATAATTTTGAACCTATTATATCATCATTACAAGAAATTAGTGTAGATAATTCAATCAAAATAGACTACATAAATCAATGTACTGCTAAAGTTATTCTTAATGGTTCTCAGGAAGGACTGGAAAAACTACAAGATTTATTTAGATCAGGAGAATTACAAGAATTCTTAGATAATAAAAAATGGGAAGATTTTTCTCAAGTTATTGTTGAAAATATTTGTTTTGTTGAGGATTTAGAAGTTATAAAAAAATGTAGCATAATTCAACAAATTAGGCAGCAAACTATAGATAAGAATCAATTAATGAAAGATTATTTAATAGGAATTGATCTAAGTGGAGCAGATTTAAAGTCTGTTAATCTAAGTTGGGCTAATATCAGGGAAATTAATTTAGAAGGTGCTAATTTAATAGGTGCGAATTTGACTGGAGTTAACCTTAATAAATCTAACCTCAGTGAAAGTTATTTGATGAAAGTTTATTTAGTTGGTTCTGATCTCATTGATGCTAATTTGATAGGTGCTGACTTAACTGAATCAATGCTTATGGGAGCTAATTTAACTGATGCTGATCTGAGTGGTGTTAGTTTGAATAAAGCTAATTTAAGCGGTGCTGATCTAACTAATACTAATTTAAGCTGGGCCAATCTCACTCAAGCTGATTTGAGACAATCTAATTTTAAAAAAGCTATTCTTAATAAAACTCATCTCGATGGAGCGAATTTAACTAATATTAAAGATTGATATAAACTAGAAATTAGAGTAAAATAAAACTTGATAGTGAAGATAAAAAAATTAATTGAGAGTATTAAATTAATATGAAAATTGCTACTTGGAACGTTAATTCAATTCGCACTAGACAACCTCACGTTATTAACTGGTTGAAAGAAAATTCTATTGATGTTCTCTGTTTACAAGAAACCAAAGTAATTGATAAAGATTTTCCTAGAGAACCTTTTGAAGAATTGGGTTATCATGTTTATATTTACGGACAAAAAGCTTATAATGGTGTCGCTATTTTTAGCCGTAAACCAATGACAGATATTGTTACAGGATTTACTGATGTTGTTGGGGAAGAAATAACCCAAAGTTTTGATGTACAAAAAAGAATTATCTCAGGAGTAATTGAGGATATTCGTATTATTAATGTATACGTTCCTAATGGTTCATCTGTAGGCAGTGAAAAATATGAATATAAGTTACAATGGTTTCAAGTTTTAAAAGCTTATTTAGATAATTTACTCAAAAAAGAATCACGTGAATTATGTATTTGTGGCGATTTTAATATTGCCTTGGAAGACAAAGATATTTATAATTCTAAGGGTAAAGACAAACATATTATGTCCTCTCCAGTAGAAAGAGAAACCTTAAAAAATATATTAGCAATTGGGTTAAAAGATGCTTTTAGGAAATTTACAACAGAAGAGGGACATTTTAGCTGGTGGGATTATCGATCAGGAGGATTTCAACGGAATAGAGGTTGGCGTATTGATCATCTTTATCTTACAGATCAATTGTATAAAAAAGCTATTAATTGTACAATTGATGTAGAACCGAGAAAACAAGAAAGACCAAGCGATCATACACCTGTTATTCTTGAAATATAAGTAAAATTAACTTAAAAAAATATGAACAAAAAACGTCCTATTGCTGTTGATTTATTTGCCGGTGTTGGGGGAATGACTTTAGGTTTTGAGCAAGCAGGTTTTGATGTTTTATCTTCAGTAGAAATTGATCCTATTCACTGTGTAACTCATCATTATAACTTCCCTTTCTGGACAACTATTTGTGCTTCGGTTACAAAGATAACAGGTAATGAAATTCGAGAGTTATCAACCATTAAAAATCAACCCATTGACGTTGTATTTGGGGGTCCTCCTTGTCAGGGTTTTTCCTTAATGGGAAAACGAAGTTTAGATGATGATCGCAACTCTTTAGTTAAACATTTTATTCGTTTAGTTTTGGAGTTACAACCGAAATATTTTGTTATGGAAAATGTTCCAGGAATGACTATTGGTAAACAGCAAATGTTTTTACAAGAAATTTTTGCGGAATTTGCTCAAAATAACTATCAAGTTAAAACAGATTATCAAATTTTAAACGCAGCGAATTATGGGGTCCCTCAACTAAGAGAAAGACTATTTATTCTTGGATCAAAACAAGGTTTAATATTACCTAAATATCCTATTTTTATTACTGAATACACGAAAAAAAATGACTTAGAATTACCATCAACTCCGACTGTAAAAGAAGCAATTCAAGACTTACCAGAAGTTAATCAATATACTGAATTAAATAATCGAGATTGGGTGCTCGCTGACTACAAAAAACCTAGTAATTATGTTAAAAATCTTAGAGATATATCTAATATAATTGATGATTATTCCTACCCAAGAAACTACAATAAACAATTATTAACTTCCAGTTTAAGAACGAAACATCAACAAAAATCTATAGACAGATTTAAAAAGACACCTCAAGGAAAAATAGAATCCGTTAGTCGATTTTTAAGGCTACATCCCGATGGTTTTTGTAATACCTTAAGAGCAGGTACTCCCAGTAATCGCGGGGCCCATACTTCCCCTCGTCCCATTCATCCTTTTACCCCTAGATGTATCACTGTCAGAGAAGCAGCAAGACTGCATTCATACCCTGATTGGTTTCGATTTCATGTCACAAAATGGCATGGTTTTCGACAAATTGGGAATTCAGTTCCTCCTTTATTAGCAAAAGCAGTTGCTCAGGAAATTATGAAAGTTCTTGATATTTTACCCATTAAACCAACGACCACATATAAATTAGAAAGCGAAGAATTATTAAGCTTGAATATGACTCAAGCAGCTAAATATTATAATGTAAGTCCTGATGTTATCGGGAAAAGAATTAGAAAAGAAGATACTAGGAAAAAATCATGAAAAAATCGCATATATATAGTAGAATAATTCGAGAGATTTTTAGGAGACATTATACTCCTGATGCGGATCGCCTTTACTTTCAGCGTTCAGAAATTGAAGAAGTTGCTAAGGAACTTAACATTGAATTACCTAAAAATTATGGTGATTTAATCTATTCATTTAGATTTCGTCGACCTCTTCCTGATGAAATAAGATCAACAGCACCTCCTGAGTATGAATGGAGAATTGAATTATCAGGGAGAGCTAATTATTGTTTTACACTGGGAAAAATTAATCGAATTATACCTAGAAATGACTTGAGAAAAATAAAAATTCCTGATGCTACTCCTGAAATTATTTCTAAATATACATCAGGTGATGAACAGGCTCTTTTAACAAAAGTTCGTTATAATAGAATTATTGATATTTTCTTAGGAGTTACTGCCTATTCTTTGCAAAATCATCTAAGAACAACTGTCGAAGGAATTGGACAAATTGAAATAGATGAAATTTATGTTGGTGTTAATAGACATGGTAATCAATTTATAATTCCAGTACAAGCTAAAGGAGGATCTGATCAGTTAGGAGTTGTTCAAACTCAACAAGATATTATTTATTGTTGTCAAAAATTTCCTGAATTAATTTGTCGTCCTATATCAGCACAATTTCTAGATACTAATCTAATTGCAATTTTTGAATTAATTTCAGAAGATGAAACAATCAGAGTCGTTGATGAAAAACATTATCTTTTAGTTCCTAATCAAGAGATTTCTGATCAGGAGTTAAGATCTTATAAAGTTTATTATGATTAATAGTAAAAGATGGTAACTTAAGGTTTATAAATTATATATTTAAAAAATGAATAAAATATGAAATAATCATGAAATAAATATGACAACATAATAATATGAAATAGGTTAAAGTATCTAATATCTAATAAATTTTAATTGTAGAATAATGGAATTAGTTAATACAACTTTTTTAGGTTTAGGATTAGCTGCTGATGCCTTTGCTGTGTCTTTAAGCAGTGGGTTTGTCATTCAACGAATAAAACTTAATAAAGCCCTAAAAATTGCCCTATTTTTTGGTATTTTTCAAGCAATTATGCCATTTATTGGTTGGCTAATGGGTTTATCTTTTCGGGAGTTTATCACTAATATTGATCATTGGATTGCATTTATACTCTTATTGGTAATAGGGAGTAAAATGATCTATGAAGCTTACAAAAACATGGATGAAGATGAAAAATTTAATCCCTTAGATACTTACACCTTATTTGCTTTAGCTATTGCCACCAGTATTGATGCCCTAGCCGCAGGATTAGGATTATCCTTATTAAAAACGTCTATTTTATTTCCTTGTATCTTGATTGGATTAATTACATTTTGCTTGTCGTTTATTGGTGTTTTTATTGGTCATAAATTTGGTAGTATTTTTAATCAAAAAATTGAGATAATTGGGGGTATAACATTGATTTTTATTGGTAGTAAAATTCTCATTGAAGATTTAATTAAACCGATTTAGACATCTTGTGATACCCTAAGAACTTACAAAGTATCTGGGGTAGTTCAAGGGAACAACTCAAGATAATATTGAATAATCAACTCTATCCCAGTTTATCGAGTTTATTTGTCGGCTTTTTCATTGACATCAATAATTCTTCGTACTTATCCAAAATAAACTCAAAATTATAAACTTTTTTAGCATATTCTCGACCCCTTTTTCCTAGAGATTGAACTAACTGAGGATTTTTATACAAATGTTCGATTGCTGAGGCTAAAGCTTCGGGATCTTCTGGAGGAACCACTAAACCTCCACAACTTTTTTCAACTGCTCTAGCTGCGGTTCCATTACTAGGAACCGAGGCAATAATTGCTCTTCCACTAGCCAATAATACTTGTATTTTTGAGGGCATATTAAAAGAAATTACGTTAGATTTCTGCATAACCATACCCACATTAGCGGCTGCTAACATTTCGGGTAATTTATGTCTAGGTTGAAAGGATCTTAAAATAACATTGGTTGCCTTTTTTCGCTCACAGTATCTTTCTAATTTTTCTAATGCTTCCTGTTTACTCACAATAACAATAGCTAAATCATCAATATGATTTAACTTAACTGCTGCATCGATTAGAATCTCTAACGGTTGAGTCAGGGCAATATTACCTGAATAAAGAACCACAAATTTACCTTCTAAATTATTTTCTTTGCGAAAGTAATTATTTTCTTGTTCCAGAGGTTTAATAAAGTTAATATCTACCCAATTAGGAATTTCTACAATCTTCTCTTTACCAACTTCCTTCTCTAAAAGATTTTCTGTAAACCCATCACTAATAACACTAATTTTTCTGGCTGTTTTGTAAGCAAAATTTTCTAACCATGTAAACAAACGAATCATTTTAGGATTACGAATTAAGCCCACATGAACCGCAGCATCGGGTAAAATATCTTGTAAATTCAAAACAATAGGCGTTCGATATAACCAGCTAAGAATAGCTGCTGGAACACACACAGGTAAACCAGGAATGGTGAGAAAAATAACATCAGGACGAGAACCATTTAAAGCCTGGAAAAAACTCAAAATAACAAAACTAATCTCGAACAAAGCCCGATTCTTGAAACTTCGTTCACGAGATATCCAGACAAAACTCCGTTGAATTTTTACGCCATTAATATTTTCGGTTAAATATAATTTTCCTTCATACTCTGGCGCAATTTCACTATTAGGATACCAAGGCATAGCGGTAATAACTCGCACATCATGTCCTTTTTTGACTAAGCCTTCTGCTAATTCTGTCATCAAAGGGGCAATACCAATCGGTTCGGGATGATAATTATACGAGTAAATGAGGATGCGCATATCCTGATGGTTAAAATTAAGATAAAGTAAACAGATTTATGAGACCCCATCGTTAACAACGGGATTTAAATTAAGCGTTAACTAATAATCTTCATTCAAACTCAATTAATCCTAAAGGTCAAGAAATTCTTTAGTTGTCATTAGCCTAGGCTGAATTAGACAAGAAATACCGAAAAATGGTTAAAATAGACAATAGGCCACCCATTTCCCGGTGCGATTCATGACAGCATCCCCTGATAATTATCCTAAAGCTTTGATCCGTCCCGTCCAATATAGGGATCTTGACTGGTTAGAAGGTATCACCAGTGAAAATAACCAGATAGCCCAAAATTCAGTATCTTTTCAAGGAAAACTACAACAAGCCAAACGTTGGTTTGGGGTTCTCAAGTTTCTTAGCTGGTTCCCAAATAGTCTTCAAGATCATTTTCGTGTCTATGTGGCAGAGTTACCCCAAGCATCTGACCCACGATTGAAAAGATTAAAAGGGTTTATCCATATTTCCCCTTTCAACATAGGACGGAGTACCTGGCGTGTAGAAAAGGTTATGGTGGCTTGTGACCAAGGAGAACCCGAGTTATTGACTAATCCTAAAGGTGTTGCCTCTCAACTCTTACGCCATTGTTTAGAAAACGTTTGGGAAGCAAGAACTTGGGTCTTAGAAGTTAATATTAATGAAAAAAATACCCTGGCCTTATATCGTCAAAATGGCTTTCAACCCTTAGCCCAATTAACCTATTGGTTGTTAGAACCTACTTTATTACAAACTTTAGCCCAACAATATGTAGAGTTACCTAATTTATTGCCAGTTAGTAATGCGGATGCTCATTTACTATATCAGTTAGATTGTGTTTCTATGCCTCCTTTATTAAGGCAAGTTTTTGATCGCAACTCACAAGATTTTAAAACTCATTTTTTAAAGGGATTATGTTCAAAATGGCAAAGGTGGCTTAATCAGAAAGAAGTCGCCCAAGGCTATGTTTTTGAACCCCAAAGAAAAGCAGCGATCGGCTATTTTAAACTAAACCTCTCTAAAGATGGTTCTCAACCCCATCAGGCACAGTTAATTGTCCACCCTGCCTACACTTGGTTATATCCCAAATTATTGGCACAAATGGCACAAATAGTCCAAAAATTTCCCTGTCAAGGTTTAGAGTTACTGTCAGCAGATTATCAACACGAACGGGAAGAATATCTGGAAAAATTAGGAGCAAATCCCATTGAAAATACTTTATTAATGTCTCGTTCTGTGTGGCACAAATTGAAAGAAGCTAAACCAGAAGGACTCCATTTATCAGAGATGTTACAAGGATTACAAGCTGTTCCTCGTTCCCCTATTCCCAGTCGTTTTTCTTGGGTTAAAAAACCTGTTAATTTATCAGAGCAAAACCAAATAAATACTCAAAATTATCACCATAAAGATAATAATAACTCTGTAGAATCATCGGAAAAAATAGATAAAGATTCAAAATAAATATTTCAATGATAAATGAAATAAGAGAGGGTCTAAGATTGCCCTCTCTTATTGAATAATTTTTTTTCTTAGGTAGAATGCTAATTAACTACCAGCAGGAACCAGATCGACTTCATCGGTTCCATCGGTTTCTCCTTGACCAGAATTGATTTGTTCCCCATTAACTTCAATGGCAAAAGGTGTCTCTTCTAAACTAAGATTATAGTCAGTTAAATCGCCAGTATAACCAACACTAGCGATCATTTCACGACCTTCATCTGTATATTTAAAAGCCAATAATTGATTTTTTTCGTTCTTATTATCGTAGGCCCAAATGACCATACATTGAAATCCTTGATACTCAAATATTTTGGGCGCACGACTAGGAACATAACGGCCAGGATCACCAAAACTATTATCAAGAAATTCTTGAATCGTACTATCTTCTACCGTTGCATAAGCAACTTCTTCTTCAGATCCAGGTTCCACATCTTCCTCAGTTTCAGGCACTTCCTCTTCCTTATCACGATTGCGAAAATAATCCACAGCCATTTTAGTCCCAATACCACCCACCACAGCAATACCAGCACCAATTAACATATTACGAAGTTTAGGCATTTTTTGCTCCTAAGATTTTATTCATTTTTATTATAAAAAAGACGCGATAAATCGCGCCTTTTTTTATGAAAATTTAGGAAATGATCATTAAATTAACCACCAACTTTAACCACAGGTTCAAAACTAGGAACAACCAACTCCTGATCCTGTTTAGTTAACTTGTTATACAAGCGTTCCGTGTTGGGGAAGTTCGCAGCAGGAAGGGTGGGGAAACGACGATAGGGAACCGTATCTTCTCCGAATAATTGGAGATATTCCATACTGTCTACCATTGACCCAATAAAGCCACGAATGCCCTGAGTGGCTAAAATTTGATTGTATTTTTGAATCTCTTTTTGAGTCAAAGGCGCACGACCTAAGAAATGTTTAGTTCCCAGTTCGATCACCTTAGTATTGGGATAAGGCGCGTAGAACTCTTTGATATAGAGATCAGAACAACCTAAACCTTCAATAAACTCTTTAACGGTGATTTCTTCGTTACCTAACCTACTTTCAAGACTGGTGAATTCAGCTTGAATAACATAAGGCTCGAGATCCCGCTCAAAAATCTGACGATAAGCAGCACGAATGACATTTTCTAAGGCTACTTGATCGGTTGTTGTCAACAACTTAAAGATTTTTGTTTGTTGACGCTGGGTGCTAACCCCTTGGTTGACTCGTAAGTTGATGTCCGGTGCGGTGCGATTAGTAGAAACTTGACCCAGTTCCACAAACCTTGGGGTAACTTCCTTATCAACCCGTTGACCAATATCTTCGCGAAGACTACCAGGACGACCCATGCGTAACTTCATTCCAGCCGGGGTCAAATACCGTTCATAGGGTACTGTATCTTCTCCAAAGGCTTCGGTATATTCCTGACTATCGATCATGGCATCCACTAAGGCATAAAACCCTTTCTTAGAAGCCAAATCAAAGTAAGGGTTCATTTCTTGGCGACCGTAGGTAGGACGACCCAAGAGACGACGGTGGATGTATTCGATCGCTTTGACTACATAGAAAGGGGCCCAGTAGGTTTTGAGGAAAACTTCAGACTTAGCTAAGGCTTTGATAAACTCCCGTAGGGTAATATCACCGTTTTCTAGTTGATTTTCCGCTACTGTTAACCGTTGTCCGTCATAGACATCGCGGCCAAACACTTGACGGTAGGCAGCGCGAATAACTGTTTGTGTAGCAGTCTCACCAAATTTAACACTGACTCCGTTACTGCTACCGGGTAGTTCGTTATTTAGACGGAAGACTTTCGCCCCTAAACTACCAGGTAACTCAGGCCGCGCCGCAGGGTTACTGTTTTGGTTATTGATACCAGGGCCACGGTGAATTAAGATGCGTTTGGTATCTTTGTTAAAGGGAGCAGGACTCTTACTAGGGTCACGGGTTTCTTTCGGGAAAATTGCCCCAAATTGAATTTCTAGGGGATCATTTCCAGAACCATAAACGTGCTGATCTGGTAAGGGCTGATTATATTTGGCAAAAGTGGTGATGAATTGAGGAATCTTACGGAAAGGCGCACTATAGTTAAATAGGTCTTGCTGCATTCCCCAGTTACGACATTCTTGGGCTTCTTGCCCTAAACCGCGTATATAAGGAACGGTTTCTTCTCCAAAATAATCAGCGTATTCTTGAGAGTCTACTAAGGCATCCACTAAGGCAGGAAGTCCACCGTTAGAAACGATGGAAAAGTAGTTCTGCACTTCTTCGCGAGAACTAGGACCGCGCCCTAAAATATGACGGAAAGCCAATTCTAAAGCCCGACTGTTGATGAAGGGTTCAAAGAACTGCTTACGGTAGAGAGGAGACTTACAGAGGCGACGGACAAACTCTTTCATAGAGATGTCCCCATTTCTCACCTGAGATTCTAGGTAAGATACAGATTGACTGTAAGCTTTGGTAATATCTCTCTCGAAGAGTTGACGATAAGCTGCTCTGATGATTTCCCCTTTCTCAGATTCGGATAAGCCGGGCTTCATCACGAATTTTTGACGGGTTAAAGCGGCGTTGAAGTAGCTTTGGGGCAGTTCTAACCCTTGTAGATCACTAGAAGAACGTTGACGCAACTTGTTACCAGGGGTTGGTGCTTTGATTTCTGTGATGAGAATGTCAAAGTATTCGGTAACAATGGCTTCTGCTTCTGCATCTTGGCGGAAATATTCCCGACAAGCAGCCCGCATTTCTTGCAGTGCTACGATGGTCGCATCAATGGAACAAGCTCTTTCTAGGACTTGTTTTAAACCACGGGTATTAACCACGATGATGCTAGGATCTCCAGCTACAATGGCATAGGTTACATAGCGCAAAAACCAAGACATATCCCGTAAAGACTTCTGCATATTGCTTGGTCCATAACGAGAAATATTAATGGGGCGAAACCCTGGAGGAATGGGACCACTGGAGGTGAACAGGGAGCGTAAACCGCCGAAAACTCCACCACCACCGCTACCGCTTTCTACGTAGGTAACGGCTCCTGGTTGCACTGTTGGGGTTGCTCCAGCCATGGCCATTTCTCTGGGGGCTTCCACTGGGGGTTTTTCTAGATACGCCATGGGCGATCCCCCAGTGAAGATCCGGTTAGCTGCCCGTGACACAATTAAGTCTGAGTTGGCTGTTATGATTTGGGCGATCGCCAGTCTCTTCTGTCCAGACTGGAAATAGGTAACTAATTGATTGAGTTCTGTCTTTCCTAAAAAGCGATCCTGTTGCTCAGCTTGACTGATGGCTGAGACGGGAACGGTTTGATACAGTTGGGGGTTGGCTGACGAGCTTCCACCACTTGCTTTTACACTCATTGGACTTCAACTATCTCCCATGAAAAAAATTGCTATTCTACTCCTTTATCGGAGTTTATATCTTTGCAACATCTTAATTAAAACCAGATGTTTCGTGAAGTACCCCAACTAAACTTTGTTGTAGTTGGGACTTCCAACTGACAAAAGCTTAGGACGGTTTTATTCGTCTTTGGAGCTTCCCGCTTCATTAGCTATTGCCTCTACAAGACTTATCTAGTCTAGTTTTGGTCTTACAAAGCCTCCGCAGGCAGTCGCCCTGCTTCCCAAGGCGATAAGGTTGTATCTTTAAAAAGTTAATCAGCCTCTAGATTAAACTGTTTCGGGCTTTCTGAGTAGTTTTGTTACGAAATGTATTCTTTTTATCTTCTTTATTCTTTATCTTGACAAAATAAAGTTTATGTGCATTTGACAAGAAATAGCTAGGGAATTAATAAACTTGATCTTCTGCAATTAAGAATTAATAATTAAAAACAGCTTGTCCTTAAAAGTTTCATTGTTCCTCATTTTCTAACAAATAAGGTTTTATTTCTTGATCTGTTTCTTTTTTCCCTTTGCCGAAGGATAAGTTTTTTAGACTCTCTTGTCCATTTTTAGCAATTTCCTCTCCTCGATTATCAATTCTTCTTTTGTGTATTAAGTCAAGTACATAATCTTGATCTTCAATGGATAAATTTTCAATGGAATCAATAATCTCTTGAAATGATATAGCACTCATATTGTTCTTGCTAACTCTTCAGTATATTATTTTACTCTAATTTATCATTAATCGACATTTGTAGTTCGAGTTGATGAAAATGATATCTAAATTTTCTTATTTTTTCGTGATTGTACCCAAAAATTAACATCAAAGTTATACTAAAAACCGTCAACTTTTTTTAGGAATTATACCATATCTAGTTTAGCAAAACTTATCAATTTTCGGGGGGGGTAAAGCCTAGCTTATCAATTGCTGGTGCTACCTTTGCCATTTTAACAAAATGTTTGCAGAAGTCCCCACCTATAAATTCTCAAAAAATATCAATATTTTAAGTAGTCGGACATAAGTAAACAGCACTGTATTAATTTATGTTAAGAAATTTCAGGCGATCGCTAAAAAAGTCCGCAAAGTGTGTTAGTGGGGTTAAGTAGAAAAATTTTGATTAACTATCGAAATTATTGTTCCCCCAGACGGAGATTGGTATTTTTTATGAAACCTGATTTTAGTAAAATGAGCAAACAAGAACTTAAAGCTTATGTTTTAACCCATAGAGATGATATGGAAGCGATTCGTCAACTATTTAGTCGTCGTCAGTCTGATGGAAAAAATAAACCCTATCCACCCCTTGTTAAAGATGGAATTCCTATTGAAGAAAATATTAACATCATGAAAAAAGCGATTCAAGAACGTATCGAAAAAATAAATAAGTCCCATAAATCCGATGATATAATTTAATTGAGAATGATCCTAATTTTTATTCATAACGTACAAAAATTAGGTTGTAGGGTGTATTAGCTTGATTAGATATAGAGACCGATTCTACCATTTTCTTCTTTCTGTTATTCTACGTCAGTTTTATTGGGATTACCATTTTCTGAATCAAAACTAATATTAGATGATTCATAATTGGGTGGTTCTACATGAATAAGAATCCGAATAGGAGAGAATTTTTGTTCTAAAATTAGTTCAATTTCTTCAGTGATTTCATGAGAAGTTTTCACATCTTTTGCTGCTACAATTAAGTGCATTTCTAAAAAAACTTGTCTTCCTACTACCCCCCGTGAAGCAATATCATGACAGTTAATAACACCAGGAACTTGCATAACAATTTCATGAATTTTCTCAGGTGCAATAGCAACTTCATCAACTAACCAAGGTAAATTAGAGCGCACCACTTCCCAACCACTATAAAAGACTAAAATAGCAACAGGAAAAGCAAAAATAACATCTAACCATTGTAATTGAGGTAAATTAAATTGTTGTCCTTGCCAAATACCAATTAACCCTAATAACACCATAATAGTAACCCAAATATCACTCATGGTGTGATAAGCATCGGCAATTAAAATAGCACTATCTACCTCTTTTCCGATTTTTCTCTCATAGAAAGCAACAAAAATATTAATACCTAAAACAATTAATAAAATCCATAATTGTCCCCCAGAAATATTAACAGGATCGCCACCATGCAAAATTTTTTCAATGGCACCCTGTATAATTTCAAAACAAGCAATGGTCAAAAAAGCAGCAATACCTAACGCTGCTACTCCTTCATATTTTTGGTGTCCATAAGGATGACGGCGATCGGGAAGTGGAGAAGAAAAATTACTGGCCACTAAACCTAAGACATTATTAGCACTATCAGTAACACTATGAAGCGCGTCTGCTTGTAAACTTAAAGAACCAGTAATGAAACCAACAAATGCTTTTAAACCCATCACAAACAAGTTGAGTAATAGGGTTATTAGCAATACTCGACGAACTTGAGAACGATTATCTTTTGTCACAATATTGAGATAAATTGTACAAGGTTCACCAATCATTGAGATAATGAAGATGTTAATTCCATTATAGTGTTTACTAATGACTCAGCTTACTCTTAATTTAGTACAAGGATCGGTTCGGTTTAATTTTTCTGCTGAAGCTGCAACGTCACTTAAATCAGAAATTGACCAATTAATGCAACGCTTGAAAACAGTGGCCAATAATGCGGGAACTGGGGGACGGCCACAACCCGAAAAACCGATGGAATATCGTTATACAGGAGAGATATTTTTAGAAGTTTTTTGTAATCCAAATATCTATCCCAGTCCTTTTGCTGCTAAGGTTTTATTAACAGTACGAGATGATAAGATAAGATTGACCACAGAAGCAGAATTAACTCGTATTATCGAAGATTTAGGACAATATTTAGAACAGGTTAGTTAATGTTGACCCAAAAAATCATTAGTAATTCTAAATTCTAATTGTTGCCTTTCAACTTGAGTAAATTTATAATTAAATTGCTCTATCTGCTGTATGTTCCTTGTCTAAACTACGTCTGGACCTCCTTTTAGTAGAACGTAATCTTTGTTCCTCCCGTCAACAAGCGCAACGTTGTATTCGGGCCGGAGAAGTTAAAGTTAATCAGAGAATCATTGATAAACCAGGAACAGAAGTCCAGACTACAGCAGACATTGAACTCAAAGCAAAACCCCCTTATGTCTCCCGTGGAGGTCTTAAGGTCGAAAAAGCCCTAAAACTCTTTAAAATTGCTGTAAAAGACCGTATATGTCTCGATGGTGGAATTTCTACTGGAGGGTTTACCGATTGTCTATTGCAAGCAGGGGCTAAAAAAATTTACGGAGTAGATGTGGGTTACGGCCAAGTTGCTTGGTCATTACGTCAAGATCCGCGCGTGATCTTAAAAGAACGGACTAACTTTCGTTATCTTACTCCTGAAAAATTATATCAAGATAATCCCCCGGCAGATTTAGGAGTGATGGACGTTTCCTTTATCTCCTTAACCAAAGTTTTAGAACCCTTATGGAATCTTTTAGTAGAACCGAGGGAAGTTATTTTATTGATCAAACCCCAATTTGAAGTAGGGCGATCGCGTGTTGGCAAAAAAGGGGTGGTTCGAGATCCGCAGGATCGCAGTCAAGCGATTTATCAAGTTTTACACACTGCTTACATTTTGGGTTGGTTCTGTTGTGGGTTAACCGCTTCCCCCATCACTGGACCTGCTGGTAATAAGGAATACCTCGCATGGTTGCGTTGCGATCGCGGTTCCCAGGACTATTCTTTAGATATTATTACCCAATTAACTAAGGGAAATCTCTCTGAATTAGTTCGATAATTTTGTTTAATTTATTCATATTTTCACTGAAATTGCATTTACCTATATATTTTTTTACTGTTTTATTTTTGTAAGAATAACATAAAAATTTTCTCAGGTTGTAAAGATTAGAACAAAAATAGTAACTCGATATTTTACTTATGTAAAACTACTTTTATGAGATAGTAATCTTCTAGTTTCAGATACTTTATTGCCATCATTTAAGTATTTTTAAGGTCTAAATTGTTTTGATCAGTATTATTTTTTAAATATTTTTTGTGTCAGTAATAATAAATTATTAAAATCAAAAATAATAGAAATTTACGTAAGTTTTACATTTTATTTTAGAAATAACAAATAATAAACTTTAAAAATGTAAATAGTTAAATTAACAAGTTTGATGATTGTATTCTGCCTTAACTATTTGTGTATTTCAATACATTATAACTGCTAAAAAACAAAGATAAAAAATATGGTTTACACCTTAACCTCAGATCAGAATAGTAAACAGCCCCTTTTTGTTAGTGAAAATGTTAAATGCCTTTGCCCTCCTTGTAGCCTCGAGGGAACTAAAGAAAATGACGAGACTGCTAGTAATAGCACAATTGGAGGCACATCTACTTCTTCGACTTCTTCCACTTATTACACTTATACGGGAGATTCTCCACCTATTCAGGCTTTATTACCTAGCAATAGCACTTTCAGAAGATGGTCTCCTGGTGCAGATAGAATCATTACCTATAGCTTCTTTGAAGATGATGATTTTGCTAATTCTTACTATGGATCTGAAACAGGGGTTAATGAAGTTAGTGATGCTGTAAAAAATAATTTTAGAGATATTATTACTTGGTTAGAAAATGTTATTGATATTGACTTTGTAGAAGTTGATGAAACCGATCCAAGTACTTACGGTCAAATCCGTGTTCAAAATTCAGACAATCCAGGTTATGCCTATGCTTATTTACCTGGATTTACACAGAGAGCCGGAGATATTCATTTCAAAACCAGTTTCGATACCTCCGGGAATACCAATGGCTTTCAGAATGGTGCAGGAATATATGGTTATATGGCCATGATCCATGAACTAGGGCACGCCTTGGGATTAGATCATACATTTGGTGGAACGCCCTTAGATCCTGTGTTCGATCATACAGATACGTCGGCAATGACCTACAATGTTCAGTTTTCTGGGATGAACCATGCCGGAACGTTTATGTCCCTCGATGTTGCCGCTTTACAACATTTATACGGAGCTAAAGCACATAATCAGGGAGATACAACCTACGTCTTTGGTAATACTATTGATCAAGTAACAGTTAATGGGGTTTCCGATGTAAATACCTCTAACTCACTTAAAAGACTCCTTTGGGACTCTGGTGGTCATGATATCTTAGATTTTTCGGGATTAAATTATCAAAGTAATGGGTTTAAGCTTGATTTACGAGGAGGGGGAATGCTCGCCTCCGCATTTCATAGTAGCGGCATAACAATGTATTCTACCGGCATAGCTTATGGTTTTGAGGTAGAAAAAGTTATTAACTCTAGCAGTGATGACAAGATTTACCTCAACAATGTTGCCAATGAGATTAGTGGTTATAATCCTAATGTCTCCACAGGTCAGGATATAATCTATTATGGAACCTCTCAAGACACCCTCAAGCTTGATTATGCTTCCGATCAAGTCACTCAAAGCCAAAGTGGTCAAAACCTGATTATTAATTTAGGTGGTAATGGCTCCATTGAGTTAATTGATTATTACGCCAATAATGATCGCATCCAAATTACTTATACTGATCCGACTCCCGATCCTGATCCGACTCCCGATCCTAATCTAACTCCCGATCCTGATCCGACTCCCGATCCTGATCCGACTCCCGATCCTGATCCGAATCCTGATCCAACTCCCCCTGTTAACAATGACATCATTATGGCCGAAATAGGTCAAGTTACCAATTTAGACCATAATAATCAAACCATTACCCTTGATCATAATTTTGTTAACCCAGTTATCTTTGCTAGTCCCCTATCCTATAATGGTGCTGGCCCGGCCATTACTA
>NZ_JASJEB010000037.1 GCF_030064895.1 Crocosphaera sp. | reverse complement strand
CCAGTCAGGAGGGTTAGAAACTAAGAAATAAGGATGCTTCGCAGTTTTATATGTTGGTCGGGCATTCATCCCTAAGTTATGGAACGTTAGGGAATTCTGCCCGACATTCGGTTAAAAATCTTTATAAAATGATAATTATTTCAATTAATTTTTGTTGTTCGGGTAAAAGCAATAATAGCAATTATTTACTCTTTATCTGATTTTCAAGGTTCGGTTAATTATTTACCTTTATTATAGCATTATTCCTCACATTTTCAAGAAAATTGCGATAAAATAAAACTAGATAAAAAATACTTCATTTTGAGACCATATGGAACTGACTAACGAACAATCACCAGAAAGAGTTCAGCTTTATGAAATGTTTGAGATGCTTAATTCTCTTGAACGAGAATTAGTGATTACATCAGATGTATCAAGGAATTTTGAGGTTAAGCTTAGCATTAAAGAGGTAAAATATCATATCAAGGAACTCACGGAAATAATTAATAAAGAGGATACTAATGAAATTAGAGATATTAAGTCATGTAGAAGAAAGGATATGTCTCTTTCTCCTAAACTTAATCAAGTGCTAGAAAAGCTTTCCCAAGAAACCAACCAAAGTACAGAGGAAATTTTGCGTAAAGCAATACCATTGATTAAAATTGCCATTTATTAAGAAAAAGACGAGGTTAATCTTGCTATGATTAAAGATGGAAAAATTATGACTGAAATGACAGGATTTTTAACCAGTGCAGAATGAACCATAAAAAACTAAAATACGATAAAAAGGCAGTAATAAATGAAACAACCAAATCACACCCTTTGGAATATTTCTCAAGAAATTATTGAACTAGAAAACTTAATTAATCAACTGCAAGATTCGGAAGAATTAAGCGAAGAAGAAAAAGAAGTTAAAATCAATCAACTATTTTCTGAGTGGTTAACTGCTGACACAAATTTTGATGAAAAAGCCGAAAAAGTTGCCCATTATATTAAATATTTAGAAGCGATAACAGAAGCGAGAAAAGCTGAAGCGAAACGTTTAAGAGTCTTAGCGAGTATGAGTGAAAAACAAGGAGATAAATTACGGGAATATTTAATTAAAGAAATGCAGCGAGTTAATAAAACAAAAATTGAGGGAGTAACTTGTAAATTATCCATGAGAAAGAAACAACCTAGTATCTGTTTAAAAGTGAAACCAGAAGAACTACCCAATGAATTTAAACGGGTTAAAATTGAAGCTAATTTAACAGAAATAAGAAAAGCCCTAAAATCAAAAAAAGACTTTGATTGGGCTTTTTTTAGCGATGATGAAAACTACAGTTTAACCATTAAATGAGACAAAAAGATTAATTTTATTATCTTTTTTATCATCTAATTTCCTAACATTCGCTGTACTTTTGCTTGTAATTGACTATTGCTGGAGACAATTTTTTCAATTTCTAAAAATCGTTCTACTTCTAGTCCTTGGGTTACTACGGTACTTTGTCGCTTTTCTTCAGCATCATCCATAATTTCTTGGAACTTTACGACAATTTTTCTGAATTTTTCTAAGTCTTCTGAGGAATTAACAGATTCCGATCGCAACTGTCTTTGACTCTCATTAATTTCCATGAATCTTTCGGGGGTTAATCCTTCTTTTTGAATCGTTTTGGCCATTTGTCGCTGCACAACTGTTTCAATGCGTTGAAATTGCTTAATTACCTGCACAAACTGTTGTAACTCCAAAGGACTCACTTGGGGATCAACAGTGGTTTCTGTTTCTAAAGTTGGAGATATGGGGCCGTTAAATTGCCCAAAAGCGACAGTAGGGATCATCAATCCCACCATGACCACACCTCCCACCACAAGAGATTTCAACATACGATTGTTCCTTGATTTTGCTAGTCTATTATTCCAGTATAGTCGACGGCCTCGTGTAATTATTGTTCATCAATAATGGTATCTCGATCCAATAATAAGAGGTTACGAAGTTGATCTGTATCTAATTCTGTTAACCATTGTTCCCCTGCATCAACGGTTTGTTCTGCTAATTTTTGTTTACTTTCTAACATTTCGTTTATTTTTTCTTCTAGGGTTCCTGTACAGACAAATTTATGTACTTGAACGTTGCGTTTTTGTCCTAAACGAAACGCGCGATCTGTTGCTTGATTTTCTACTGCTGGGTTCCACCAGCGATCAATATGAAATACATGGTTAGCGCGGGTTAAATTTAGTCCGGTTCCCCCTGCTTTTAAGGAGAGAATAAAAATTCTTGGTCCGTTGGGATCGTGTTGAAAACTATCGATCATCTCTTGTCTTTTAATTCTACGAGTTGCACCATATAAAAAGAGAACTTCTTGCTGCAATTTTTTCTGTAAATAAGGTTGCAGAAGTTTACCCCATTCAGAAAATTGGGTGAAGATTAAAGCATGATCTCCTTCTTCAATTAATTCTTCTAACATTTCTTCTAGTCTTAATAATTTACCAGATTCTTCTGATTTTTTTAAGCTCTTTTGTTTGAGAAAATGAGCAGGATGGTTACAAATTTGTTTTAGTTTTAGGAGTAAACTTAAAATTAGTCCTTTGCGTTCAATTCCTGTTTTTTCTTCAATTTCTGCTAGAGAATTATCCACTAATTGTTGATAAAGTTGTGCTTGTTCTGAGGATAAACCACAAAAGATGGTCATTTCTTGTTTTTCTGGTAAATCTTGAATTATAGTTTTATCTGTTTTTAATCGTCTGAGAATGAAAGGACGTACCAAAGAACGCATAATTTGTAGTGATTCTTTATCCCCATATTTTTCGATAGGAGTGGCAAAACGACGGCGGAAAAATTGCTGTGTTCCTAAAAATCCTGGGTTAAGAAAATCAAGAATTGACCATAATTCTGTTAAACGATTTTCTACGGGAGTCCCTGTTAAAGCAATACGAAACTGTGTAGAAAGTTTACGTACTGCTTGAGATTGTTTTGCTTGAGGATTTTTTATATTTTGTGCTTCATCTAAGACAATACCTTGCCATTCTACTTGTTCAAAGCTTTTAATGTCTCGATAAATTAAAGAATAGCTAGTGATGATAATATTTTTCTGGTTAACCGCTTTAACAAAAGCTTTTCCTTTACTGCGTTTATCTCCATGATGAATCAAAGTAGACAGGGTTGGTGCAAATTTTTGGACTTCTCTTTCCCAGTTATTTAAGACAGATGTGGGACAGACTACTAAAGTAGGTTGAGCTAACATTTCTTCGCTTTTTAAGTGTAAGAGAAACCCAATTAGTTGGGGTGTTTTTCCTAACCCCATATCATCGGCAAGACAAGCACCTAAACCCCATTTTTCTAGGAAGGATAACCAACCGACTCCTCGCTTTTGATAGGGACGTAATTCACCTTTAAATCCTCTCAGATTTTCGATAATAGGGATTGATTCATTATTATTTATAGTATTGATTAGAGTAGCTAATTCTCCTTTTGCTTCAAAGTTAGTAATGGGTAGTTTAGCAACAGTTGAACTGTCTCCTGTACTGAAGCGCAAAGCATCTTCTACTGAGAGTTCTAAAGGATCATAAGATTTGTTGATAATTTCTTGTGCTGCCTTTACATCAGCAGGTTGTAAGGCGATCCATTCTCCTTTTATTTCGACTAAGGGCGATTTTTGAGCTAATAGTTTTTCAAAGTCTTTTTTTGAAATTGTTTTATCACCCACTGCTAAATTTAGCTTATAATTTAACAAACTTTGTAAGCTGAGTCTTTGTCCTTTTTTTGACTTAACTTCTGCGGTCAAACTAATACCCAAGCGTTTTTCTTCCACACCTTTCTCTAAACTGGGTGGTAAAATAACTCCTAAACCATTATCTTTAAGAATATCAGCAATAGATCGTAAAAACTCATAGACTTGTATGGGATCTAATTCACAAAAACTAGGCTGATTTTCTTGTAAACTATTTTCGACAATATAATATAAACGTGAAGCTAAACCTAGTCCTTTTAAGAGGGTTTCTTGAGGTTGATTAATTGTTCTATTATCCCAGATTAATCTAGTAACAGGATTCGACCAAATAACCTTTGCAGAAATAAGAAAATTGGGATCATCTAAAGCTTGCAAATAGTAGTGTAAACGCCAATTAGGTTGTTCTAATTTTTTACTAACTTTAGCTGGTGTTTCTAGTTGAAAGCAAACCCGAAACTGGTTAATTCCTAGTTGTTTATTATTAGAGCTAATAATATATTCATCTAAAGAAGATGTCCAATTATTAAGAGCATTCTTTAATCCATTTATTTCAACTTCGGATGCTTCAAATTTAGATGAGTTTTGTTTTAAAGAATATAACCACTTTTGAATAAATGAATTAGGGGTAATAGCAATATCAAAAAATTGACGTACTTGTTGATCAATAATAGTGGATAAAAAATCAAGAATAGTAGTTTGTTTGAGTGAAGAAAGGGAGAATTCACCCTCAAGTAAATTATGATTAGCAAGACAACTATTTGGCATAGTTTGTAAAAATTTAGAAAACCGTTGTTGATCAATTAAACTATCTAGTAAAGGTTCCCATTGTCCATAACAGTTATTCTCTTTTTGTTCTATTCGTGGTAAATATTTACCTCTAGTTAATAAATCTAGACTCCAACGATAAATATGTGTCCAAAATTTTAAATTATCACCTATGTAATTTTTATTATTATTTGTTAATCCTAATGGTAACTGACTTAAAATATTAAGGGTGTCATTAACATTGAATTTTATACCTTCAATTTTCCAAGCAATTAATTGTATCTCCTCTTCTGCAAAATTATTATCTTTTAATTCTGTTGATAGTAAAGGGACAGTCTGTTTTGATTTACCAATAACTTTACTAGGCAAATAAAATATTTGAGAAATAGATTCGATTTTTTTATTTTTTTCAATTGTAATCTTATTCGAGTTTAATTGTTTAATAATGTCCTGTTTATCTACAGAAAATGGATACATTGCAATAGAATCATCTGAAGCAATATCCTCAGATAAAGATCGCCAAGTTTCCCCCCAAATAAAAAATGATTTTTCTGGTGAATTTTGAATCCAAGTTCCATGTAATATTGTCATATTTTTCCTTGTTTATGTTCTAAATAGGTAATGCTTACTGGAAAGCTAACAATTATCCTTTACTAAGCTACCTATAGTAATTAACTTTCAGTTGTGAGAAAACACAGTCTTAAAACCCTATAAGATTGTATTTGTAGGTGCATAATATAGCTTTTCTCGGACTCATAAGGTACACCTGCCTCCTGCCTCCTGCCCCCTGCCTTAAAGCGATCACCTGTGTACCTCACAAGTATGGGAAATGCTATAGTATTATGCCCTAATAATAGGTTATCACTTCTGAGATATCATTACTGATTGCTATAGTTATCAGTTTCACACTGTTATAGACAAGTTTTGAGTTACTTTTATTTTGTAATATAATTAAAGCCTATCTAATAAAGATTAATAATTATAAATTTATTATGAGATATCAAAACCACTGATCATGGCATTTTGAGAGAAAATTGGGTCACGAGGTTGCGCCATTTGAGGCACTTATGGTAGAGTAAACTTGGAAAATTACAGGCATGTTTATATCAAAAAATAAATTTCAGTAAAAAATAAGCGATCGCCATAAGATTAAGAAATAGTACTTAGTTAATTATATTGAGTCCAAC
The DNA here is from genome assembly GCF_030064895.1 of Crocosphaera sp. Lineage (GTDB taxonomy): Bacteria > Cyanobacteriota > Cyanobacteriia > Cyanobacteriales > Microcystaceae > Crocosphaera. Next base: position 27,137 of record NZ_JASJEB010000037.1, on the reverse strand, counting down.
AAGTAACAAAAATAAACAGCTATGAAAGTTACATTAGATATTATTTAGAAATCCCTGCAAAAGATGTTAGAACCAGGAAGAAATATTTTAAACAATTTGGGCATATTAACAATAACGAAATCTTACTGATTTAGTTTTTAAGTTATTTAGAATAGACAGGAGTAAAATTATCGGACTTTCTCCCTCACAAACTCTTATTCCTCAACCCATCGAGGATGAAAATTCAATTAATGACCCCATTATTGGCCCCATTGATGATCCCTTTGATCCTCCTTCACTGATAAAAGGTAGTATTTGGAACGATACAGATGGAGACGGAATACGGGACTTCAATGAAAATCCCTTATCGGGATGGACAGTCTATCTCGATAGTAATCGCAATGGACGACATGACAGGGGTGAACAAACGTCAATCACTGATTCTAAAGGAGAATATAGCTTTGCTTTTGGTTTAATCTTGAGCGAAGACAGTAACACCCCTATTCCTATTATCGATCCCAATCCCGTCGGTTTTGGTACTCATAGGGTAGCCTTAAAACTTCAGTCAGGTTGGAAGCAGACCTCTTTGCCAACAACTCATACTGTTTTTGTTGAACCTGGACAAACCTATGCTAATCGTAATTTTGGTGTTCAGAAGCAAATCATAAAACCGAACAGCCCACCCGTGGCCAAAGATGATTATTTCATCTTCGATAAAGGTACCCCTTTAGAATATACAGGAAATGTTTTAGCTAATGATTATGATCCAAATGGTGATACCTTAACCCTAACAACACGGACTTCTCCTAAATATGGCCAAGTTCTCTTTGCTTCTAATGGTCAGTTCCATTATTCCCCCAATGCCTATTTTTCTGGCACAGATAGCTTTACATACACAGATAGCTTTACATATCAAATCAGTGATGGCAAAGGGGGAACCGATACTGCAACGGTTTATATAACCATTAACACTCCTATTCCTGTTAAAGATGACTATTTTACCCTCAATGAAGATACAACTTTAACGGGAAATGTTTTAAATAATGACAGTTATATTGCTGGGGATAGTTTAACCGCTAAAAAGTTGACCAATCCCACAAATGGCACAGTTACCTTGAATAGTAATGGTTCATTTATCTATACCCCCAATGCTAATTATCACGGAACAGATAGCTTTACATATCAAATAAGTGATGGTAGAGGAGGAACCAATACTGCAACGGTTACCTTAACTGTTAAACCGATTAATGATAATCCTGTTGCTGTAGATGACTATTTTACCCTGGATGAAGACACAACTTTAACGGCAAATGTTTTAACTAATGATACTGATGTTGATGGGGATAGTTTAACCGCTAAAAAGTTGACCAATCCCACAAATGGCACAGTTACCTTGAATAGTAATGGTTCATTTATTTATACCCCCAACGCTAATTATCACGGAACAGATAGCTTTACATATCAAGTCAATGATGGTCAAGGGGGAACCGATACTGCGACGGTTTCTTTAACTGTTAATCCAGTTAACGGTCTTCGTTTAGTTGGAAATTATGATACCAGTGACTCTGCGCTGGACGTAGAAATTGTGGGCAACTTCGCCTATGTTGCTGACGGTTGGGGTGGACTACAAATCATTGACATCTCTGACCCCACCCGTCTCAGTCTCAGTGGCAATTATGATGCTGATCACTATGCTACGGATGTAGAAGTTGTAAGCAACTTCGCCTACGTTGCGAACCCTGATAGTGGGCTAGAAATCATTGATATATCTGACCCCAGCAATCCCACTCTCATTGGTAATTATGATATCACCAGCGTTCCTGACGATTTAAGAATTGTCAGAAGCTATGGCGTAGAAATTGTCGGAAACTATGCCTACATTGCCGACTCCCATAATGGACTAGAAATCATTGATATATCTGACCCCAGCAATCCCACCCTCATTGGTAATTATGATACCAGTGGCTATGCTGCCGATGTAGAAATTGTGGGCGACTTCGCCTACGTTGCTGATCTGTGGAGTGGACTACAAATCATTGACATTTCTGACCCCAGCAATCCCACTCTTACTAAAAACTATGATGCCGTTGATGCTAAGGATCTAGCAATTGTGGGTAACTTCGCCTACGTTGCTGATCAGTGGGAGGGGCAACTACAAATCATCGACATTTCTGACCCCACCCGTCCCACCCTGACTGGTAATTATGATTCCATTGACTCTGCTAACGATGTAGAAATTGTGGGCAACTTCGCTTATGTTGCTGACGGGGAGAGTGGACTAGAAATCATTGACATTTCCGACCCCAGTAATCCTACTCTTGCTGGCAATTATAATACCAGTGACTGGGCTCAGGATGTACAAATTGTGGGCAACTTCGCTTATGTTGCTGACGATGATGGTGGATTAAAAATCATTGATATCAGTGCATTTTTACCCACCGAGCAAGTTTCTGATGAAATTGAGCAAACTATCGTAACGGGAGACAGCAACGATTATCTTTTAGGGCCGGCTGAAAATGATGCTCATATGGGTCAGGGAGATAGTGATTTCTTTGTCGTGGAACCCCATCAAGGAGCTGATACCATTACTGACTTTGAATTAGACTTAACATACGGTTCTCTGGGCTTAACTAATATTGATGATGACACTTCTATTATGTTTGATAATCAGGAGTTAGCTATTATCAAAGATGTTCAATCTACCGATTTAAACAGTGATAACTCCTTGGAAGTTACTATCTAATAGCTTAAGCATCACCCCTTAACAATTGAACAGATTTCAGGAGATCGCTTCTTATTTTTGGAGGCGATTTCCTGATGTCTAATTCCCCAAATATGAAGATGATTCTCGAATTATATTTTATAATTCACCTGAAAACATAGCAATTATTAGATAATTAGCTCTCAGTTTAATTCATCAAGAAACAAAGGTTAAAAAGTCTGTTAGTTGAGCAAAGTAAATTACTACTTGCATTAAACTTTCAACTATTAAAACAATACATTAACCCAAAAGAAGAACCGAAAACAGAGATTAATTAACAAACAGTTGATCATTTTTCGTAAATCCATGATAATGAACAAGGAATTATCAAATGCAAAAGAAGAAATAGATGCTCAAAGCTGGAATCGTTGGACTCCCTAACGTCGGTAAATCAACCCTATTCAATGCTCTGGTAGCCAATGCCAAAGCAGACGCAGCTAATTTTCCCTTTTGTACCATCGAACCCAACGTAGGGGTGGTTTCAGTACCCGATGAACGCTTAGCCGTCTTAGCCGAACTTTCCCAGTCTCAGAAAATTGTCCCCACTCGCATCGAATTTGTGGATATTGCCGGTTTAGTTCAAGGTGCATCCAAAGGAGAAGGACTAGGCAACCAATTTTTAGCAAATATACGAGAAGTAGATGCCATCGTTCATGTGGTGCGCTGTTTCGATGATGATGATATTATTCATGTGTCCGGTTCGGTTGACCCTGCTAGGGATATCGAAGTGATTAACCTAGAACTAGCTTTGGCCGATCTTTCTCAAACTGAAAAACGCCTAGAACGGCTTAAAAAGCAAGTTAAGGGCAAAAAAGAAGGTCAAGAAGAAATACCAGCCTTAGAGAAAATCCTCGCTGCGCTCAACGAGGGAATTGGAGCGCGCCATGTAGAATTAACTGAGGAAGAAGAAGAGTTAATTAAGTCCTTGGGACTCCTCACCCGTAAACCGATTATTTACGCTGCCAATGTCTCAGAAGATGACCTAGCAACAGGCAATGAATGGGTAGAAGCAGTAAGAAAAATTGCCACTGCGGATAAAGCCAAAGTAGTGATTGTTTCCGCGCAAGTAGAATCAGAATTAGTAGAAATTCCCGATGAAGAAAAAGCAGATTATTTAGACGCTTTAGGAGTCAAAGAAGGGGGTTTACAATCATTAATTAAAGCGACTTATGAATTATTAGGACTGAGAACTTATTTAACCACAGGACCCCAAGAAACCCGCGCTTGGACTATTTTAGCAGGTATGAAAGCACCCCAAGCAGCCGGCGTTATTCATACAGACTTTGAAAAAGGATTTATTCGCGCTGAAACCGTTTCTTATGAGGATTTAGTTGCTTGTAAAACCATGACAGTTGCTAAAGAAAAAGGGTTAGTTCGTAGCGAAGGAAAAGAGTATGTGGTACAAGAAGGAGACGTAGTATTATTTAGATTTAATGTTTAATTATAGAGGAGTGTGAGAATCCTGCCAACTAAAATAACATAATAATAATTTTGCAAAATAATTATGAATAAAGTTGAAACTCTAGCGACAATTAAAAACGAATTAAAAGAAGTCTTAAAAACTTACGATGGGGACGTTAAACATCATTTAGTCAAAGAAAAAATTGAGCAACTTTGCAAACTTAACCCAACAACTTCTCCAACCCATAGTAATCAACTAGAATCTGCTGAATGGTTATTAATTAGTGCGCCGTCTTTTCCTCAAGGGGAAAAATTAGGCGATGGCAAATATTCTTATACATTAGGACGTTTAGCATTTAATATGTTTGAACCCACCAGTCTTAAATTAGTAATTGATTCTGTTAGACAACCAGTTGTGTTATTAGGAGAAGGAGAAAAAAGGACTCATGATATTGTCGTTGAATTTACCATTATTGAGCCAAATTTTCCTAATTTAAAAGGGGTTGTTTGTAATAAAGGTGTATGTTATCCTGCTGATGATAACAATTTACAAGTAGAATTTATAGGAGGAACTTTAACCCCAACAAAAAGCCAAGACTTAGAAACCTGGAAAAAAATATTTAGTCAACCATCACCCTCAAAAAAAGGCTTTGGTGAACAATTAATGTCAGTTTTTCTCAAGTTTATGTTTGGTTTAGTTCCACCCCAAGGGATGAATTTAGAAACGGGAGAAATTTCTTTTAATATGAAACGTTCTCCCAAAGGTCGTTTAGAAGTGCTTTATTTAGACGAACAACTACGCATTACAAAAGGAAACAAAGGAACTATTTTAGTATGCGAACGCTAGTCTAATTAAAATAAAAATTAAACAAAACTTACCTATCTTATTGTTAGCATAGTTAGCATGATGCTCACATTTCTCTGTATCAAACTGATATAGCAGTCGCCAAGGCTATTAGGACATTTTTCTGTTGCCTGTTGCCTGTTGCCTGTTGCCTTAAAATACAATTTATGTGTCCTAACTAACCTGTCTATTGCTATAACTGATAACTGTTCACTGTTCACTGTTCACTGTTCACTGTTCACTGGTAATAATAATTCATAGGAAAAACAGCCCAAGAAATACTTGGACTGTTGTTGAGAGTAGCCGATGTAGCGTAAGATTCAAAGCAGACGGCATACTCTTCTTACGGAGACACTTTAAAAGCTTAAATAGTTAGCAGTTTATTCAATTTATTGCTAACCACAGATTAAGTGACCCGTCGTTATTCTTTTTGTTCCCAAACTAATCGCAAACATAATCAGAACGAACCCATCCTTCTCGACCATTGATGTAAACCTGTTGCCATCGATAACCACCACCATCGTGGCCCATAGCACTGCGATAAAGAGCTACCGTTTGTCCATTCCGAACTTGTGTCCAATAACCATAATTGGTTCCAGGGCCGTTTCTGACATTTAAGCGACCATTGCGGTCTCTGGTACAAATTTGTCCATAATGACCTCGTCCCCCTGCTGCTCCACAGTTATCGTAGGGCCCGCATCCAGGCCCTTGTTGTGCTTGCATGGGTAAGGCAGTTGTACCGACAAGAATAATACTTGCCATCAATGTTTTTAACATAATTTTATTCTCCGTGTGTATGAGAAACAAAGTAAATAAGAGCAAAAATTAAACCTGTAACTTGACTTCTAAGTATTGCGGTTGATACTTATGAACGTATTGCAACACTTGGTCAAGGTCACGTTTATTGGTTAGGGCAATACATCCTTGAGTTCCATCTTCCCCGTTAGTTTTTTGGAAAGACGGGTCATAATGAATCCCTAAAGCGTACCTTCCGGTGGCAAATAGGGGTTCAATGGGGAGAAACCTTCCCCCAACTTCAGGATGAGTTCCGGCCACCACTGCACTCGCTACCTGATATTGACCGTCTGGTAGGGGTGCTTCTGTACCAGATTGGTGGCGATTTCTGTTTTGACTGTCAGCGCGTCCTGTAACGGTTCGATAGGTTTTCATGAGACGGCCATTGGCATACAGTCGTAATTCATAAAGAGGATTTCCCACTGTATTACTGGTATTAGTAGGGGTCAAGGTCATATAAGTACCTTGAGTAACCTGTGCATTTTCGTAGGGTTCAACAGGGGTTTGTGAATAATCGTTATCTGATGGTTCGGGTAAATTCGGTTCTTTGTAGCCAAACTCCAAGTTTTCTTGATAGCTAGGTTGGTTTTTCTCGTAACCCGAAGGGTTAATAGGAATTGGGGTTTTTAGGGATTGTTCTGGGTTAACCGTCGTCGGCAATTCTCTATTGATTTCTTGGCTATTTAAACCAACAGTATTTTGTTCTTCAATGGTTTCCAAAGATTGCTCTTGTTTTTGTTGACCATAAGAAACATAGGCAAACATCACAACACAACTTAATAAGGCTAATGTCAGTTTAAATCTCATAATAAAACACCCATTTCTATCAAGGGGAGAAAAACTAAATCTATTGAATATCAACAATTAATAATTGTGGTTTATGAGTCTCAACAAAATTTAATAATGTGGCAAAATGTTGACGAGAACTCAAACCAATACAACCGGCAGTCCCATCCTCTCCATTACCTTTATTATAGCTTGGATCAAAATGAATGCCCAAAGCACTTCTACCAGTAGAAAATTGAGGATAAACCGGCAAAAAACGTCCCCCTACTTCTGCCAAGGTTCCGGGTACACTATGGGAACTAATTCGATAATTTCCATCGGGTAATGGTGCTTCTGTCCCTGCTTGATGACGGTTTCTATTTTGGGTAAAATGACGACCGGCAACGGTTTCAAAGCTATATAAAAGCTGGCCTTGATGATACACTCTGAGGAAATAAATGGGATTTTTTTGTTGATTGGTCGTGCCAGATGGCACTAAATGTAAACAGTCATTACAAGGTTGTGCCATGTTATAAGCTATTGGTTGGGTTTCGGCACTTACAGTTAAACTATTAGTCATCATTAAAGGCGACAACAAACCTAAGACTACGGAAGAAAATAACCAACGAGTCATCGTGTTCAAATCCTTAAATTTTTATTAACAAAACTATATTTTCCAGAACAAATTTTAAAACTAGCTTGTTAGAGTTTAACTCAAATTAAACGCTAATCTTGTTAGCCTGGAACTCCTGCATTTAATGAACAAATGCTAGGTTTAATAACTCTCACACCTATTGTTGATTCCCAATATATATTCGATTTATGAATTAGCTTTGATTCTTTCTTTTTTTTTTAATTTTCTAAACTTAACCCACCCCTAAGTGCCTGGACAAAAATAAACATTACAGTTGAGAAAAGGCAGGAGACAGGAGGCCGGAGGCAGGGTTCAGGAGTAAGGCTATAGCTATATTTACATCAGTTAATACACTGCTGTTTACTTATATCCGACTACTTAACCCCTCGCAGGATGGGAAATAATAGTAATTTCATAGCAGTTTTCATTGAGTAAGTAGTATTGACATTTTAATGTTTAATTCACATCTTGTACCTCCATAAAATCACTTAGTTCAGAGAGGCAATAGGGAATGGGGAATAGTCAAAAGGGTTAGTTGTAACTATAACTGATTGATAATTGATTTCGATGATTCTCGTATTAAGTTTTTATGTACTTCCGCCAGATATCAGTTTAATGTATGCAAATGAAAACTGCTTTCAAGAAGTAGGAGTCAACGGCCGTTGATCAAAAATTGTAGATTGTCGAAAAGCAGATTGCAGATTGAATAAACACAGGTTCCTTCTAGACTTTTTTAGGAAAGGACGGGGTTTTAAACCTAATTTTTTGATATTTTTTTTGCTAAGTTATTAAAAATTTTGTCTAAACTATAGATAGTTATCCCATATCTTTTATTCTTTGCACTATTTTACCTTATTTGAATAGAAGCTCAGGCAAAAATCATACTTTCAATACTTAAATAATACTACTTAAATAACGCTACTTAAATAACGCTACCTAGTTAATTTACAAAAACTAAAATCAAGACTGCTAGAGAAAAATTATTAGTTTATTATCACAACTGTGGGGGAGTTAAGGTGAGGTTAAAAATCTGTTCAAATACTTAAAATTATCTTCTAAACTCATAGGTACTTTAAGATTGAGGTATACAATTAATAGTATCCAAAACTATTTAATATCATTTTCTGTGAAAGGTTTTGGAAATAATTTGCAGACTTCTTTTCGAGAATATTTTTTACTAAGAAATAATCCCAAAAGTTTCAGTCTAATAAATAGTTAGACTCATGGCTAAACAGTCAAGGAATCCTACTCTTTAACGGCAAATAAAACTCGCTTTTGAGGTTGAATTTACGCAATCAAGCTAATGATTAAATCAGCATAATCTCTGCTGAATAATGCTATTTGACCACATACTAGACAGACAAGACATGATTAACTTCTCGATTATTAATGACTGGAACAACGGTTTTACCGCTAATTTGTCCATTACAAATACAGGAACAGAACCAATCAACGGCTGGATTATTGAGTTTGATGCACTATTTGAAATTACGAACCTTTGGGATGGCGGAATCGTCAGCCAAAACGGAAATCGCTATGTAATTGAAAATGCTGCCTGGAATTCGACAATTAATCCTGGTCAGACCATCTCATTCGGATTTAATGCAACAAAGTCAAATGGAATGACGATTGAGCCAACAAACTATCAACTCAACGGAGTTGATATGGTTGATCCAAATAACCCAGGTGACTCTGGAGACAACGATCATAACGGGGATATAGATAATCATGGGGATGAACACAACCATGATCATGACCCTTTATCCGATGATCACCCTAAAGATCCTCTGACCGATGGAGGACATAATCATGATCATGGAGATAATCATGGGGATGAACACAACCATGATCATGACCCATTACCCGATGATGACCCTCAAGATCCTCTCACAGATGGAGGACAAATTTTCTACAGCGATGGTAGCAACCAACGCATAAACAACTTCGACTCCTCCGAAGATAGAGTAGATATTGGACCCGATTCGATCCACAATCAAATCCCTATTGATACTGCCGAGGGTTTGGTGTTCCAAAATATGTTTAACCCCAACCGCTCCCTAACACTGGTTGGAATTAACCTCAAAGACCTCAAGGCAGAAAACTTCACCCCCATATCCGATGCTCACCTGCAACAAGACCTGAGTGCAGCTTTAGCATGGGAAAACGGAACAGGGTATATCAGAGAAAATACAGTCTATATTCGTTCCCATCAACAAGGATTAGAAGAAATAGTCCAATTTAACCCAGAGACTGACCGAATTAGCTTTTTCTATCTCAGTGTGCGAGGGGATAATCAACTGAACTTTGCCGTAGAACAAACGGATCTTGGGGTCAGGTTTTATAGTCCGATTACAGGTCAAAGCATAACCCTGAGCGGAATTCAATTCTCGGATTTGGATAGCTCGCACTTTGAGTGGAGAGCCAATCAGCTAGAAGACAATATCGCAGGTCGTATGGGACTATCGGATAAAATAGCCAGCTTTACTATTGTCTCTGACAATGTATTCAGTGGCAAAAGTGTGGCGATGGCGGGGTTAGTGGATAGAGCGCCCTATCACACCAACTATCAAGATTATACAGGTACACCTATAGGCTCTAATCCTCCACCAGATGACCCAGTAGATCCACCAACTGATCCAGTAGATCCAGTTGATCCAGTAGACCCACCAGATGACGCAGTAGACCCAGTAGATCCAGTAGATCCGCCAGTGGATCCACCAGATGACGTAGTAGACCCAGTAGATCCACCAATTGACCCACCAGATGACGCAGTAGACCCAGTTGATCCACCAAGTGATCCCATAACCTCAGACTACGAAGTAAATTTTGCCATTACTAATAACTGGGGTAGTGGATACCAAGGTGAAGGAAAAGTCACTAACAATGATAGTAGTTTACTCAATGGCTGGACTATTGAGTTTGAATTTTCTGGCAACATAACTCAAATATGGGATGCAGAAATTGTCAGTCAAAATGGGGACACTTATGTAATTAGGAATGCACCTCATAACGCCACAATATCTGCTGGTCAGGAGATATCTTTTGGTTTCTTAGGAAATGGTTCTACTTCCGATTTACCAGAGGTATTCAAGCTTAATGGAATGGTAATCGGTTCCAATAGCGATCCCATTGCGCCAGAAGATCCAGGAGATCCGGTTGCGCCAGAAAATCCAGGAGATCCAAGTGACCCAGGTGATCCAGGAACAGGTGATTTTAATTATGGAGAAGCCCTTCAAAAATCCCTTCTTTTTTATGAAGCACAACGCTCTGGACCACTTCCAGAAGACAACCGCATTGACTGGCGTGGTGATTCTGCTGTGAATGATGGTGCAGATGTTGGGGTTGATCTGTCTGGTGGCTATTATGACGCAGGAGACCATGTTAAGTTTGGCTTCCCAATGGCATCCTCAATGACCATGTTAAGTTGGGGTGTTGTTGAGTATGGTGATGCTTATGAGCAAAGCGGGCAACTTGATGAAGCTTTAGAGGCGATTAAATGGGGTACTGACTACATTATCAAAGCTCACATCACTGATAACCAAGGAACACTGGAATTTTGGGGACAAGTGGGTGATGGTTTTGTCGATCATTCCTACTGGGGACCGGCAGAAGAAATGACGATGAATCGTCCATCTTTTAAGATCGATCGCGAAAATCCAGGGTCTGATCTCGCCGGTGAGTCAGCCGCAGCACTAGCCGCCGCTTCAATCATCTTTAGAGAAAGTGATTCTGCTTATGCTGATCTTCTGCTGGATAACGCAACACAATTATTTGACTTTGCTGATCAGTATCGTGGCAAATATTCAGATGCCATTTCCAATGCTAGTTCTTTTTACAACTCTTGGAGTGGCTATATGGATGAGTTGTCATGGAGTGCAGCATGGCTTTACAAAGCAACAGGAGATACCACCTATCTTGATAAAGCAGAACAATATTATCAAGGGTTAAATCCGCAGTGGACTCACAATTGGGATGATAAATCCTATGGTGCTGCAACTTTACTGGCTCAAGCTACAGGTAAGTCTGAATATCAACAGGATGCTGAACAATGGCTTGATTATTGGTCTGATCCAAACGACGGTATTCAATACACCCCTGGGGGTCTTGCCTGGTTAGATCAGTGGGGATCACTCAGATATAGTGCCAATACCGCCTTTATTGCAGGAGTTTATAGTGATACAGTCAATGACTATGGCGATCGCTATGCCAACTTCGCTAAAGATCAGATCGATTACTTATTAGGGGACAACCCTGATAATTTTAGCTATATGGTTGGATTTGGAGACGATTATGCCCTCAATCCTCATCACCGAAGTGCCCACGGTGGCTACAACATCAACGATCCCAATCCAAACGCTCATATCCTCTATGGTGCATTGGTAGGAGGACCAGCATCACCTAACGACTACGATTACCTAGATGTGCGCTCGGATTATATTCGCAATGAAGTAGCCCTGGACTACAATGCAGGTCTAACAGGTGCTTTAGTTCGTCTCTATGATCAATTTGGAGGAGATCCTTTAACGGATAGTCAGATTCACACTCTTCCAGGTCTCTCTGTCTCAGACCTATAATACGGAAGTCCTCTGATCTAGCTTTTTGTTGACTCCCTCAAAGGAGCCAGATGAAAGGGGGACAATTGTCTCCCTTTCCACTTGAGACTCAGCCTCAGTAGATCACAAAGATCCTATTTGGGATTGCATGGGAGTGGGGAGCAGGGGGCAGGGGAGATTATTATAAGTCAAATTATGGCAAAAATAATCATAATTTGGATTAATAAAGATTTTAGGGAAACATGATGGTTTATTCTTTAATTTTAATCTGATTTCTTTTCTCCCTGCTCCTTACTCCCTGCTCCCCCGCCGTCTCAACCAAGATGTTTGTGATCTACTTAGCCTACAATCTACCCTCTGCAATGTGCAATCCTTTGACCCCGACAAGATAAACATCTCTAGTCTAAGTTGATGAAAATGGTATGAGAAGTTGTTTTTAAACCCTACTATGTCCATAATATTAAGCTGCTACTTATTGGTTAGGAGACGGGAAGCATGGGCTTAATTGTTATAGGGTAAACTACACCCTTCTGGGTCGAATAAACCGTATTCTATGATAATTTTCTTGGGTTAAGATAAAGACAAGAAAGGAAAAAACAAGCAATAAGCACCATTTGGAGATGACAATTATGGCACTTTTACGTTATAACCCTTGGTCAGAAATGAACGCTTTACAACGTCAAATTAATCAACTGTTTGATGAAGGTGTATTAACGAATTCAGAACGGAATTTGAAAGAAGCAATTTTTGCTCCTTCTGCCGAACTTTCCGAGACAGATGACGCAGTAATGCTCAAGTTAGAACTTCCTGGAGTTAAACCCGAAGATGTGGATATTCAAGCTACAAAAGAAGCTATCTATATCACTGGGGAACGGAAAGAAGAAACTAAATCCGAGGAAAACGGTGTTACTCGCAGCGAATTCCGTTATGGTAAGTTTTCTCGTTCTATTGGATTACCTGCTCTCATTGATAATACTAAAATTAGCGCAGAATACAAAGAGGGAATTCTTAACTTAACGTTACCCAAAGCTGAAGAAGAAAAGCACAAAGTAGTAAAAGTTTCCCTTGCTTAATTTTGTTCGGTGGATGATACTAATTCTATGAAATTGTGTAGAGGCATTTACTAAAATGTCTCTACTTTAATTATTTTTGCTAAATTATGTTATATTACATTTAGGGTATTTATTGTCAATGAGATGAAACAGTCTTTTACAGCAAGAATTTTTTCAGAAGGTGATTGGTTTGTTGCTCAATGTTTAGATATTGATATTGCTAGTCAAGGAAAAACAGAAACCGAAGCATTAACTAATCTTCAAGAAGCATTAGAGTTGCATTTTGAACCACCTTGTGCAACAGTTATTCCTGAATTACAGAAAATAGAGGTAGAAATTAATGCCGCTTAAGCCTTTATCTTATCGTCAAATTAAACGCAAGTTAGAGGCCGCTGGATTTCAAATTGTTAGTCAAAAAGGAAGTCATGTTAAATTTGCTAAAGATACCATAGAAGGAAAGCGAACAACCATTGTTCCACGTTATAAAGAGGTTACAATTGGTACAATTAGCAGTATTTTAAGACAAGCTGGGTTAACTGTTGATGAATTTGAGAATTTATAGTTGATAATTGATATTATTCTCAATCATAATAATAGCCTCATTAATTCCTTCAAGTTGAGGACATCTTTTCAGAAGATAAGCAGTTTCTAAAACTCGATTTAATAAACCAATAGGTGGCTTTTCTTCGCTTAAAATTGTTTGTAATGTGCTTAACCCTTGTTCAATTTCTCCAAGGGCTATCATATAAATTGTACGGAAAAGTCTTTCATATTGTGCATATTCTCCATACCATTTTAATCCATTTTGCCAACTTATTTTAGCTTGGTCTATATTTCCTTCTAATGCTTGTAAAATTCCTAATCTTAAAAATGCGTTTCCATCATAAGAATTAACTTCAACCGCTTTTGTTAATAATATTTTTGCTTCATCTAAATTATCTTGTAATAAATAAACTAAACCTAAATTATGATAACTTTTTGAAGAAAAAGGATTAAGTTCAATCGCAATATTTAAGTTATCGATTGCTTTATTCCATTCTTTTTGACAATGGTAATAATAACCTAAGTTATGATAAGCATTTGAATTTCTATCGTTGAGCTTAATTGCATTATTAAAAGCGGAAATAGCTTCTTTATCTCTTTGTAAATCTTGATAAGTCATACCTAGTATGTTGTAATCATATGAATCTAACTGGTTTTTAGCATAAATTTCTATTATTTTTTCATAACATTCTATTGCTTTTTCATGCTTATCCCAATCACGATAAGTCCATCCTAAATATTGATAATGCTGAGAAATAAACATACTTTTTTGGTATATTGCTATTGCAGTATTAAAACTATAAACAGCTTCTTCATAACGTCCTAATTGACTATAAATTTTGCCTAATCTATTATAATAATAATCATTCATTTGATTATTATTAGAAATCAATTTTTGATAATGGATGATTGCTTGATCAAATTGCCTAAGATTGTCATATACTAATCCCATTCGCATATCATATAAAAAAGCATAGTATCTCTCTTTTCTATTATAAATATTAAGTGCTTTTCTATATTTGTTTTGACAGAAGTAAACATCAGCTATATCTGTAACTATCTTATTTTTTAAATCATTAAGTTTAATATCTGCAATTCCTCGTGCAATAGCTTTTCTAATTTGATATTTATTATGATTTAAAGCAATATCTTCTAACCATTCCATTACCTCAGAATCATCTTGCCAATATTTGGTAATAGTTTTTGCTACTTTTATAACTTCTTTATTATTTTCTAAAGCTGCTTTTATAACGTCTTTCTCATTTTCTAAAGCTGCTTTTAAACTGTCTAAAATTCTATTTTTAACATAATCTAAATCAACTTTACTATCAACCTCATCTAAACATTCTGCTGCCAAAATTAAAACATCTACTTCTTTACTCTGTTCATAAAGATCAACTAAATAATTAATAATATCCCCAACAAATTCATTCAAATTACCTGCTATTAATCTTAACACCTCATGCCAACTTTTATCCTGCCAATGCTTCCCGAATACATCTTTTTTTAACTCATCAATACTTAAACCTCCCTCTTTTCCTCGTTTATTAAACCTATCAATAAAAGCCATTGCACAAAAATACTCTAAAAAAGTTCGATGTACAAATCCATAATAATCTTTACCTAAATAACATAAAATAAAGTCTCGTTTTCGTAATTGATCAATAATTTTTCCTGCTATAGTTCGCGCTTTTGTCCCTCTTAAACGAGTATAATAATAATCTGCGATCGCCTCTTCTAAATGATCTCGATGAATAATATTTCCTTTTAACCCCTTATCACTTCCTTGCATTTGATAGGCAATATCCCGTAACATCCCTTGTTTTGCCCGCAAATCAACATCATCTAGAGTTAATTCTATTTTCTTATATTCTATCTCCCATTGATGCAATAAAACGTCAGTTGACTGCTTATAAAGATCGATACGTCTGCGAGGTAATTCCTGATAACGATTAAGAATAGCCATCATGGTTAATAGTAGGGGGTTTCCGGCTAATTGTCGAATAGCAGGAGACTCTTTTACCGCAGTTTGTAGACGTTTTTGGGTATCATAACGATCCTGAGATGATTCCTCTGGTAATGCTAATTTATGCCATCGTTTGATAAATTCTCGTATTTGGCTATTATTAAACTCTTCTAATGTAAAATGGGTGAATTCTGCATTACTTAACTCATCTGGGTTATAACCAACAATACGAGAAGTAATAATAATATAAACCTGGGGATATTTATTACTAAAAGCGTGTATTTCTTTAATAACTCTTCCATAAATATCCTTGCTAAAAATTTCATCTAATCCATCGAACATCACCACAGCTTTACCTGTGTTTAATTGTTCGTGAAGTTGCTGTTTATTTAATTCACAAATTTTCCGTTTTCCTTGATGAAAATAATCTAAAAAATCCTGGGGATCATTTTCATCCTTTGCATAGTCTCTCAGTTCAATTAATAAGGGTATTTTTTCCGTAGGATTGTCTGCCCAATCTAATGCTAAATATTGTAATAAAGTGGATTTTCCTGAACCTGGATCACCCAAAAAAACAGTGTAATGATATTTATCATCTTTAACAATATCTAAAACAGATTGAGATGGTTTGCCGAGAAAAAATTGCTGGTATTGGTCAAAATTACTTTCAAAAAAATTGTCTTCTATTGCTTCCTCTTGCTGTAATTTTTCTAATACTTCTTTTGGTAAATCATAGCGAGAGGGTGGTAATGCTTCCTTAACAGTTTGAGGTATAAAAATCTTGCCTAAATTAACTTGATAAGCTTTACTGCGATAAGTTACATCAAGTTTACTTAGTTTTAAATATCCATAGGTTTCTTGTAAACTTTCTCGATAGCGTTCCAAGTCATAATCAGGTATAATTCCACTAATATTTTGGGTATTGGTTGCAATTTCTTGTAATTTTTTTGCACTAAATAAATCTTTTAATTCTTGAGATTCTCCAACAATATCATTAACCCGTTTTAAATAAAGTTTACTGATTCTTTTCCAATCAAAATCTTCAGGAAGTGGTTCTAATTCTAAATTATCCCAATTGGTTTGTAATAAACTTGAATCTAATTTTTCACAATTTGGATCAAATGCTTTACCTAACCATTGTTTGATATCTTTATTTTGAATAAATTTAGTTAAAGAGTTAGTATAACTTTCAACTTCCTGATTTTCATCTCCTTCTGCTTCTAACTCTTGTTGGATTAAATAAAGAAACTGTCCATAAGCTTTCCCCATTGCTTCGCTTAAAGCATCTTTTTTGAAGCGACTTAAACCCGATGTTAAAGAGTCTTTCAAGGAATCTTTAAAAAAGTCTTTTAAAACATCTTTAATAAAACCTTCGCCCTCTTTTTCTACTAACTCAGTTAATTGTTTTCCTACTGTTTCTAAAACACTTCTAAAGGCAAAACCCGATAGTTGCTGTACACCCCAAATAGCCAACCAATCTATCATATTGTTCCCATCCTGAATAATAATAGTGGTGTTCCATTAATTATAACTTGATCATCTGTAAGGTGGACAATGCTAACCCAAAATCTTTTTCTAGAGACTATGATAAACATTGCCCACCAATTTATTAAATAAACAAATGGTAGGTTACGGCTGATTTTTAATTTTCTTTCTATCACCTAAATTTTAAACGTCTAACCCACCCTGCGAATAATAAGATTAATCCTTTTAAATAAAAACATCTCCTAAATTTTTAGACATTTTTCTTAATTCTGCTGTTGATAAATTAAATAAAGTTTGACAAGCGATCGCCTGACTTTCTGCCATTTGTCCGTAGGAAAATACCCAAGGAATTTCTAAATTTATTTCTGTCGTAAACCAGTCCAAAATATAAGGACTCCCATAAATAATTAAACCTTTAACTATTGACTTATTAAGTAATTTATGATAGTATTTTTTGACAGTTTCATTAAATCCTGAATTACCCCGAAAAGGATTACCTCTGATGAAAATTTGTAATAGAGTTTCTTGCTCCTCTTCTAATATATTGCTAAAGGTCTTTTGATCAACTAACTGTAAGTTATAACCTAATAAATTAGGAATGGTAAAAGCCGGCATTTGTCGATCTAAAAAGTCTGCATTTAAAATGTCATCAACAACAATTAAATTTCGTTTTGCTGTATTGTCTGTTACTTTCAAAGGTAAATTATTACTGGTTTTTAGCGAATCTCTGAGAATATTTTTAACTGTTTCCCTATCTGATTTTTGAGATAATTGATAAATTGATATATTCTTATTTTGAGAATTAAATATTGTTTGTTTTGCTTCCCAAATTCTATTTAGAGATTCATCTATTCTTTCAACAGTTAATCTACCTGTTTTTACAGCATTATAAACAGAACTAATAGCTATTTCCGGATCATCTGGCATCAATAAAATATCCGCACCTGCTTCCACTCCCTTTACTGAAATTTCTTCAGAATCAGCAAATTTTGTAACACCTCCCATAATCAAAGCATCGGTAACAATTAACCCATTAAAACCTAACTTTTCTCGTAACTTTCCTGTTAAAATAGCTTTAGATAAAGTAGCAGGATTCTTTTTATCCCAGGCATTAATTAATAAATGTGCAGTCATCACACTATCAACATTTGCGTTAATTGCTGCTTGAAATGGTACTAATTCTAAGCCTTCCAATCGTTCATTATCATGATTAATTATAGGTAAATCTAGATGAGAATCACTGCTAGTATCACCATGGCCAGGAAAATGTTTTGCTGTGGTTAAAGTCGGATAATTTTTTGCACCTTCAATAAAGGCTTTACCTAACTCACTAACGATTTGTGGACTATCACCAAAAGAACGAATATTAATAACAGGATTATCAGGGTTATTATTAACATCAACCAGAGGACTTAATATCCAATTAATACCCATTGCTAAGGCTTCTTTTGCCGTAACTTCTCCCATTTGATAAGCATATTTTACCGCTAATGGTAAATCAGATTTAGCAATTTCTCCTAAGGCCATAGGAGGCGGAAAATTAGTCGCACCGCTAAACCTTTGTCCCACACCTTCCTCTATATCTGCTGCAATAAAAAGAGGAGTTTTCGACCATTTTTGTAACTGTTGAGTTTTTAATAATAATTCTGCTGCACTTCCCCCCAATAAAATCACCCCACCTAGATTTAAAGTTTCTAACCAATGGGATAATTGACGGTTAGAAGCTTCCCAGATGGGGTAACGAATTTGATGATCAAACAAATAACCAGAAGTACGAACCACGATCATTTGTCCGATCTTTTCTTTTAAGCTAAATTGAGTCCAATCAGGTAATAAATTAGTCACAGAGATTCATTATTTTGCTAATCTTCTGTATTATAAGACTCATCTTCTGGAGGGATCGTTTCTCGAATTTCGTCAAGAAGATTTAGCATTTTATTACCTCTTTCAATACCACGATCCTCAAAAAATGTCACTTCTGGGGCGCGTCTTAAACGGATACGATGTGCTAATTCTTTTCTCACATATCCTTCTGAAGATTTTAACCCCTCCATAGTTTCAATTTTCGCCTCTTCTGTGCCGTAGATGCTAACAAAAATTTTAGCGTGTTGTAGATCCCCGGAGAGATAGACATCGGTGACGCTAACCATTCCTGAACCTACACGGTCATCTTTGATATCAAATAGAAGCATTTGAGATATTTCGCGTTTAATTAACGAGGAAACGCGAGAAACCCGACGACTATTAGCCATTTTCGCCCCCTTTTTTTGACTAATGTGGGCAATATTTAGGGTTTTATTAACCACTACTCTAGATAGTATAGCAATCAAAACTACTTTGTATCTAGGTTTTGGCGAAAGTGACTGTAAGGTTTGATTTATTGGTAGTTAGTCTAAACTCCACAATGATGAGGTAGAACAGAAGAAAACTAAACAATAAGTTGCTGGTTGACAAGACAAATTAATGGGCATTTTTGAGCATTATAAATTTGAAAAAAGTCATTATTTAATCTGAGTGACCTAGCAAACTTAAGGTATTCAAAATTTCAATCACCCCTCGCGCATCTTCCCTTGCATTTGAATTAACCGGTGTGTAAAGTTCTTTGAATAAACAGTTTTCAGCCATACCAAATACTGGCCGCATTTCATGATCAACAATCTTCCATTCAGAATTATAAGTCAGATAGCGAGCTTCAAGAATCATTCCCTCAGCCGGTCCTCCTAAATTACAAATAACTCTTGTTTCTGAGGGTTCTTGAATTCCTCCTGAAAGACTGTCATAGCTAAAACTACGTCTTAACCTATCAAGTCGTCTATAAAGTTGCTCTGGTATCTCAATTGATTCCCCGTCTATTTTTAGTGAAAAACTATCGTCAATAGATGTAGAATTAGGATCAATATCATTGCCATAAAACTGAATTTCTCTGGTTGTGGTTGTATCGGATCTGTATTGAAGATTCAACAATAATATTTCCTCGGCCTTGACAACATTGGGGAATATTGCCAAACAAGAAACCAACATGATGTTAAGATTTATCAAGAACTTCATAGTCTGAACCCAGATTAAATTTTCTCTTATTGCAACTTTTTAATTATAGACTATGTTTATTTCTTTAAAGCTAAGGTTAATCCATCTGCAAGAGGAAGCATACTTATGACAATTCTCGGATCTTGATGCAATTTTTGATTAAAGTTTCTAATTTTTTGTGTGCGATTATCTTTAACATCAGTATCAGCAACTCTTCCGCTCCATAATACGTTATCAATGGCGATTAATCCTCCTGGTTTAACTAACCATAAAGCTTTTTCATAATAATTATTATAATTACTTTTATCGGCATCAATAAAGGCAAAATCAAAACTATTACTTTGTCCTTCTGCAATAAGTTGATCTAGTGTTTCTAAAGCAGGGGCAATACGTAAATCAATTTTATGAGCGACACCAGCTTTTTCCCAAAATTGTTGGGCTATTTGTGTTGTTTCTTCATCAACGTCACAGGCAATAACTTGACCATCAGCAGGTAAAGCTAAGGCAACAACCAAAGCACTATATCCTGTAAAAACACCAATATCTAGGGTTTTTTTTGCCCCCATTAACTGCACCAATAAAGCCATAAATTGACCTTGTTCTGGTGCAATTTGCATTATAGCCATTGGCTGCTTTTTAGTTTCTTCGCGCAACTCTTTTAATACTTCTGCTTCTCTAACAGAAACCTGTTGAAAGTATTGATATAAATTAGATTCTAATCCCAATGTTTGATTCGCCATGTTAGACCTCATTAATTATTAATTATTACTTGTTAATTATTAATTACTTAACCGCCTCCCACAATAGTAACAATTTCTAATTGATCGCCTGTTTTTAACATCGTATTTTCCCAGTATTGCCTGTGTAAAATTTCCCCATTATATTCAACAGCAATTAAACGGGGGTTAAGTCCCATTGCTACTAAAAACTGAGGTAAGTTATTTCCAGATGAACAAGTTTTTTCCTCACCATTCACTTGTAACTTAATTGTTTCACTACTATTCATTGTTTATTTTTCCTTGAATTGTTTTAACAATTTTGCTGTTGTTTTTTCTGGATCATTTGCTTCCATAATAGCACGAACTAAAGCAACTTGAGTTGCCCCAGATGCCATTACTTCGGTAACATTATGCTGATCAATTCCACCAATAGCAAACCAAGGAATGGGAGAATTTTCCTTTGCATATTTAACATATTCCAAACCGGCTGGTTTTTTATCAGGTTTAGTGGGGGTTGCATAGACGGGGCCAACACCAATATAGTCTGCTTTTTCTGCGATCGCTTTCGCCATTTCTTGGGGGTTTGTGGTGGAACGTCCGATAATTTTATTCGGTCCTAAAATTCGTCTTGCTAAGGATACGGGAATATCTTGTTGTCCTAAATGAACCCCGTCTGCGTTAACTTCTAAAGCGATATCTGCACGATCATTAACAATAAATAAAGCATCATATTTGTGGCATAATTCACACAGTTTTTGAGCCATTTCTAGGCGAATTATGTCATCTATATTTTTCTTTCTATATTGAACCAAAGTTAAACCACCTTTTAAAGCAGATTCAACAATTTCAAATATATTTTCTGTAGAGGAAGTCACTAAATATAAAGAAGAATTTATTAACTTTTTGTAGCGATAAGATTGTAATAAATCACTCTCTAAAATATAAACTTGGTAACGAATTTTTTTAAAGGCATTTCCCATATTAGGATCATAGAGTTTGCCGTATTCTTCTAATACCCTTAATGCTTCTTGAACCCGACATAAATTAGCTTGTAAAAGTTGTTCTATATTCTCTCTTATTACCTCTTGAGGGTGGGATAAACTCGTTCCTGGGTCATTAGAAGTATCTCTAGCTTTGCGTAAGTCTGATGTATGCCAATGGGCAATTTCTTGGCGCATTTGCTTACATTTATCCGTCCAATCGCTATTTTCTAAACCTAAGCGACACCATTCTTCAACGACTCTTAAACCTTCCCTAGCCCGATCTAAATTAGCATCTAAAATGCGAGAAATTACTAAACTTTTATCCATATTTTTTTTAGTATTTTAAACCAGAAAATCAACACATTTTAATCAACTGGTACTACAGATGTTAAGGTTGTAGGGGTCAACGGTCGTTGACCCCTACTTTAGAAAACTGGTATAATCGACCCTTTCCTATTACCAATTACCAGTTAAAACAAGTAATTAAGCTTCAACTAAACGAATAGCAGCCCCTAACCCTGCGGCCATTTCTTCGGGGGTAATTTTACCATCGTGGTTAACATCAATAGCATCAAAAACGAGATCAGTTCCTGCCCATTCTTCACGAGTAATGAAGCCATCGCCATCCAAATCATAAACTCGGAAAATATCAGCAGCAGCGTTATTAACCCGTGTTTCTCCTTCGATACGAGTTAATCTTTCTTTGAGCATTTCTTCCAAAGTTTCTAAGGCTTTGGTAAAACCTTTAATCCCCTCATCTAGCTTTTCGTAAGCCATTTTATCTTCTTGGTGCATCTTATCAAAAATCGCCTTATCTATAGCAATTTTTTCAAGATCCATCTTCGCAGCAGCTTCGGGATCTAGCTTACGGGGTAAAGTTTCTTCCGTGGAATTTAACTGATCTAATAACTTAGGAGAAATAGTTAATAAATCGCAACCAGCTAACTCACAAATTTCGCCGATATTACGGAAACTCGCGCCCATAACTTCGGTTTTGTGACCGAACTTTTTGTAATAATTATAGATCCTGGTAACAGAAATTACTCCAGGATCTTCTGTGGGGGCATATTCTTTTCCTGTTTCTTTTTTATACCAGTCTAAAATACGACCAACAAAAGGAGAAATGAGAGTAACATTAGCTTCTGCACAAGCCACTGCTTGGTGCATTCCAAATAGTAAAGTTAGATTACAGTGAATCCCTTCTTTTTCTAAAATTTCTGCTGCTTTAATCCCTTCCCAAGTAGAGGCAATTTTAATTAGAATGCGATCACGGGAAACCCCTGCTTTTTCGTATTCAGAAATTAGATAACGGGCTTTTTCCAGAGTTGCTTCGGTATCATAAGATAAACGAGCATCTACCTCTGTAGAAACACGACCCGGAACAATTTCCAGGATTTTTAAGCCAAAAGCAACCGCTAAACGATCAAAAGCCAGAGTAACAACCGCTGACTCATCGGCATCTTTTCCTAACTCGTTTCTAGCAGTTTTTAAGGTATCATCCACAATAGACTGATATTGTGGCATTTGGGCTGCTGCGGTGATTAAAGAAGGGTTTGTGGTGGCATCACGGGGGGTAAAGGTTTCAATTGCTTGAATATCCCCTGTATCAGCAACGACAACGGTAAATCCTTTCAACTGTTCTAATAATGTTGCCATATTTACTCCTTTAGGATAGCGGTAAAAATTTCAAAATCTAAGCAGTTGACATACTCCCGTCGACGAAGTCGAGGGATTCTAACACCTCACGATGGTAGTTTTCTGCTTCTTCCTGTGCTAACTAGAGTATTGTGACCAATACTCCCCGTCGCTTCCAGTCCACAGACATTTTTGGGTCGAAACGTCTCTGAGATTTCCCCAGAGGACGCAAACCGACCCCCTACGCTATGCCCTAGCGCAGCAATTCCTCTATTCCTTATCTCTTGAGAAGCGGCTACATCTCTTGTCGTTGTGTAGCCACACTCATTACAGTAATGAACCCTGACATCTAAAGTTTTCTTTCCTGTGTGTGCGCCACAGTTGGGACAAGTCTGGCTCGTACCATCCTTGTTGACCTTGGCAAAGTAGACATCTCTCCGAAAACATACCCACTCTAAGATGTTCACGAACTGGCCAAAGCCAGCATCAGCACTATGCTTTGAGAGGATTCCTCTTTGCCAACTGACAAAGTTGATATCTTCTACAAATATCATTCCAGCACCATCGCAAAGATGATGAGCCAACTTAAAATGCCAGTCTTTTCTGGTATCAGAAATACGCTGATGTAACCTAGCTATTTTTTGGTTTAATTTGTGTCGATTATTCGACCCTTTCTGCTTATTCCTTAACCTACGTTGTAGCAATCTAAGCTCACTCTGTAGGGTTTTGAGGAATCGAGGTCGTTTAATCTCTTGTGCGTCACTGGTTGCAACAAACTTGTCGTAGCCCAAGTCCAACCCTCTAGGATGACCATGAGCCATAGGACTCGGAATATCAACATCTAACTGTAGTGACAGCATCACAAAGTAACCAGATGCTTTTCTAACCACCCTAGCTTGCTTAACTTCAAAACCTTCCCGAATCGGTCGAGATAGTCTCCACTTAACCCATCCTAGTTTCGGAAGCTTAACAGCATCATTTCTTATAGGGTCTTTTCCTAGCTGTGGAAAGACAAAGGAACGCAGACGATACTTGTTCTTAAAGCGTGGAAAACCAAAACCTCTGGCTCTCATGTCATCCCAAGCTCTATCCAAAGCTCTTAACGTTTGCTGAAGAACTTGAGAATGGACAGTCTTTAACTGAGGATATTGCTTTTTAGCATCGGTTAGTTCCTTGGCTTGCCGATGGTAATTTGGGAAAGGCGCATCAGCAGAGATGATATATTCACAATTGAGGGAGCAAGCATTTACAGGAGACTTACGAGAGGCGCACCAATCTTTGCGCTGACCTAGGGCAAAATTCCAGACAGAACGACACACATCAAGAGTTTCCTCGATGATATCAATCTGTTCAGGAGTCGGTTGCAGTTTGTACTCGTAGGTCATGGTTAGCATGGTTCTATTTTAGCTTACAGAAGGTGACTTTTTGTGTAAATTTTGTTTAAAGAAGCTAAAAGCGGAGCGAACTGTTCAGAGGTTCCCTCCGAACCAGCACGCGCACCAAGCATAGGTTTGTTTGTTGGTGGGATTTTCATCCCGTCTGTAAAACCGAGGGTCTTCAATCCGACATTTAAGATAATTCCTTCAACCCCCTTCAGCGATCGCAGGTGTTTCGGTTCTTTCTTCAGCTAATTCAGCTAAAGATTCAGCGACCATATCTTCAAAGGTTTCACCCACATTAGCAATCACTCCTTTACCTTTTTCATAAAGGACAACTCCACCTTTAATAGTTGCTTTAGCGATTGGTTTAGCTGCTTTTCCTGCAACGGGAATTAATACAGGAAGTAAAACAATAGCAGTAATTCCAGGAATACCAAGGTCTTCTGCAATATTTTTAAGACCGAGTTGGGGAACTAAATCTTTAAGCATGATAATTTTCACCTCTTTAACTTTATCATAAACTTTTCTTTACCTCTCATTTCTAGTGTAACTCTCTTTTACTTAAGGGTTAGAGTTTAATACTAAATATTGGCTAAATCGTTAGTTTTTTTAATAAATCTTAATATCTTAATTGATAACTTCTAGCAATAGTTATTACAAATAAGATACCCTGCTTAAATTTATTTTTTCTCTGATATTATTAATAATTAATTATCCATTGATAAAGTATCTTTATTTTAAAAATTAACTTTATCATAAATGTCGGAAAGGGAAATTTCCAAAGAAAGAGATTTTAAAGTAATAGTGGCTTCTTTTCCGTCATAATCAGATAATAACCATTGTCCAGATTCAGTTTTACTAAATTGTTCAATATGCGGTCTATATTGTTCAATTAAAATATATTCTTGTAAACTAGGAATGGTGCGATAAGCAGTAAATTTATTACCACGATCATAAGCTTCTGTAGATTGAGATAACACTTCAGCTATTAATAAAGGATTAGTAATTATATCGTTTCTTCCCTCTTGTAATTGTATTTCTCCTTGAACAATCATAATATCAGGATAGGTATAAGTTTTTGTACTAGGAATCCATAGACGTTGATCGGTGATAAAAACATCATAGGGTTGACCTTTGAAAGAGAAATTAAGGACACTACCAAAATTAAGGGTAATTCTATTATGATTAGGGGTTCCACCAGACATAACAATAATTTCTCCGTTTCTATATTCATGACGATCTGTAGCCTCAATTTCTAAGTCTAAATATTCTTGAGGGCTGTAGGTTTGTTGTTTTTCAGTTTGCATGATCATCAGGTTTTCCTCATTTAGTATTAGTTGAATGGAAAAAATGTAGCAAGCATTTTAATGCTTCTACTGCCAAAAAAACGGCTGAAATTAACAGTAAACATAATAATAAAAGTAACTATCTCCTATTAACTTAAAGGGAAAAAGTTCTGAACATAAGTAGAAATAATAATTTCTCCCCAAAATAAACTTAAAATTGCACCCAAGGCTAAAAATGGACCAAAAGGGAAGTGTTGAAGACGGCCAAGAAATCCTAACATCATGCCACCAATACCAAAGAAAGAACCCACTAAACAAGCCAAAAAACTGGTCACTAAAAGATATTTCCATCCTAACCAAGCACCTATCATAGCAGCTAACTTAGAATCTCCTCCTCCTAACGCTTCTTTCCCAAAAACCCAAGTACCACCCCAACGAACAATACAAAATAACCAAATTCCTAATACTGCACTGCCGATAGCTGTCATTAAATACTCAGGAGTTTGAGCAACTTGCCAACCAATTATCCCTTGAAAGATTAACCCCAATATTAACCCTGACTTAGTTAATTCTCCTGGTAAGGTCATGGTATCAAAATCAATCATAGCAAGAGAAACCAACCAACTAACTAACACCCAATAACCCATAGTTATCAGAGTGAATTGATATTGCAAGAATACACCACAAAATAATAAACCGGTGATACCTTCTATTAAAGGATAACGCGCCGAAATCGGCCCACCACACCAACGACAGCGTCCCCGTAACCATAACCAACCAAATATTGGTACATTCTCCGTTTTTCCCAAACGATGTCCACAATGGGGACAACGGGAAGGAGGATGAATTAAAGAAATTCCTTCTGGTAAGCGATAAATAACTACGTTAAGAAAGCTACCTATACAAGCACCAAAAGCAAAGACAAAAGGAAGGGTAATGGCTGTAATTAATAAATCCATTTCGACTTACCAAATTATTAGTTATCAGTCAATTTCTACTGCTACCTTAGCTTAAAAATATTTGTAAAGCAAATATTAAAACTTGCTTTCGTTGCTTTCTTGAGGAAACTTCCTCGCTGAAAATATATAGCAGTTCCCATACTTGTGAAGTACAGAGTTTTCTAGTTTTAGGAGTTCGGAGGGCGACTTCGTCGTGCTACGCAGCGGAGTTCGGAGTTCGGGGTTCGGAGTTAGATATAGCAACCGCCAAGGCGGTTAGGACACTGTGCGAAGCACATCTTCTATGGCATCCCGAAGACACTTGAATTGACTAATTTTTTTACGAATTCGACTCTTTAACCATGACCAGCATCGCTCAATTTTATTAAGAT
>NZ_JASJEB010000048.1 GCF_030064895.1 Crocosphaera sp. | reverse complement strand
GAATTCGTAAAAAAATTAGTCAATTCAAGTGTCTTCGGGATGCCATAGAAGATGTGCTTCGCACAGTGTCCTAACCGCCTTGGCGGTTGCTATATGTCTTCTCCCACAAGGAAACCTGCTGCCTCTTCCGGGCTACCTGAAGCAATACTGGTTACAGAACCGATATTATCTACCTGAACGGATATGATGGCGGCCTGGGTAGCATCATTAAACCCTATCCCGGCGGATAATGTTAAGGCTGCCACTAAATATTGGACGAAGCTAAGTCTTGTTTTCACGTTTTTACTCTTTTTAACTGAATAATGGCAAAATCAGGGTATAAATAAGATAATCAACCCATATTAACCGTTATTTATCTTTTAATGAAGATAAACGCCCATATTATACCCCCGCCCGCCTATTTTGTCAAGTAAATAATGATTTTTGATGTAATATAATTAGTTTTGTTCTCTATTGTAGGGATGAACACCCGTTGACCCCTACGTAAATTTATACATAGTAGGGTAGGCAAAAATTTCAAATTGTTGAATCTTTTGCCCACCTTAAAGTTTATTTTTATTCAGGAAATTAATTTTTAACTTCTACCATTTCAATAATTCTTTCATCGATATCTTTAACCAAAAAATTGAGTGGTTTTCTGCGACGAACTTTGTATTTTAAACGTCTAGACTCAATTCTTAATAAAATATCTTCTAAACATTCATTATCAAAACAAACATGACGCTGACGTTTTTTCTCCCCGTAACTTGCACCCCCAATAATATGAAGTTGAGTATTTTTTTTCAGTTGATACCAAAGACCATCTCTATTACCATAGTTACTGGTAGCCGTTGCTGTAGCATCTGAAGTCATATAAAAAGGATCAATTCCTGAGGTTCCTAAACTTTGTTCATAATTGTAATAATAGTGAAGAGGAACATCAGCTACATTTAACTGTAGTAAACCCTCATAGAATTGCCTTGCAACCTCTAGATCGGATACCATAATTGTGTAAACTTTCGGTGCGCTAGTGAGAAACATCCACATAGCTAAGCCGTAAGCCGCTAATAACATCACCATGATGCCTTGGGTGGATAAAACGCTGTCAATGGGGAGAAATGCTCCTAAATAATTGAATGTTAGGGGAAGTTGTGTCACTATAGTCATAGATTATAATTTAAGGATTAAAAACGATCCTATTTTGTTTTACTTTACTACAAATTTTGCTTTTTTCAAGGTAGGATAACCGAGCAAAAGTGAGATGTCAAGCTTTATCTCTCAATTTTATCTAATTTTTATCCCAAAAGACAACTAGAAACTATCTTAAAAGTTTAACAATTATTATGGCATCAGATCCTAACCGAATTTTACGATTAATTCCTCTTTTTGCCGGTGCTTTAGGAGGTATACTCTTATTACTAAATCGCTTAACCACAGTACAATTAACTGAGTCTCAAGCAAGATCCGATGTTGTGGGTGTAATTTTAAGTGGTGTCTTAATTTTAGTGGGATTAATTTGGCAACAAATTCAACCGCGATCGCCTGATGCTGTTACTTTGATAGGAGAGGAAGGTATAGAGTTTAATCCTAACTTATCTGATTCTATCAAAACTGAATTGGCTTGGGCTTCTGTGATGCTTTTAAAGAATACTGTAACTCAATCTTTGGTTGTTTATTATCAGGATCAAGTTTTATTGCGTCGAGGTATTTTAGGAGAAAATTCTCAAGTAACTCCTGGTAAAATCTTAAAAAGAGTTTTAGAAACCCAAAAACCTGTTTATTTAGTTAATTTAACTTTGTATCCAGGGAAAATTGAGTTTGATTATTTACCTCTCAACACACAAGGGGTAATTTGTCAACCTTTAGGGAGTAATGGAGCGATAATTTTAGGTGCAAATATTCCTCGTAGTTATACAAAACAAGATGAAAATTGGCTCGAAGGAATTGCCGATAAATTAACTTTAACATTAGAAAGTGAATTAAACCCAACTAAATTACAATAGAAATATCTATCAAAAAAATAGTAAATACAGACAAAAAACAAAGATTTTTAAGAGAAATTATAAAAAATTCAGAAGATAATATATACTTTTTTTTGATAAAAATATCTAACAGTTTAGAAAAAATATACTCAAGGATTGATTATAATCATTCTCAGCAACAAGATATATTATATTATTATATAAAGAAAATAGATGACTTTTTAAGAATTAAAAAAGACACAGATTATTATGTTTCTTGTTTTACTCATAATTGTGACCAACTGAGTCAATGGAGAGGATATGGGAGTTATGCTGTTGTTGGTTTTGATACTCAAAAACTAATTGAAAGTCTTGTTCCTTACCAATGACAATTAAAGAGATAAAAAAATACCGCCCATTAAGAATAATAGGCGGTTATTGAGAAATCATGCTGAAATTTGATAATTTACTTCTACATAGAAGAACCTAAACCAGCATAAGCACCGTAGAAGAAAAGGCCGAGAACGGAAATAGCTCCCATTCCAGCGATTAAACCTACTAACCAAAGGGGAATTTTACCATCTGCAAACATGATTTTACCTCCTAGATATTGCCAAATAAAAATGAATTAGTTAAAGAAATAGCTGGAAAAAAGAATGCCGAGAACTGCGATTAAAAGTAATCCTAAATAAAGGGATGTACGGTTTAATTCGACGGGTTGACGGTTAGGGTTTTGATTTCTATCCATGAATAAACTCCTAGCGTTGAATAAACTGCATAGCTGCGATCGCACCGACAAAGAAAACAGAAGGAACGGCTAAAGTATGAACCGCTAACCATCTAACGGTGAAAATAGGATAAGTAATGGGTTGATTTGGACTGCTGTTTGCCATTGTTTTAAACCTCTTGTAAAATCGAACTACTTATTAAATTCTGTGATCTGGTCTTTTGCTTCAAAACGGTCTTGAATAATGGGTAATTCTTGACGTTCTTGAGTAAAATATTGATCAGGACGGGGCGTCCCAAAAGCATCATAAGCTAACCCAGTGCTAACAAACAACCAACCGGCGATGAATAACATGGGGATGGTGATGCTATGAATAACCCAGTAACGAATACTGGTAACAATATCTGAAAACGGACGTTCTCCGGTAACACCTGACATTTTAACTTTCTCCTCTGAAAATTAATTACGAATGGTAAAGTCTAGTCTACTACGATTTGTGAAACAGTACGATACACTTCTTTAAAAAAAGAAGGTTCTAAGCTGTTTCTGATGTGGGTTCATATTTGAGTAAGACACCATCTTGTCCCAAAATAAAACCTTTTTCGGCATTAACAAAAACGATTTTATAAAGGTTAGAAGGTACGCTTTCGATCGCCCGATCTTTCTCCCAGGTTTCCCCATTATCAAAGCTTACCAATAAGTTACCGCTACCGCCAGCCACCCAAAGCTCTTCGGGGGTACGATAGGCTA
This sequence comes from Crocosphaera sp., assembly GCF_030064895.1. GTDB lineage: Bacteria > Cyanobacteriota > Cyanobacteriia > Cyanobacteriales > Microcystaceae > Crocosphaera. Next base: position 50,033 of record NZ_JASJEB010000048.1, on the reverse strand, counting down.
AGTCTAGTAAACCCCAACTGGTGGAAGGTTCGGGATAAACCACGTCTTGCCAGTCTTCTAAGTCTTCTGGGGAAGTAAATTGAAGTTGTCCACCTCTGGCAAGTAACCAGAGACCCCCCTCTTCACTGTAACCCATCGATTGCAATCTTCGGGATGAGTTGCGGTTATGGGGAGTCCATTCGCTTTGTCCGGGTTCCCAGGTTGAATAAAAGTTACCCCGCGCAGAAACAGCGACGTAACGACCATCAGGCGATCGCTCAATATTACGGGCAACACCTACAGCACCTTCAACTAGGGCGTTCCAGGTTTTCCCTCCGTTGTCGGTTTTGTAAATAGCACCTAAGTTGGTGACCATTTCGGCGGTTTCGGGAGCGAGAGCAATAACGCCATCTGGTGCGCCGGGAAGTTTCTCACTCAGGGGAATGCGTGACCAGTTTTCGCCACCATCTTCTGTATGTAGCAGGATAGCAGGTTTTCCTGTGATCCAGCCTTCTTCGTCGTTGAAACTAACTCCGGTGAAGCTTACTCTTTCGTCACCAAGTTCTAGTTTCCGTTCTTCCCAGGAGTCTCCTCCATCCTTGGTTTCAAACAAAGCTGCTTTGGTTCCGACTAACCAACCGTGATCGGGATCATCGGTGAAAGCAATGTCTGCAAATGTGACATCGGTTTCCAAGGAAAGGCTTTTCCAAGGGTTATTGAGGGTGGATGGGACTTGACTGCAACTAATGCAAAATAAGGAAATGGCTATTAATATTACAAATTGTTTCAGTTTTCTCATAAATACAAGGTAAATGGACTGATAAAAGTTCGATCTTGTTGGTCAACTCTGTTTCATGCAGTATCCAGGCCAAGGGGTTAACCCAACCCGTATAAACTGAGGAAAAACAGGAAACCTAATGCCAGTCCCCCAAAAATTAGGAGATTTTTTTGATTTGGGGTCAGGTTATTGACACCAAAGCCATAGCTTAGGTTTTCTTGGAAACCGGAGGGGGCGTTGGTTGCGCCAATACTGACGAACTGGTTGGTTTTTGCTCCACAGACTGGGCATTTCCAGTCACTAGGGAGTTCAGAAAAAACTGTTCCAGGGGGAACGTTTCCTTTAGCATCGCCTTTGTTTGGCTCATAAACATAGCCACAGAGACGACATTCGTGGTTAGCTGGTGCGAGTTCAGCTAGGGTCTTTTCTTGGGGTTTTTCAGTCATTGCTCTACTTTAAGCAAATCTTAATATCTATGTTACAAATTATCCCATAAACTTAACAATCTGCACAAATATTGCTATGGCAGGTTATGGTGTGAGCTTGAAAAATTTATGAAATAGCGCGTGTGAGGAGTGTGGGAGGTGTGGGGAGTGTGGGGAGAATTTAGTATATAAATGGCTTGAATTGAATTTAAGATAGTTATTAAATAAACTAACTATTAAAACTGAACTTTTCTCCCTACACTTCTATTTCTTAAGTTTGCAAAGTCTTTATCTATAAACTCAATCTCTTCCTTTTCCATCTGTTCACGGAATCGAAGAGTCATATCCTAAAAAGTATCATTATCATTTATCATTTGTTGCTTATTTTCTGTGTGTACATCTGATAACTTTAAGCTTAGTATTTTAAATAAAGTAGTCATATCTTCCTGAGATAAATAATCAAGGGAGTTAATCATGTCTTGTAATGTCATAGATATATTTCCTTCAAATATAAAATTAGTGAACAGATAAATAATTTTTCATGATTGATGACGTTGTTGTTTATATTCATAATCATCTTAATATTCAAGAGATTATTGTAACACACTTACCAGCGCATATTAAATATGCTCTTATTACTCGCTCTGCTGAAATTAATTATCCTGTTGAAGCATTTATTGAAATGGCGATCGCTAATTTTCTAGACACGGAATAATTGAGTTTTATGGATTGTAAACTAGGGCGAAATTATTAAGTAAAACAAAAGATTTATAGATTGAGTTTCAATTAAATCAATTTCTTCTAAAATGAGAACTAGAATTAATTTTCAGTGGTAGAAAATCTAAATTTTGTTTTTAATGATCTATGAGTGAATTATTAAAGGAAAGATATCGGAAAATTAAACTTATTGGACAAGGGGGTTTTGGTAAAACATTTTTAGCGGTTGATTGCGATAAACCCTCTAAACCACCTTGTGTAATTAAACAGTTTTCTCCGTCTTCTCAAGGGACAAATAGTCTTGAAAAAGCAGAAGAATTATTTAATAAAGAAGCAGCGAGATTAGAAAATTTAGGAAAACATCCTCAAATTCCTGAATTGTTGGCGCATTTTGAACAGGAGCAACAATTATATTTAATTCAAGAATATATTGATGGGCAAAATTTAGCGGAAGACTTAGCAGAGAATGGGGTATGGGATGAAACAGCTATTAAAGAGTTATTAATTGGATTATTACCTGTTTTACAATTTGTTCATGATAATAATCTCATTCATCGGGATATTAAACCAGAAAATATTATTCAAAAATCCGAGGATAAAACTTTTGTTTTAGTTGATTTTGGGGCAGCGAGATATGTAACAGGAACAGCTTTATTAAAAACAGGTACAATTATTGGTGATCCTCGTTATATGTCCGATGAACAATTAAGAGGAAAGACCGTTTTTAGCAGTGATTTATATAGTCTAGGTTTAACCTGTCTGCATTTATTAACTAATATTTATCCTTGGGATTTATATGATGGTCATGAAGGAGAATTTATCTGGAGAAATTATTTAAGAGAACCCATTGATGAGGCGTTAGGTGAAATTTTAGATAAGATGATTGAAAAACCTATTAAAAACCGCTTTCAAAATGCACAAGAAATTTTATCTATTTTACAACCATCTCAGACACAAATTAACCCTTCATTAGATTTATCTAAACCTGCTGAAAGTGTTTCTTTAGAGGAAGAAAATAAAGAAACTGAAACAGATATTACAGTAGATGAAATGCCTATTACTAAAACTGATCCAGTTATTGATATTGATCTAACACCGATTAAATTAGGCGATCTTTGGGGTTATATTGATGCAAAAGGCAAGGTAGTTATTGAACCTCGATTTGAAGAAGCAGAAACTTTTATTGATGGGTTGGCAAAGGTAAGAATTGATAGAAAATATGGCTATATAGATAAGTATGGAAAGATAATTATTCAGCCTAAATTTGATGAAATAGGACATTTTATTGATGGGTTAGCAAAGGTAAGAATTGATAGAAAATATGGCTATATGGATCAATCAAAAACCATAGTTATCCAGCCTAATTATGATGAAACAGGACATTTTATTGATGGATTGGCTAAAGTCAAGATAAATGGAAAGTATGGGTATATTGATAAAAAAGGTAATATAGTTATTAAGCCTAGATTTGATGAAATTGAACGTTTTATTGATGGATTAGCTAAAGTTAAGATAAATAGAAAATATGGATATATTGACAAAAAAGATAATGTAATTATTGAAGCTTGGTTTGATAGTATAGAAACATTTTTAGATGATTTAGCTATAATTTGTATTGATGGAGAATATGGGTATATTGATAAAAAAAGTAATATAGTTATTCAACCTAAGTTTGATGAGATCGGCAATTTTTCTAAAGGTTTAGCTAAGATAAAACTATACGGAAAGTATGGTTATATTGATAAAAAAGGAACAATAGTTATTGAACCTAAGTTTGATGAAATAGGCACATTTTCTGAAGGTTTAGCTAAGATCAGAATAGGTAGGTCTCATGATGGAAAGTATGGGTATGTTGATAAAAAAGGAACAATAGTTATTGACCCTAAGTTTGATGAAATAGGCACATTTTCTGAAGGTTTAGCTAAGATCAGAATAGGTAGTTTGCATGAAGGAAAGTATGGCTATATTGATAAAAAAGGAACAATAGTTATTGAACCTAAGTTTGACCAAATAGGCACATTTTCTAATAATTTAGCTATTATTCGTGTTGGCGAACAATATGGATTGATTAATAAAAAAGGAACAATAGTTATTGAACGTAAGTTTAATAAAATTAGAAATTTTTCAGGTGATTTAGCTATTGTTTATGTTCATAACAAGTGTGGATTAATTGATCAAAAAGGAACAATAATTATTGAACCTAAGTTTCATGAAATAGGCAATTTTTCTGAAGGATTAGCTAGGATCGAAATACGTGAATATCTTGACTTTCCTTCATACAGAAGCAAGTATGGTTTTATTGATCAAAAAGGGAAGATAGTAATTAAACCCAAATTTAATAAAGCCGAAGACTTTAAAAATGGACAAGCTTATGTTGAGAAAGAAGGATTTTTCGGATTACGCAAAGGTTATATTGATAAAAAAGGAAAATGGATTAAATTGACTGAAGAAGAATTGAAGATTGAAATTGCAATTATGCTTTATCAAAAAGAAGAAATAACATTAGGAAAAGCGAGTGAATTAGCAAAAGTTAATCAATTACAATTTCAACATTTATTAGCAAGTAGAGAAATCCCTATTAATTATGATATTGATGACTTAGAAACCGATCTTAAAAATTTAGCTTCTTTAGAAGAATGATCATTCTTAGTAACACATCACCACTAAATAATTTAGCAGCTATTGACCAACTTCACCTATTAAAAGAACTATATTCTAGTATAATTATTCCCTCAGAAGTTTATCAAGAATTAATGGCAGTTGAAACACCAATTCATGTGTCTAACCAAATCAAAAAAGCTCAATGGATTAAAGTTGAGCAGGTGATATCATTAACAACAATTAAACTCCTAGAACAACAATTAGATCGAGGAGAAGCAGAAGCTATTGCTTTAGCACTTCAACTCAAAGCGGATCTTTTAGTTATTGATGAAAAAAAGGGAAGAACAGTAACAAATGGATTTAATATTCCTTTTACGGGAATTTTAGGTATTTTGATACAAGCTAAACAAAAAGGTTTAATTTCAGAAGTAAAACCCTTACTTGATAACTTAAAAACTAAAGCTGGATTTTGGATTAAACCTAATCTATATCAAAATATTTTGCAAAGAGTGAGAGAATAGAAAAACATTATCTCGTATTAGCATCTTCTCGATTAAACTTAAATCCTTTTGTATTTAAAGAGATAGCTTTCAACATCTTTTTTTCTGACTCATCTCCTGATTCTGATAAAGAGTCTGACTCATCCAAAACAATGACACGAATCTTTTTTCCTTCCCATTGAGATGAATATTCTACAGGAAGATTAACTATCCCATCATGTATTACTGTTTCAAATTCAATTGCTTCCATATTCACATAAACCTATTTTAATAGTGTTCAAATTATCAATCAGTATAACGCACTTTTACTTAAAATTCAGAAATTTCTTCTATAAATTCTGCTTCAATAATGAGAGGACTTTTAGTCAGTCCTTGATTAACAAACTTTTCTAGTATTTCAGATGTTAAATTGGATAAAGATTTACTATGAGTAATTTCTGTATATCCTTCGCTTTGTAATTCATAAAAAGTGATTTTATTATTTTTCCAAAACCAAACTTCTTTAACTCCTATAGCTTTATATTTGTTAAGATCATCAATGCTACCACTAGAAAATATAACCTCAATAACTAAATCAGGAATATCTTTATCAGTATTAAAAGCAAAACTAACATCAGGTTCTTTTCCTGCTAATGGTTTATTTTCCAAGCGAGTAGAACCCATAGGAAAATAAAGTAAATTAAACTTTCTACAATAAGCGCATATTAAAATAGCAATAGTTTGGGCGATTCGTTCATGATTTTTACTAGGGGACACTAAAGTAATGACTCTATTAAAATAAGAAATTCTGTAACCTGAATATTCTTCTGAATTGAATTTTTCATAGTCTGTCCAAGTCATTCCTGATAAACTAAAGGTTTGATCTTGTTTTTGAAGATAGTCAATATTTAGGGGAAGTTTTGTATTAATTAACATAATCTAAATCTAGACACTTTACATCTTTTCAAGTAACTAAAAAATATTTTTGAGATACAATAATTATATCATTCCGTCCCAATCATAGATGAAGCAAAAATGAGCTATCAATATACAGCAAAATATACTAAAATACCCTCCGGATATATGGGACAAATTATTGAATGGGAAGAAGTCATTACAGAAGGAAAAGACTTAGAAAACTGTCGCTTAATGTTAGAAGATGCGCTTAAAGAGATGATTCTTGCTTATCAAAAACAAAATAAACCCATTCCAAATTTTAACTATTCTGTATAAACGATCGCATTTTGAGGATGATTACTTAAGATTGTATTTAAAAAACCGAGGTCATATAGAAACAGGGTCTAAACTTATCAGTGGTGTTCCCTAGACACTTCAACAGTCAAACAAGATCAAAGTCCTCTTGATCGTACAACCCGTAGAGTTGGTAGGAATTATATGACAAAGCGAACCTTTGGTGTCATCGGCTTGGCGGTGATGGGAGAAAATCTCGCCCTCAATGTAGAAAGTCGCGGCTTTCCCATTGCTGTATATAACCGTACAGCAAGTAAAACAGAAGAATTCATGAAAACACGGGCCCAAGGCAAAGATGTCAAAGCGGCCTATTCCTTAGAAGAATTTGTACAAACCTTAGAACGTCCCCGTAAAATCTTAGTCATGGTTAAAGCAGGTGCGCCTGTTGACTATGTTATCGAAGATTTGAAACCGCTTCTAGAAGAAGGGGATATGATTATCGATGGCGGTAACTCCTTATACGAAGATACCGAAAGACGTACCAGAGACCTCGAATCAACCGGTCTAGGTTTCGTCGGAATGGGTGTCAGTGGTGGTGAAGAAGGTGCCTTAAACGGTCCTAGCTTAATGCCTGGCGGTACCAAAGCAGCCTACGAAGAATTAGAACCTATTTTAACCAAAATTGCTGCACAGGTAGATGATGGTCCCTGTGTTACCTTTGTTGGCCCCGGTGGTGCCGGACACTATGTAAAAATGGTCCACAATGGTATTGAGTACGGCGATATGCAGTTAATTGCAGAAGCCTACGATATCATGAAAAATGCTCTTGGCCTGAGCAACGAAGAATTACACGAAGTATTCAAAGATTGGAATACCACCGATGAACTTAATTCTTTCTTAATTGAAATTACGGCCGATATCTTCAAGTATGTTGACCCCGATAGCAAAAAGCATCTGGTTGACCTCATTTTAGACTCTGCTGGACAAAAAGGAACCGGTCGCTGGACTGTAGTAAGTTCCTTAGAGTTAGGGGTTCCCATTCCCACCATGTACGCTGCTGTGAATGCACGGGTGATGTCTTCCTACAAAGAAGAAAGAAAGTCCGCTTCTCAACAGTTAACTGGCCCTGCCATTAGCTTTGATGGAGACAAAAAAGCCTTTATTAGTAAAGTAAGAGACGCTCTCTACTGTTCTAAAATGTGTTCCTATGCTCAAGGAATGGCTTTAATTGCTAAAGCTTCTGCTGAGTATTATGGTAATCAAGTTAGCTTACCCGAATCTGCCCGTATTTGGAAAGGCGGTTGTATTATTCGTGCCGGTTTCTTAGACAAGATTAAGAAGGCATTTGTAGACAATCCTGATCTACCTAACTTACTCTTAGCTCCTGAGTTTAAACAAAGTATCTTAGATCGTCAAGAAGCTTGGCGCGAAGTGTTAGTATTAGCCAATCAAGTGGGTATTCCTGTTCCTGCTTTTAGTGCTTCTTTAGACTACTTCGATAGCTATCGTCGTGCTGACCTACCTCAGAACTTAACCCAGGCACAAAGAGACTACTTTGGTGCGCACACTTATGAGCGTGTTGATAAACCCAAAGGTGAAGCTTTCCACACCGAATGGGCTGCTTAATTTCTCAGATTAATCATAACAGAATTGTTGACCCTTCCCGTTATCGGGAGGGGTTTTATTGCGATCTTGAAAGTAGTATTGAACACCCCCTAGACTTACTCGTATCTCGAGACTTATGATCAGAAAATAGGTCTTTCTTGAAGAAAGAATCAAACCATTAAGGAAAAAGATTATGAGTGAGTCAGGATTCGATTATGATTTAATCATTATCGGTGCAGGGGTTGGAGGACACGGTGCAGCCCTACACGCCGTCAAATGTGGGTTAAAAACAGCCATTATCGAAGCAAAAGACATGGGAGGAACCTGTGTTAACCGTGGTTGTATCCCATCAAAAGCCCTCTTAGCAGCATCCGGGAAAGTTCGGGAACTCCAAGATACTAAGCATCTCCACAACTTAGGTATTGAGATCGATGGAGTAGACTTTCAAAGACAAGCGATCGCCGATCATGCGACAAATTTAGTTAATAAAATACGTGGCGATCTCACCAACAGTTTAAAACGCCTCAAAGTCGATACTATCCACGGTTGGGGAAAAATAGTCGATACCCAAAAAGTCAGCGTTTTAAGCGATGATGGGGAAAAAATTATCACCGCCAAAGACATTATGTTATGTCCGGGATCCGTTCCCTTTGTTCCCCGTGGCATCGAAGTTGACCATAAAACCGTCTTTACCAGCGACGAAGCCGTAAAATTAGAAGTTTTACCCCAATGGATCGCTATCATTGGTAGTGGTTATATCGGTCTAGAATTTTCCGATATTTACACCGCATTAGGGTGCGAAGTGACCATGATCGAAGCCTTAGACACCTTAATGCCAGGGTTTGACCCCGAAATTTCCAAACTAGCCGAAAGAAGCCTAATTAAAGCCCGTGACATCGAAACCTACTCCGGTGTATTTGCCACAAAAATAACCCCAGGCGCACCGGTTACTATCGAATTAACGGATGCTCAAAGCAAAGAAGTGATCGATGTTTTAGAAGTAGACGCTTGTTTAGTCGCTACCGGACGAGTGCCGGCTACCAAAAACCTTGGCTTAGAAAACATCGGCGTTGAAACCAACCGAGGTTTTATCCCCGTCAACGATAAAATGGAAGTTCTACGGGACGGTGAGCCAGTTCCCCATCTCTGGGCAGTGGGAGACGCAAACGGCAAAATGATGTTAGCCCACGCAGCTTCCGGACAAGGGGAGATCGCAGTTGAAAATATGTGTGGACGGCAGAAAACCATCGACTATCGCAGTATTCCAGCCGCAGCCTTTACCCATCCCGAAATTAGTTACGTTGGCTTAAACGAACCTCAAGCCCGTGAATTAGGGGAAAAAGAAGGGTTTGAGGTTTCAAGCGTCAAAACTTACTTTAAAGGCAATTCTAAAGCCCTTGCTGAAGGGGAAACCGATGGTATTGCTAAGGTGGTGTACCGTAAAGATAACGGGGAATTATTAGGGGTGCATATCATGGGTATTCACGCCTCCGACTTGATCCAAGAGGCCGCTAATGCGATCGCTCAACGTCAAAGCGTCAAAAATCTCTCGTTTAATATCCATACTCATCCCACTTTATCAGAAGTCTTGGATGAAGCCTTTAAACGCGCCGAGGCGACGGTTTAGAAGAGAGATGGGAGACTGGGAGACTGGGAGACTGGGAGATGGGGGGGCAGCATATTAATATTTTTTCTAGTCTTCCCACCCTTCCCACACTTCCCACACTTCCCACACAATCTCTCTCTCAAAATTAATTGACGCAATAGGCAAAAAACCCCGTAAAATAAGTAACGTTAGGTATCAAATTGAAAAAAAGGGTAACAAATATATGACACCATCTTTAGCTAATTTCTTATGGAGCCTCGTTTTGGGAACCGTTATCGTAGTTGTTCCCGCTACCATTGGACTGATCGTCATCAGTCAAAGCGATAAAATCAAGCGCAACTTCTAAGCTTGTTCAAATTGACCCCATTCTTAAGGAGGTGGGGTCGATTTAATAGTTTAGTTATATTCGTGATGGGATAATGGTCTACGTAATTGGGTATGCTTAGAATGGAAAATAAAGAAAATTCGCTACCATAGGAAAGGAAAACGGAGAGGGATAATGGTTAATTTTGGGCTGAACTCAGCCAGTGTCTTAGGAATTTTTTTAGCTGTTGCCGGTGCTGGTTTATACTTCCTACGAAGCGTACGACCAGAACTATCGAGAGATCATGACATCTTTTTTGCAGCAGTCGGTTTGTTGTGCGGATTAATTTTACTCTTTCAAGGATGGCGACTCGATCCAATTTTACAATTTGGACAGTTTTTGTTAACGGGATCGGCAGTATTTTTTGCAGTAGAAAGTATTCGCTTGAGGGGAGCAACCACAGAACAAGCTAAACGTAGCTCCTCTTACGTCGATGATGATCGTCGCGTCAGTAAAACCCGTGTTTATACAGAAGCAGAACTTGATCGCTTAGAACCCTACGAAGATGAAGAACCCACCTATCGCAATAACCCTCGTTTAGAAGGATACGCCGATCCTCGCAGTAATCGTAGTTATAATCAGGAAGAATCTCGGACTAGGAAACCCCGTCGTCGGCCTTCCTCTAGTAACGATCCTTACGGCGATCGCCCTTCTCCAAGACGCAAAACCCCTCCAAATCGTCCCACAAACGATAACTATGATGCTTGGGATACTCGGGATGATATGTGGGAAGATCGCCCCAAAAAAGGTCGCCCCAGTCGTCCTCGTCCAGAAACTTCCTCCCCAGAAACGTCATCTAGTTCCCCTCGGAAACGTCGTCCTCGTCCCAGCAACCCAGAAAGACGTTATTCCTCTTCTCCCGAAGAAACTGCGACCCCTACGGACTATGTTGATTATCAACCCATTGATCCACCTGAAAGTCCTAGAAAACGCGGATCTCGACCTTCAAAACCGGAAAATGATTATGACAGCGATCGCTAATCAAATACCTCCAATTTTGATTATCGAAAAATAATGGGTCTAAAACCCCGCCCTAACAGGCGTAATTGTGTTAGGATGAAGTCGTAGCGTTAACGGCTACCTACTGGGGGTCCCCCAGGAAGTGACGACTAACCCTGAATCGGCAGGGTGTCTGGAAACAGATGGATGTATGACCTAGCAAGGTAAGTACCAGTCAGCCTAGTAAACCTCGAAAGAGAGTAGGTTTCAGTAAGTAATTACTGAATCAGAATCCACTCGCCTTTAGGCAGTGAAGTATGTCAATAAGGGAACTTGGGGAGTTTGACCAGAGGTAGCAAAAGGGGAACAATATTAATATATCTTCCCACACTTCTCACACTCCCCACACCCACATCATGACAGCGTTCCAATTGTTAAAAGCAGTCTTCGGGGTTAGTTTAATTAGCTTATTAGCAGCTTGTGATACCTTCAAACGTCCGGAACCCCCTGCTACTCTTAATAGTCGTTACAATGACCAACAACCGGCTCTCAGTGGAGATGGTCGCTGGTTAGCCTTAGTTTCTAACCGTAATAATAGTAATGAGATTTTACTGTATGATTTACGGGGTCAAAAATTTCTTGAATTGCCAGGGTTAAATCAAGGTAATATTATTCTAGAAAGCCCTAGTTTAAGCCGTACGGGAAGGTATTTAGTTTATATTTCCAGTGTCCAAGGACGGCCAGATGTTGCTATTTACGATCGCGCTACTCGACGAGCAGAAATCTTAACTCAAAATTATCGTAATTGGGTGAGAAATCCTCAAATTAGTGCTGATGGACGTTACATTGTTTTTGAAACAGCACGACGGGGACAATGGGATATTGAAGTTTTAGATCGCGGTCCCTTAATTGAGTTAGATATTCCTGATGGTACACCAGTTGCAAACCCCTAAATGAAGTCAGAAATCAGAAGTCAGAAGTCAGAAGTGGAATTTGAGGACTTGATCTTTGAAATATTGTCTTATTACTTGGATAGTTGTTATTAGTAGTATTGCGACGGGGTGTACTGGTTATCCTCGTTACCTCAATTTTCCTTTTGATGGAGGAGGAAGGGCGTTAAATAGTCGTTCTTCGGACTTAGAACCCCAAGTTACTTCTACTTATATTGTTTTTATTTCTGATAGAAATGGTTCTCAAGATGTTTATCTTTTTGATGCTCAACAACGACAATTAATTTCTTTACCAGGGTTAAATGCGTTGGATGAAGTAGCGTCCCATCCTTCTATTTCTGAAGATGGTCGTTATCTGGTTTTTGCCAGTAGTCGTCAAGGGAAATCTAATATTTATGTTTATGATCGAGAAACGGAGCAAAAACGCAATTTAACTGCTAATTTGGAAGCAGAAGTCCGTAATCCTATGATTAATGCGGATGGAACTCAAATTGCTTTTGAAGTTGCTAAAGATGGACAATGGGATATTATGATTTATGATTTATTTGGTAATCCTTTAGAGTTTTAAGATTAATTCTCAAAATTTTGACTATAGATATGGAAATAAGTGGAAATAAATGGAGTAATTTTACTCTTTCCCTCTATCTAGAGAGATTTTTTTCCCTTAAGTTTGGGACTGACATATCAAGTTTTGTGAACTTATACTAATACCAGCTTATTCCGTTATTACAAACGGAATCAAGATTGACCCTGTAAAGTCCCTTGATACCCCTCTTTGTCTCTTTTTTGTTCATTTACTTGTAATGCACCCTCCTCAAATTATGTCCTTAACTACCCTTACAAGGCCGAATATCACGCTTCAATCCTTACCTAATCACAAAAAAGCCAAAAAACTCAGAATTGCCTTTTATTCCCACGATACAATGGGTTTAGGTCATAAGCGTCGAAACCTCTTAATTGCCCAAAGTTTGGCCCATTCCCCTCTCAATACAGATATATTAGTTATTAGTGGCATGAGTGATATGACCAAGGTAGGGACTCATCCAAACATTGAATATTTAACCTTACCTGCCTTATATAAGACCAAAGAAGGGCAATATCAAGCCCGTCGCTTGGATATGTCCTTAGATGCTATCATTAAACTGCGATCGCAAGTCATTCAGGTAGCTATCAAGAATTTTCAGCCGGATGTCTTTATTGTGGATAATGTTCCCAGAGGGGCCCAAGGAGAATTAGATCGTACCCTCAAATATTTACGCAACCAGGGTAAAACTCTGTGTATCCTTGGGTTACGAGATATTTTGGATCAACCAGAAGTAATTATCCCAAGTTGGAAAAAGACCAAAAATGAAGAGACGATCTCTCGTTTCTATGATAAAGTTTGGATTTATGGTGATGCTACGGTTTACGATGCCATTAAAAAGTATCAATTTTCGGCTGGGGTTGCAGCGAAAACTCGCTACACAGGGTATTTAGACCAAAGATATCGCTTAAATTATACAAAATCTCCAGAAAAACAGCCCATAAACCACAAATATGAACGCTTAGCCCTTTGTTTGGTGGGTGGGGGACAGGACGGTTATCAATTAGCAAAAGGGTTTGCTCAAGCACAGTTACCCGATAATACCAAAGGAATCATCATAACAGGTCCTTTGATGCCGAGTCAACTGCGTCAACAGTTACACCATGAAGCAAAAAATAGACCTAATTTACAGGTATTAGATTATGTTTCTGAACCCACTTTATGGCTACAAAAGGCAGATTTTGTGGTGGGGATGGGGGGCTATAATACCACTTGTGAAATTTTATCTTTTGAGAAACGGGCGTTAATTGTTCCCCGTATTCAACCCAGAGAAGAACAGTTAATTAGAGCGAAACGTTTACAAGCATTAGGATTAGTTGATATGTTACACCCTAATGATATTACACCCACAGCTTTAAGTCAGTGGTTATGTCAAGATTTTGTTAAGTCTAACGCGCATGAAAATATTGACTTTAAAGGATTACAACGTATCCCTCAATATTTAGGAGAAATTTTAGCAGTATCTGACCCTAGACTTGTCAAAGTAAGCTAAAAACTAGAACACTTTTAAAATAGTAAACTTAGTGAGTGAGGACCTTAATTTATGCGTGTTGGTTATGTTGTTAAACGGTATCCCCGTTATTCAGAAACCTTTATAGTTAATGAAATTTTAGCCCATGAAAAAGCGGGATTAAACATTGATATTTTTGCCCTGCGTCCCCCTTGTGACACCCATTTTCAAAACTGTATTTCTCAGGTTAGAGCTAGTGTGACTTATATTCGTAAACCTATCCAGGGACGGGTTAGTGAGTCTCTTAATAGTTTATCTCCAACGGCTGCTAGTTATTTTTGGGCAGAATTACAAGAATTAAGTAAATTAATTCCTGATTTCTGGAGTAAACTATCTATAGCACAAGGAGAAACAGCGAGTACAGTGTATCAAGCTGCTTGGTTGGCCAGGGAAGTTAAGTTAAGAGGAATTACCCATTTACACGCCCATTTTGGATCAGTTTCTACCAGTGTAACTCGCTTAGCGTCTTACTTTGCAAATGTTTCTTATACGTTTACAACTCATGCTAAAGATATTTTTCATGAAAGTGTAGATATTGATGATATGAAACGAAAACTTAGGGATGCTTCGACTGTTATTACTGTGAGTGATTATAATCAAAAATACTTACAACAAAGTTACGGGAAAGTAGCTGATAATGTGCAAAGAATTTATAATGGATTGAATTTATCTCAACTTCATTATCAGTCTCCCAGAAAACGTCCTACTCGGATAATTTCAGTAGGTCGTTTGGTAGAAAAAAAAGGAACTTCGATTTTAATTGATGCTTGTTTTTGATTAAAACAGTGGGGTTGTGAGTTTCATTGTCACATTGTCGGGACAGGTGACTTAGAAAGCAAGTTAAAGCAGCAAATTGAAGTATTAAAGTTAGATGACTGCGTTGAAATTATTGGCCCACGTCCTCAGAATGAAGTTTTTAAATTGATTCAAGAGAGTGCAGTTTTTGCAGCCCCTTATATTATTGGAAAAGATGGAAATAGGGACGGTTTACCAACTGTATTATTAGAAGCGATGGCTTTAGGAACGCCTTGTATTGGAACGGATGTTACGGGTATTCCTGAAATGATTAAACATGAAGAAACAGGGTTAATTATTCCTCAAAATAATCCCGAGGTTTTGGCTATAGCATTGCGGACCTTATTGACAAGTGAAAATATGAGAGTTCAGTTAGCAGAAAATGCTAGAAAGTTAATGGAAACTGAATTCAATATTGAGCAAAATGCAGCTAGTTTAAGACAGTTATTTTATTATCATTCATCAGTTAACAATTAGTTTATTTTAAGAGGTGATTAATGATGCGTATTGCTTATATTTGTGCTGATTCAGGTATTCCTATCTTTGGAGAAAAAGGATGTTCAATTCATGTGCAAGAAATTCTGAGAGGGTTGTTAAAACGAAATCATCAAGTCCATTTATTTAGTCCTCGGTTAGGTGAGAATAAACCAGATGATTTACAAACCATAAAATTACATAAATTATTACCCATTCCGAAAGTTGCCCAAGGTTTAAGAGAAAAAATTGCTTTATCTATGAACTCAGAAATAGACGCGGTGTTAGAGGTGTTAGACTTTAAAAAACCCTTTGATCTCGTGTATGAAAGGTATTCTTTATGGAGTTATGGTGCAATGGAATACGCTAGAAAAAAAAGCATTCCTGGTATTTTAGAAGTTAATGCACCTTTAATTTTAGAACAGCAAAAATACCGAGGTTTAGTCAATTTACAAGAAGCTGAAACCGTTTCCATAAAAGTATTTAACGCAGCTACAACTATTATTGCTGTGTCTGATGAAGTAAAAAATTATGTCAGCCAATATGTTAAAAATCCTAACAAAATAAAAGTCATTCCCAATGGGGTCAATGCTGATCGATTTAATCCCAAAAAGATAACCTCTAATGGTTATTTTACCCTTGGTTTTGTGGGATCATTAAAACCTTGGCACGGCTTACCTATTTTATTAGATGCTTTTGAAAAATTTCATCATCATTATCCCCAAAGTAGACTATTAATTATTGGAAAAGGACCCGAAAGCGATCGCTTGCAAACCGAAATTAATCAGAAAAATCTCAACTCAGCAGTAAAGTTAACTGGGTCAGTTCCTCCCGATGCCATTCCTTTTTTATTAGAACAAATGGACGTGGCAGTTGCCCCTTATCCACCTCTGGATAAGTTCTATTTTTCCCCTCTAAAAGTCTATGAATACATGGCCGCAGGGTTGCCGGTTGTGGCCAGCCATATTGGGCAAATAAAAGACGTTATTAAACATGGAAACAACGGTTTATTGTGTCTCCCTGGAGATAGTAACGCCTTATCAGAAGCTTTTATCAGGTTAATGCGATCGCCCCAACTGCGTCACCAGTTAGGTACATCTGCCCGTCAAACCATTCTCGGTCATTATACCTGGGATCACGTGGTAAAGAAGATTTTACGGTTAGCAAAAGAAGCGGAACAAACTTATTTAAAAGTGGCGTGATGAGAGGTTAAAACAAATCATGACAACAACAAAATCATTAAAAAGTACAATTCCCAGTTTAGGACGGATATTAGCCCGTTTTTGGCCTTATTTGCGCCAAGAAAAGTCATGTTTAGGGTTTGCCATGTTAGCGGTGATGGGGGATGTAATATTACGCATTCTCGAACCCTGGCCCCTGAAATTTATTTTTGATCATGTTCTCATCCAAAATCAGTCCTCATTGCCAGTTTTTGAGGCAATAAGCCCCCTTGGAGTCTTAACCCTTTGCGCACTAGGAATTATCGCTATTACCTGTTTAAGGGCATTTTCAGCATACTGGAGTACGGTTTCTTTAGCTACTGTGGGCAGTCGGGTGATGGTTCAAGTGAGAGAACAGGTGTATCGTCATTTGCAGAGATTGTCTCTGACTTATCATAACCAAGCTAAAAGTGGGGATCTCATTGTTCGGGTGAGTAGTGATGCGAGTCGTTTGCAAGAAATTTTGATCACGGCAACGCTTCCCCTAGTTATCAGTATTATGACGTTATTGGGGACAGTGGGGGTTATGTTTTGGTTAGATGCCCATTTAACCCTATTATCGCTGTTAACCTTTCCTTTATTTATTTTTGCGTCTGCCCGCCTTAGTCAACGCATTCGGGCCGCGTCTGTCAGACAACGACAACAGGAGGGAGAAGTTGCTGCTACTGCTTCGGAGTCGTTAGCTGCTATTAAACTCATTCAAGCGTTATCCTTAGAAAGTGCCTTTGCTGATAACTTTGCTAGCCAAAATCAACGAAGTTTAAGCCAAAGTGTACAAACAAAACAATTATCTGCTTATTTAGAACGGGTAGTAGATGGAATTATTGCGTTAGGAATGGCGATCATCATATGGTATGGCTCATGGTTAGTGTTACGAGATGCGTTGACACCAGGGGATGTGATCGTCTTTTTAACCTATCTTAAAAATAGTTTCAAACCTATTCAAAATTTCGCCAAATATACGGGACGTTTAGCCAAAGCTGCGGCCTCTGGAGAACGTATTTTAAACATATTAGATGAAACCCCAGAGATTCAAGATTCACCTAACGCAATGATCGCCCCTTCTTTTCAAGGAAATATTACGTTTCAGGATGTTAGTTTTGCTTATAATAATTCCCATTGTATCCTTAATAAGATCAATTTAGATGTAAAAGCAGGTCAATTTATTGCCATTGTAGGACAGTCTGGTAGTGGAAAATCAACCTTAATGAGTTTATTACTGAGATTGTATGATCCCTTATCAGGAAATATTCTAATTGATGGGCAAGATATTTGTAATTATACTTTAAACTCTTTACGTTCTCAGATGAGTGTGGTTTTACAAGAAAGCCTTTTATTTGCAGCTACCATTAAGGAAAATATTGCTTATGGAATGAACAATATTAGTGATGAAGAAATTATCCAAGCTGCTAAGTTAGCAAATGCCCATGATTTTATCAAAAAACTACCCCAAAAATACAATACTTTTGTGGGAGAAAGAGGAGCAACTTTATCAGGAGGACAACGGCAAAGAATTTCTATTGCTAGGGCTGCTATTCGTAAAACTCCTATCTTAATTTTAGATGAACCGACAACAGGATTGGATAAAAAAAGTGAAAAAGCTGTTATCGAAGCTTTACAAAGATTAGCTAAGAATAGAACCACATTTTTAATTACTCATGACCTTTCTTTAGCTACGCAAGCAGACATGATTTTATACATCGAAAAAGGAGAAGTTTTAGAACAAGGAACCCATTGGGAATTATTGCAGCAGAAAGGTTTATATTCTCAATTATATAAAATTCAATGTAATAAAAGTAACCAGTATTTTGAACCATTACCTATTGCTAAATAACCTCAAGGTGGGTGATAATTACCTAAAAATAAGGAAAATTAAACTATGAACATTCAAGTAAAAGACTCATTTAATCTACTTTCTAATCCTAATTTATTATTTCTAAAAGATGCTTTATTACCTAATAAAGTTGAACAAACTTTTAAACACTATTTTCCAAGCATCATCAAAAAAAATTGCTTATCTGGAATTAAGGTCGTTCGTTATAAAGCACAAAAACGCTGTCTAATTGAATACCAATTTACAGGTAAAGAAAAATTTAGTTTACTGGGAAAAGTAAGATTTAAAGAAACCGATACCAAAAGTTATTATTTACAAAAATATCTCTGGGAAAATGGCTTTGATGATCAGAGTTTAGATCAGGTTTCTGTCCCTGAACCTATTGGGGTTATTCCTCAGTGGAAAATGTGGTTACAGCGAAAAGTTCCAGGATATACCACCACTCTTTTATTAGGGAAACCAGATGGAGTTAATATTGCTGAAAAAATTGCTTACGCTGCTTATAAATTACATCAATTTCCTGCCAAAACAGATCGCTATCATACCATTGATGATGAACTGCATATATTACATAAAAAATTACCATTAGTTATTAAATTATATCCCCATTGGAAGAGTCGAATTAGGGAGATTTTAAAACAATGTAATAAGTTAGGTAACCGTTTATCTTATATTCCGTGTGTCGGTATTCATAGAGACTTTTATGCAGACCAAATTATAATTAATAGTTCTCGTCTTTATTTACTGGATTTAGATTTATATTGCTATGGTGATCCAAGTCTTGATATTGGTAATTTTATCGCCCACATTACAGAATATAGTTTAAGAGTTTTGGGTGATTTTCAAGCCTTAAAATATCAAGAAATAGCCCTGGAACAAGCCTTTATTAAACTAATAGGAGAAGAAAGCAGAAAAAGGATTATAATTTATAAGTTTCTCACTTTAGTCAGACATATTTATATTAGTACGCAAATAAAAGAACGTAATGCTTATACAGAAGATTTAATCAGGTTATGCGAAAGTTATTTAGAAAAAGAAATAATTTAATTGTTATGTTTATATTTATTGTACAGTGTAAAGGAGAAAGAGAATGGTAGCACTAAGATAAATAATGTTGATAAAAATTAATCAAACTTGTTAAACTTATAGAGATAAAAAATTAAATTTAGATACTAAAAGTATGCCTACTTGGTCACAAGCGATCGCAAAACCAGCAGAAGAATTTCCTCTAAAACCCTTACCTATCTTATCAGGAGAAATTCCTGATGGACTGAGGGGAAGTTTATACCGTAATGGTCCAGGAAGACTGGAAAGAGGTTCCCAAAAAGTCGGCCATTGGTTTGATGGAGATGGAGCTATTTTAGCTATTCATTTAAGAGAAGAAGGTGCAGAAGCAACCTATCGTTATGTACAAACTGAAGGATATAAAAAAGAAGCAGAAGCTAATGAATTTTTATACCCTAATTATGGCATGACTGTCCCTGGACCTTTTTGGAAAACTTGGGGAAAGGAGGTTAAAAATGCTGCTAATACATCGGTTTTGGCACTACCTGATAAATTATTAGCTTTATGGGAAGGTGGCAACCCTCATGCCTTAGACTTAGATAATTTAGCAACCAAAGGATTAGATTATCTTGATAATTTAAGCGAAAAACAACCTTTTTCTGCACACCCAAAAATTGATCATAACACTGGTAATATCTATAATTTTGGTATTAGTTTAGGAGCAAAAGTAACGTTAAATCTTTATCAAAGTGATGCTACAGGAAAAGTAATCCAAAAATCAGATTATCCTTTAGAAGGTTTACGCATAGTTCATGATTTTGTTTTAGCTGGATCATACATAATATTTTTTGTTCCTCCTATTCGTGTGAAATTATTACCAACAGCATTAGGGTTAGCTAGTTTAAGTGAGGCAATGGAATGGAAACCAGAACTAGGGACAGAAATTTTAATTTTTGATCGAGATAGTTTATCCTTTATTAGTAAAGCAAAAGCTGACCCTTGGTTTCAATGGCATTATAGTAATGGTTGTGTTAATGAAGATGGTAATATTATTGTTGAATTTGTCCGTTATTCTGACTTTTCAACCAATCAAAACTTAAAAGAAGTAGCTACTGGAAAGACAAAAACTCCAGCAAAAGGAACCCTTTGGGAAGTAGAAATAGATCCCAAGAAAGCTACAGTTATACATCAGGAACAGTTATTAGATAAAGGTTCAGATTTTCCTATTGTTCCCAGTCATCAAACGGGACAAAATTGGCGTTATACTTATCTATCAGTTCATCGAGATAATGTCGATTTATCCCAAGAAATTTTTGGAGCGATCGCACGTTATGATCGACAATTAAAGCAGCTAACTGTAGCAGATATGGGAGAGAATAGATATCCCTCAGAACCGATTTTTGTTCCTCATACTCTTAACTCAGAAAAAGGATGGGTTTTAACAGTTGTTTATGATGGAAATCCCCATAGTTCTGAATTAAGAATTTATGATAGTGAGGAGTTAGAAAATAGTCCTTTATGTCGTTTAGGACTACCCAATGTTATTCCTATGGGATTTCATGGTACTTGGAAACAAGGTTGAAATTGATAATGGATAATGGATAATGAGTAATTATCTATTATCCATCCACAGTTAATCATTAAACTGTTGTGCATTTAAACCGCATATGATGAAGTTAAGCAACAAATTTGCAAACTCTCTCCCCGTCTCCCTTTCCCCCCGTTTCTCCCTAAGTCTAGTATAGTAATTTAGATGCTTAACAGCTTAATATGGTAGTAAACTTTCTCCTGTTTTTCCTGTGAGTAACCAAAGAAAAGATCGCCCTCCATCCCTAATAATTTTTTCCATGGGTTCGGGGGAATCTTTAGAAGGAACTGACATAGGTTTAAGGATAATTCCTTGCGTACCAAAGACAATTTCTCCAATAATTCTAGCGCGATTCATGTGATTATCAGAAGTGATCAAATAAACACTATCGATCCCTTGCTCTTTCAATTCCTTGACTAAACTGGTAAAATTGGTCACAGTATCCTTTGCTCGATAATCAAGGTGAAGACGATCGTTGTTGATACCTGCATTGGTGAATATTTGGGTAACATAGTGTTTGGGACTCCCCGAAGAAACCCAAATTGGTAAGTTAGGGTGTTTTAGGGCCAGTTGAGCAGCAAACCTTTCTCTATCTTCGTGTCCCCCTAAGACAAAGATTGCTTCGGGTTGCACAAAATAACTTTGTAACTGTTTATAACCGAACCATAACCCCAGAGTAGCTAGACAAAGAACTGGAAACAGGTGTTTCTTACGTTTTCGATGGGTAACACCTTTAACTTCTGATTTAGGAGAACGAATTTTGAGGAACATAGATTATAATACTTATACCAACTTCTTGATCAATCTGTGCTAAAGTTCCATCACAGGGTTAAATCGATCATTTTAAGTATCTATAGCAGTAAGAAAATTAGTTAAGACATTTTTGCTATTACTGACTCTTATTTCGAGGCAGCAGAGAATGTACTCCATGTCTTAATGATAATGGGTGGTGCTATAAATCTTAGACATCAAAAATTAGGTTTAGCTTACCTGACAATGATATTAAGGATAGAGTTAATTGCTCAAGGTTTAGCACATATCCTTTATAAAGGACGCATCTAAGATAATTATGCTCCCAGATCAAAGCAAAGATTATGATCTTTTGTTAATATTATCTTGACATATTGACTTACTGATCATCTTCTAGGGTTGGTTGGGGCGATCGTTACATTAACCGAGGATATTCTTTCACTTCATAACCATAATGTCTATTAATGTAGCATTAAAATTGAAAAAAGCTCATTTTTGATAGATACTTTTTTAGTTTAATATCTAGGTTTAGGTTAATTATCACTATCTTCTAATTCTCGATCAAATTCTTCTCTGAAAGCTTTAACATCATCAGGATATTTGTCAATATTATCTATCCTATCAAGAAAATTATACGCTATATTTTTAATTTTCAAAGCTTTTAAAACTTTTTTATAATCATTGAAATATAAAGATTTAGTATGAATAATTACTGAAGACCCATAATTTTCATAAATTTCATTTAATTTTCCATTGTTATAATACTCTCCGTATATATAGCAGTCGCCAAAGCTATTAGGACATTTTTCTGTTCCCTGTTCCCTGTTCCCTGTTCCCTTAAAATATAATTTATGTGTCCTAACTAGCCTGTCTATTGCTATATGACAAATATCGAAACCTCTTTGAACCAATTTATCTAATTCATCCCATGTCAAAGATTGAATACCTTCTTCTGACTGAAAAAATTGACGTTTATTTTTATGAGCAATTATATTATCTCTAATTTCGTTTAGTTTCTCAACTAAATCATCTGTTTTAGTGTAAATCTGCTTTTTATTTAAATTAATTATATTTTGTAATCTATCACAAGGTTTTAAATTCTTTTCAACAAAGTAAATTAAACTATGGAGTGTTATTACTTCTTTTACTCGTTTAGTATAGTCTGGAATTTCATAGTCATCAGAATTTTTAACACCATGATTATCATAAACTTTGGATAATAATAAAGTAATATGGTTACCAACTGACAGAAGATGTAACCACCAAAAGTCATCAGTTTTTTCTATTTCGGATTGATATTTTGATTGAGCAGCTTTTATAATTTCTCTATGTTCTTCTGATTGATATTTTATCATTATCAAATCTGTTTCAATTGATTTGATTAGTTTGTTAAGTTTTTCCAATTTTTCAGGTGAAATTTTATTCATAATATTTTTAATATATATTCTAAATTTAGGTATTTATTCAAAACAGGAGAGAGATAAATTAAATCCTGGTAATACATTTTCTCCGTTTAAATCCGTTGGTAACTTTTTAATTTCTACGGGTTGATTTTGACGGTAAATTTCAACTTGTTGTTGTTGAGGATTAATTAACCAACCTAACTGTAAAGCACTATCAAGATACTCTTGCATTTTCTCTTGAAGTTTTTCTAAAGAATCAGTACGAGAACGAAGTTCAATCACAAAATCAGGACAAATAGGGGGAAACTTTTCTTGTTCTTGTCGACTCAAAGATTGCCAACGTGTTAAACTAATCCAAGCAGCATCGGGGGATCGATCTCCTCCATTTGGTAAACGAAAAATTGTTGAAGAACTAAACACTTTTCCCAGTCCAGTTTGACGGTTCCATATTCCTAAATCAATTATAAAATCTGCTTCTCGGTTTCCACTAATTCCTCCAACCGGTGGCATAACAATTAATTCTCCTTTAGCGTTTCTTTCCAGTTGCCAATCTTGGTTAACTTGACAAAGACGGTAAAATTGTTCATCAGTTAAGTTAACCGTATCTAAGTTTAAAATTAATGCTGTCATAGATTAATTTCCTCCTAACAATTACCCTAATCTTAATTATCGATAAATTAATTAAAAAACTTCTAATTTCTGCCAATATTCTTTTAATAAAGTTGCGACTTTTCCTGATAACAACAGACAACCCAAAAGATTAGGAATAGCTAAAGTTAATAACATCATATCGCTAAAATCAACCACCGCTCCCAAACTGACCACAGAACCGATAAAAATACAAACTAAAAATATAAATTTAAAGATAATAGAACTAGGTTGACCAAACACATAAGCCCAACATTGTTCACCATAATAACACCAAGTAATCATAGTAGAAAAACCAAATAAACAGATAATTCCTACTAAGACAAAAGGAAACCAATCAATCACTTGAGCAAACGCCATTGCTGCTAAAGTGGACCCACTAATATTATCCCCTACAGACTCCCCATACATTCCCGTAGTAATAATAACTAAAGCAGTGACATTACAAATAACAATTGTGTCAATAAACGGCTCTAAAATAGAAACAATTCCCTCTTGTACGGGTTCCTTGGTCTTCGCCACCGCATGAGCGATCGCAGCCGATCCCAAACCAGCCCCATTAGAAAAAGCACTACGTCTGATCCCTTGTACCAAAATACCGATCAATCCCCCTTCCATGCCAGATGGGGAAAAAGCATTGCTGAACATCAATCCAAATGCAGCAGGAATGGCGGTAAAATTCACCATTAAGACCCATGAACAGCCCAAAAGGTAAAAAAAGATCATCACCGGCACTAACTTGCTGGTAAGCACTCCAATGCGACTGATACCCCCGATAATCACCAATCCCACCAACAAAGCCACAATTAAACCATAGAGCCAATCGTAATCTTTAACCGCCGGAACCACCACCGTCAAAGCAGCAAAAGATTGATTGGCCTGGAACATATTACCACCACCAATGGCCGCCCCTAAACCTACGATCCCGTAAAAAATAGCCAGTGCCTTGCCCAAAGTTTCTTGGCCCATTTCCTTTAACCCTTGGGACAGATAATACATGGGGCCGCCGATAATAGTCCCGTCGGGGTTGACAAGGCGATATTTTACCCCTAACGTACATTCCACGAACTTATTAGACATTCCCAAGAAACCAGCCAACGTCATCCAAAAGACAGCCCCCGGACCTCCCATTTGGATCGCAATAGCCACCCCGGCAATGTTTCCCAGGCCAATACTAGCGGATAAAGCGGTGGCTAATGCCTGAAAAGAAGACACTTCCCCTTTTGCCTCATGGTTTTGCTTGTAGAAACCTAAAGCAATTTTAACCGCGTGTAGGAAGCCAATAATACTAATAAAGCCCATGCGTAAGGTAAAAAAAATCCCCCCTATGAGTAACCAGAGGATAATCACGGGAAAATGGGCAATTTCCAAAAAAAGTACCTGTTCAATAAGACTTACTAGACTTGAAAACAGGCGATCGATATTATCTAAAAATTGATTCACAAAAATTAACGTAAAAAGCTACTACTTAGCCAAAAGATAAAAAAGATGGCCATACCGATAAAAGATTGACTCGTTTCGACGGAAATATTTGCCCCTTGTAATATTTGGGCGATACCCCATCCTAAACCAACCCCGATAAATAATCCTGCTAAGGTGATTAATAAGGCGCGGCCGAATTTATTTGACTTACGATTGAGAAAATAAGTATTAGCTAAAACCCCGAAGGCCAAGAATAGAGAAATTGAGGAAGAATCAGCACTAGAAAAGGCTACAAATAAGGCTAAAGCTAGGAAAATACCTGTTGGCCAGAGAAGATCCTGAGAAGATGGGGTATCAATCAACTGCTGTAACCAGGAAGGAGAATTATCCAACGATAAGGGGGGAGGGGTTGGGGGGGTTTCTCGCTGACGTTCCGCAAAACGAATGCGATCAGGAACTTTAATTCTACCTTCTTGACGCAGTTTCAACCGTTCCATAATAATAGAATCGTAGGCAGCTTCGATATCTTCAACGGTTTTCACGTCGTTACTATATTCTTGTGTTAAACGGGTTTTAGCTGCTTGGATCTCCTCAAAAGAGGCTGTTTCGCTGACACCAAGCTTTTCATAGGGTGTTTGTTGACTCATCTAGAACCTCCTTCGATCTTTCCTTCATCAAACCACTAAAAACATTAAAATTATCATTTTGTTTGTCAAAATAGTTAGCCCTTAAGGCTTGTTAACTATCGACTGATATTTTGAACTCGATTATATCGTTTTTAAACAGAGTTGGGTTACACAACCATCAAAAGATTTTATAATTTCTCTGAGGTTTGGGTGTTCATCTTAGCCTGATTGTTGTCTATTGGGGTCGGATTGGCCATTTTGTTTTCTTCTAGTTCTGCATTCATAGTGACAGATTCTTGAAGTTGTTGGGCCTCTCGTTTAAATTCATTTTCAAATTCTTTAGACGCATCTTGAAAACCACGAACAGCTTTACCAAGACTTCGCCCTATTTCAGGGAGTTTTTTCGGTCCAAATACTAATAAGGCAATCACTAAAATTAAGCCCATTTCCGGCAGTCCAATGCCAAAGACATTCATAAGTTACTCCTAATCCTTCATCCTTCCTTATCAGTGTATCGTATAGCAGTCAAGTGTGGAATGTGTGAGGAGTGTGAGCATCCTGCTCACTAAGCTCAACAGAAAGCGTGGGAATTGAATCATTGATAAAAAAACCCCGAAAAATCGGGGAACAGATAACTGAGGATAACGGTGATATATTTCCTGCAATTTTGGGAAACTTTTACCACCGTTAATTATTGATAAGCAAATTAGGGCTTAACCTCCCCAGGTTACTGTAAATCCATCTAGAATGAGCGAAGAGTTGTAAATTTGCAGGATAATTAATAGGAAGACGAAGAATAAGCCCATGAAAACTCCCATTAAAGGGGTAGTTCCCCATCCGGGGACAACTTTTCCATATTCGGAATTAAGGGGTCTAAGTAAATCTCCTAATCGAGTACGTTGTGCCATAATTTTTTAATCAGTATCTATCTAAGATTTACAGTTTATCAGAAAATTGCTTGCAAATGTTAACCCCTACAATATAAACGTCTGTAGTCTGATTTAACAGCGAGCGCAAAATATACTTGGCTTCTTGATCAAATAATAACCAGTAACATTCATTTTGAGATATTTGAAGATTGCAGAGGTCCGTTAATCCTTACTTTTATTTGTATTATATTTTTGTCACCATTCGCACCTAATTTTCTCAAAATTATAGATGGATGACAACATTAGAATAAGAATTAATCATGCAAAGGAAAAACACTCAGAAAACTTTCTAGTTCAAACCAATACTTTACAAAACATTCATTGGTTAAAGTCGTAACAATTTCAGAAAAAGTGATGTATTGATCCCAAATTTCTTCTGTTTTGGAGATTTCTGCGGTAATTTCCAAAATGGTTTCATGATATTCTTGTATAGAAATTTCTCCGGTATTTCTATACAAATTTAGTAATGTGTAATCAACAGCAATGGTTTCTTCTACCTTATAGATAACTGCTTGTAATTTGATATGGGTCAAAAGAATTTCGATGGCTTGAGGATTTTTCATAACTTAAATGGTTGAGCGCATCAATAAGTAAATATGGATTTAATAACCTAGAAAGTGAAGCTTAAATATAGGGATACTGATATTAATTTAAAAAACAATTAGAGAACTTTCCTGAGTATTTTTTGGGTATTTTACAAAATTTAGCCAATTAATTCAGTAATTGTTCTGTAAATCAGTAACAAAAATATTAATACTTCCGCAAAAATTCTTTAGCTTGGCTCAGTCATGGCACAATAGAGTTTAATATTGAACTTCAGGATCAAATTTTTTCTTGTCTCTGCCAAACCACCATCCATTGTATGTGAAATTTTCTTGTAGATTGGATAGAAACAATTGCTCAAATCTAGATGCTTTGAACGATAAAAAATTCCCATAAGAGATAGAGACACTGCTTGATTGTAAGCAGAAATATAATACTAATGTGATAGTAGCAGCTTCAAAAAATTTTCCAACAAACATCTCACACCACCTCGTGATTCTGATAATAACTATTAAACTAGACTTAAGTAATCTAAGTAATCTAATTACTCTTCTACTCTATTACTTCGTGATTGCTGATGACTATGACGGGGTGAAACTCCGCAAAGTGTCACACGGTTCGTTTAACTTAATAAAAATTTTAGCATTGTACTGGTAATTATTCATAACAATGGTATGAAAATCTTATTTATCTCAAAATCAAGTAAAAAGAAGGCTAAAAACGATGATTATGGTCTTGCTATCTGGCAAATACTTCTTATTATCGTTTTTTCTGGATTAATTTCTTATTTAATCTTATTTACCCAACAAAATAATTTGCCTACCGTTGACTGTAAGGGAAAGAAGAAAAATAATCAGGGATGGGTTAGATGTAGTAATGAAAACATCAATCACGAAAAGAAATAAGTTTAAATGTTCTGATGAGCAAACATACTAAACCCGACCAATTTTGGGCAATTTCAGAAAATAAAAATCAGCGTTTATAATTAAGTTAGTTGGATTATGGTTGATTCAACAAGGAAAATGGTTAGATAATAAAAGTTATTTGACTGAAAGAAAACAAAAATAATCCAAAATATAACAATCAGGTTCTAGTTGTGAGAATTTGCTATACTAAGAATAGATTTATCAATTAGATTAATGATAATGAAAAAAATTAATTTTTCCTATCTCCCTTTTGTTGTTGTTCTACTTAGTTATCCAATTGTTAATATACCTTTGATTCCTTCGGCAATGGCACAAGAACAAGTGATGAGAACTTTAACCGTTACGGGACAAGGAACCATGAGAATTCCTACTACCTTAACCAATGTTAACTTAGGAGTAGAAATACAAGGAAAAACAGCAACAGAAGTTCAAAATAATGTAGCTCAACAGACATCATCCCTAGTGGATTTTTTGCGATCGCGTCCTATAGAAAGATTACAAACAACAGGAATTCGTTTACAACCTAATTATAAATACGATAATAATCAACGGCGTTTAATCGGTTATACAGGGACAAATACGGTTAGTTTTCGTGTCAAAACTGAAGAGGTTGGTAGTTTACTGGATGATGCAGTTAAAGCTGGTGCAACTCGTATTGATCGCATAAGTTTTACAGCAGAAGAAACGGCGATTTCAGACGCTCAAAAAGAAGCATTAAAGTTAGCAACCGTCGATGCACAAAGACAAGCTGAAGCGGTTTTGTCTAGCTTAAATTTTCAATCTCAAGAAATCATTAATATTTCCATTAATGGTGCTAATGCGCCTCAACCTCAAATCATGCGGTCACCGGAAATAGTGGTAAATTCCAGCGCGGCCGAAAGAACTCCCGTAATTGGAGGGGAACAAACTATCAAAGCAATGGTAAGTCTACAAATTCGATACTAATCTAGTTAACACTATTTATGGTTTATTTTCTGTATTTATTAATACAAAATGTACTTATTTAATATATTTTTTAACAAGTTTAACAAATGTTAATTTAGCTAGTCATGAACAAAAATAAGTGTTATTTCTATAGTAGTTTAATACAATGACTTGGTTAAGGAATAATTATTACAATCTTAACAATAGGGGAGACTTTAAATGTACGAGGATTTTAATTACATTACTGATGATAATTTTTTGAGAAATTATTGGCGGCAAGAAAAAGTTATTTGTCAAAAGTGTCGAGGTAAAGGGAAATTAAGGGTAAAAGGAAACGAAAATATGTTTTCTTGTTCTTTATGCGAAAACACTGGAAAAGTCCATCGATATAAGCAAAATAAAGTATCTGCTGCTTAGTTTATCCTAATGTTGCCAGAATACCCCCGTCTTTTGACAGAAAAATTAGGGGTTCAACTTCCCCACCCGTCTTGGTGCAGTCGCTCATTGATGGAAACCACCAATACCTCGCTGCATCCCTTTACGGTGCAGTAAGTCATCATGCTATAGTACAGGTAGGATTCTTAAGTACTACCATTGAAACTAAGACGTAAAGCGATACTGGTAACGGAGGAGCGAACAATCTCCCTAAAAACGTATATGTTCTACAGATATTTGGTTTAAGTATGGCTATAAGGATAGGTGGTTTAAAGGTGTGTCGCTGAACCAAGAATCTCCGTCCGTTTATGGCCCGAAGCATAAAAGTTAGGGATGAATATTGTAGGGGTCAACGGCCGTTGACCCCTACTCTAATGTGTAACCAGATTTTAAGAAATTGTATTAGTTTTTAACAAAAATGCTCAACATAACTCGTCCCAATAAATAATAATGGCCTTGAGTTGTTAACCCAACGTTATCAGCAAAATCTTCTCGTTGCTTAGAAGAGTAGAAATTAATTCCTCCAGGAGAAAAAGGAATAGAATCAATAGAGTAAAGTCGGGCAAAATCAACTAAATAAAATTGTCCCTTGGGTTTTAAAACACGAAAAACTTCATTAAAAACTTGTTGTGGATTTGGATAATGCAGAAAACTAATAGTATTAAATATTGCATCAAATTGATTATCAGCAAAAGGCAAACATTCTGCATTACCTTGGGTGTAAATTAAACGAGGATGATGTTGATTAGTTGCTCGCGCTTCTTTCAGCATTTGAGGAGATAAGTCTACTCCCGTTCCTCGTAAGTCAGGGAAATTTTTGGCTAAACGGTTCAATAAGCGACCAGTTCCACAGCCTAAATCTAACACATAAGAAGGATGAGGTAAGCTTAGATAAGATAACAATCTTTTGTGTAGAGATTGATAGAAAATGGTGGTAAAAATCAGATCATAGTTGGGGGCCCATTTATCAAAAAAAGAGGCTTTTTTCTCAAAAGTTTCTTCGCTCATTGCCTTATCTAATAATACTGATTGGTCATTTCTTGCAATCCATTAATCATCAAACCTTTACCAACTGCTGCCATTTTCCATTCTCCTTGGTCACGGTAAACTTCTGCTAAAATCATCGCTGTTTTTCCACCATATTCTTCTCCTAAAAGACTGTAACGGGCAATTTCTTTATTGTTATTGAGATTGACTAAGCGAACGAAAGCATTTTTAATCTGTCCAAAACTTTGTTGTCTTTGTCTAGCTTTGTAGATATTAACAACAAAAACTAATTTCAGAATATCATCGGGAACTTTGGTTAAATCTACCAATATTTCTTCATCGTCTCCGTCTCCTTCTCCTGTTAAGTTGTCTCCTAAATGAGTAATTGCTCCTGACGAATGGCTTAAGTTTCCATAGTAAACAACATCAGATTTACTCTTTAGTTTATCTTTCTTCGTCAGACATAAAACAGAAGCATCGAGATCAAAATCATTGCCTTTAAATAGGCCAAAAAGTCCCTTAGTTTCGGATACATCCCACCCTAAACCACACATGACTTTAGTGAGTCCTGGGGCTTCTTTTTTGAGAGAAATTCGTTGTCCTTTTGTAAGATTAATTGCCATTATTTTCTCCTAGTTGTAGTAACGATTGAGGATAGCTTGTAACCCCCCTTGGTAACCAGAACCTACAGCACTCATGCGCCATTCTCCATCTTTTTTGTAGATTTCTGCAACAATTAAGGCAGTTTCTATGGAATATTGTTCACTTAAATCGTAGCGTAAAACTTCATTTTTTGTTTGTACATCAACTAATCTCACAAAAGCATTATCAATCTGTCCAAAGTTTTGACTTCTTTTATCTGCTTCATGAATAGTGACAACAAAAACTAATTTTTTAATATCATCAGGAATCTTGGTAAAGTTAACTAGAACAACTTCGTCGTCTCCTTCTCCTTCCCCTGTTAAATTATCTCCCATATGTTCCACAGAATGATCTGCATCAGGACTTTTCAAGTTGTTATAAAATACGAGATGATTGTCAGAAATTAACTTTTCGTTTTCTCCTAGTAAAAAGACAGAAACATCGAGGTCGTAGTCATTACCAGTATTGACTTTTTTGACATCCCATCCTAATCCAACAAAGGCAGCTTTTAACCCGGGACTTGCTTTTTCCAGTGAAATTCTTTGACCTTTACTGAGTGAAATTCCCATAACTTTTTCTTGATTTTTTGTTACTTTCTTGGTGACAATTTTAGTTAGAATAGCGGTTAAGAATGGCTTGTAAACCTCCTTGATATCCGGAACCTACAGCAGTCATGCGCCATTCCCCGTCTTTGTTGTAGATTTCTGCGGTAATTAAGGCGGTTTCTATTGAATAGTCTTCTGTTAAATCATAACGTAAAATTTCTTCCTTGGTTTGCACATCAACTAATCTGACAAAAGCATTATCAATTTGTCCAAAGTTTTGACTTCTTCTGTCTGCTTCGTGGATGGTGACAACAAAAACTAATTTTTTTACTTCGTTAGGAATCTTGGTAAAGTTGACTAAAACAACTTCGTCGTCTCCTTCTCCTTCCCCTGTTAAATTATCTCCCATGTGTTCGATGGAATGATCGGGATCGGGACTTTTTAGGTTATTATAAAAGATGAGATGGTTATCAGACAGTAATTTTTCATTTTCTCCTAATAAGAAAACAGAACAATCGATATCAAAATCTGTTCCTGTATCGACTTTTTTAACGTCCCATCCTAAGCCAACGAAGGCTGCTTTTAATCCAGGACTTGCTTTTTCTAAGGAAATTCTTTGACCTTTACTGAGTGAAATTGCCATAATAATTAGTGAATTTCTGATAGTAATTGAAACTTGACTAAGAGGAAGCATTAAGAACAGCTAAATACTCTATAGCAGCGTCTAACCGAGAGGAATAACCACGGGAGAATGATTCAAACCATAGTCCTTCATCAGAGTATTCGTCCAAATTCTCTAGCCATTGTTTGGCTTTACGAATCAACAATTTTTGCTGTTGTTGCTTTCTTTGTTCAGTATAGCGTATTTCTTCCTGATTTTGATGAGTTATAGTTTCTCTTTGTTCTTCTTGTTTCTGTTCAAATTGCTGTTTGAATTGATGTAAATTTTCGTTAACTTTTGGTCTGTTTTGACTAACATTATGCTGCTGTCGCTTCTCTTTTTCTTTTTGAAATCTAGACTTGAACTGCTCTAAATTTTCTTTTATTTCTGGTTTATTTTGAGTAATGTTATGTTCCTTTCTTTTATTGTTTTGCTGTTTAAACTGGGACTTTAAATAGTTCAAATCATTGTTAATTTCTGGTTTATCTTTACTAATATTATGTTGTGTCTTTTTGTTATTTTGCTGTTCAAAATGAAACTTAAATTGCTCTAATTTTTTATTTACTTTTGGTACATTTTGATTTAAGGTGTCTTGTTTATTTTTTTCTTTATGTTGTTTTAAGTTGGACTTAAACTGTTCAAGTAGATTATCGGTTGAGTTCAGTTGATGATTAGATTTATCCATTGATTCTTTCTTGTTATTAGTGTGTTGATGTTTAATTTTGTTAATTAAGTCGTCAATAGAAGATTCTTGTTGAGGTTTATTCATAATTTTTTCTGACAGTTATAGTATCAAATAAATCCTACTACAATTATATCAATTAGACTCTTAAGTTATCCATGTCTGGAAACCAAAGGCGATCGCTGACAATCTTTAAACTTATATCAATCAAAGATTAAGGTTGATCACCCTTATTATAATTCCGTGTTAAGTTTAATGGTAGTCGATGTAATAGAACGTTGCAAAGTATATGTCTATGTCTTCTGGAAGTTTGTTAGTAGCCGAACCAAGATCCTTATATATTGTAGAACCTTCTTCCCCTCAATGGATTGAAGTTTTGGTTGATTGTCCAAACATACAAGAATCAGATGGGAAGGAAGACAAATTATATAATTTATATACTTATAGTATTCCCTCTGATTTAAAAGTAACACCTGGAGATATTGTTAGTGTTCCTTTTGGTACACAAATTTTGGGAGGAGTTGTGATTAGATATACTGATTCTCTTCCAGACCATATTGATTATAATCAAGTGAAAAATATTTATGATGTGATTGCATCTGGATTTTTTACAAGAACTTATTTTACACTATTAGAAAAAGTTTCTAGCTATTATTGTACTAACCTAATAACAGTAATTAAAACAGCCCTACCTCCAGGATTATTAACCAAATCTCAACGGAGAATTCGTCTAGAAAAAGATAATATTCCTCCTGGTGCAGAGACATTTTGTCGTACTGCTGCTGCAAAAATTTTAAGCTTATTAAAGCAACAAAAAGACGGAGATTATAGTGTTAAATACATACAGCGTAAAGTGAAAAGTTCGCGTCAAGGAATTCGAGAATTAACTCAAAGGGGATGGATTAAAAGTTATTTAGAAACTACTAGAAAAACTCAAATTAAAAAACAAAAGATTGTAACCTTAATTATTGAGCAGTTTCCTCCTAATTTAACCAAGAAACAATTAGAGTTTTTACAAGTTTTACGACGGAAAGGAGGAGAATTATGGCTCACTGATTTATTGGCTTTGTTGGAAACAAAAAGTGATTCAGTTGTTAAAGCATTAGCGGATAAACAATGCGTCACTATTGAGTATCGAGAGAAATTAAGATTATTACAAGATTCAGAAAAAGATAGGGATAAAAATAAAATGTTAACCTTGGAACAAAAAGAAGCATTAAAAGTTATTGATAATCTAGAAAATTATAGTGAAATTTTGTTACACGGAGTCACTGGATCTGGGAAAACTGAAGTTTATTTGCAAGCTATTTATCCTTTATTAAAACAGGGAAAATCCGCTTTAATTTTAGTTCCTGAAATTGGATTAACCCCTCAATTAACAGATAGATTTAGGGCAAGATTTGGAGATAAGGTTTATGTCTATCATAGTAGTTTATCAAAAGGAGAAAGATATGATACTTGGCGACAAATGTTACCTGGAGAACCTCAAGTTATTATTGGTACTAGATCCGCAATTTTTGCTCCTTTACCCAATTTAGGTTTAATTATTTTAGATGAAGAACATGATTCTAGTTTCAAACAAACCCAACTATCCCCAAATTATCATGCACGAACAGTTGCTAAATGGCGAGGAGAATTAGAAAATTGTCCAGTTATTTTGGGTTCAGCTACGCCGTCTTTAGAAACCTGGATATCTGTTAATCATTCTCAATTTTCTTCTGATAATTCTCACTATTTATCATTATCTGAAAGGATAGGAGAGCGTCCTTTACCTCCTGTAAAAATTGTTGATATGAGAGAGGAATTAAAACAAGGAAATCGATCTATTTTTAGTCGTACTTTACAAGAAGCACTGAAAAGTTTAAAAGATAAAAATCAACAGGGAATCTTATTTGTTAATCGTCGGGGACACAGCACTTTTGTATCTTGTCGTAGTTGTGGTTATGTAATGGAATGTCCTGATTGTGATGTATCTTTATCCTATCATTATACCCACGAAGGAGCGACACAATTATTAAGGTGTCATTATTGCAACTATACCCAAATTCAACCCCCAAAATGTCCTGAGTGTAACTCACCTTATTTCAAATTTTTTGGTAGTGGAACACAAAAAGTTACCCAAGCATTAGAAAACGAATTTCCCGAATTAAAGTCCTTAAGATTCGATAGTGATACCACCCGTAATAAAGGTTCTCATCGTCGCTTATTAGAGCAATTTTCACGGGGTGAGGCTGATCTTTTAGTGGGGACACAAATGCTAACCAAAGGCTTAGATTTAGCCCGAGTTACCTTAGTAGGTGTTGTCTCTGCCGATGGGTTATTATATTTATCAGATTATCGGGCAGCAGAAAGGGCTTTTCAAACCTTAACACAGGTAGCAGGAAGGGCAGGAAGAGGGGACGAACCTGGACAGGTTATTATACAAACTTATTCCCCCGAAAATTCTGTTATTCAAGCAGTGAAAAACCACAATTATCATCGTTTTATTGATGAAGAATTACCCCGAAGAGAAGAGTTAGATTTTCCACCTTATGGACGTTTGATTTTAGTACAATTAAGTGGATTAGATGCTATAGAAGTAGAAAATACAGCGGAAAAATTAGGGGATCATTTTCATGAAACTATAGGCTTAGATTGTGAAATATTGGGACCTGCACCGGCTGGTATTATGAAGATAGCAAAACGTTATCGCTGGCAAATTTTATTAAAATTTTTACCCGAAGCTAGAGTAATTATTCCTGATATGAAAAATTGGCATAAATTATGTCCTAATACTGTTAGTTTAAAAATTGATATTGATCCCTTACATATTAAGTGAAGTACCCCAACTTGCTTCGCTGAAGTTGGGGCTTCCCAACCACAACTCAACTCAAGGACGGTTTTATTCTTCTCCGAGGTTTCCCGTCTCATTGGCCGTTGCCTCAATAAGACAAGTCTTATTTTGGTCTAACACAGCCTCCACAGGCAGACTCTCGCCTTCCGCAAGAGTTATTTCTTCTTCGACAAATCACTGTTTGGTCTTACGCTCTTGCTGCCTACTTTTTTATTCTTCAGTAATTTCTTTCCCCGATCTGACAGTGTTTCTGCGCCGAAAGTATTACTACTTTGCTTTGATGTTAGGCTGTCTGTAATTCCAACGTTCGGGTGGGTCGCAACCACAAGTAATTGTAACATAAGATTCTAGAATATGGATGCTTCGCAGTTTGTTTATTGGTCGGTCATTCATCCCTAACCTAAGCGTGGATAAGGGAATTCTGCCCGACATTAGGTTAAACTGTCATAATATCCGTTTCTTTCGATTTTAATAAGCCATCAATTTTGTTAGTGAACTGATCCGTTGCTTTTTGGATATCATCTTGTAGATCACGAGATTCATCCTCAGAAAGTTCACTCTTTTTCTCTTGTTTGCGAACATGATCAACAGCATCCCGACGAATATTTCTGATAGCTACTTTACCTTCTTCTGCCATTTTACTGGCCAATTTTACTAAATCTTTGCGTCGTTCCTCTGTCAAAGGAGGAATATTGAGACGAATGACATTGCCATCATTATTGGGAGTCAATCCCACATCAGACATCTGGATCGCCTTTTCAATTTGCCCCATACTGCCCTTATCATAGGGCTGAATCATAATCATTGTCGCTTCCGGGGTCGTAATATTAGCCAACTGGTTTAAAGGGGTTTCCGTACCATAATATTCCACTGTCACCCGATCCAGGATAGAAGCATTTGCCCTTCCTGTGCGAATAGTATTAAAAGATCGCTGAGTTGCCTCAACGGATTTTTGCATATTGTTTTTAAGATCATCTAACATCACACAAACCTCTTACAATGGTTCCAACTTTTTCACCTTTAATTGCTCGAACAATATTTCCCTGGACCGAGAGATCGAAGACAATTATTGGTATATCGTTTTCTTTGCAAAGGGCAATGGCTGTCCCATCCATCACCCGTAAATCATGGGTCAAAACATGGCTATAGGTTAGGCTTTCGTAGCGATGGGCGTTAGGATTAACCTTAGGATCGCAGTCATAGATTCCATCCACCTTTGTCGCTTTAAAAACCACCTCTGCTTCAATTTCTGCTGCCCTCAAGGCTGCCGTGGTATCCGTGGTAAAAAAAGGATTCCCCGAACCCGCCCCAAAAACAATCACCCGCCCCTTTTCTAGGTGACGGATGGCGCGACGACGGATATAGGGTTCAGCCACTTCCTGCATGGCGATGGCCGTTAATACCCTGGTGGGAATACCCATTTGTTCCAGAGCATCTTGTAGGGTCATAGCGTTCATGACAGTGGCGATCATGCCCACATAGTCAGCAGTTGCCCTATCCATGCCGGCCGAGGCTGCTTTCACCCCCCGAAAAATGTTGCCTCCCCCGACAACGATCGCTAGTTGGATGCCATGATTAGTGACATCTTTGATTTCTTGAGCAATGTCGGCCACGACTTTGGGGTCAATGCCATAGCCCAGGTTTCCCATTAAGGCTTCACCGCTAAGTTTGAGTAATACGCGCTGGTAAGTCATCCCTCTGCCGTAACTGTTTAATTGAGCCTATTGTATCTGGGTAATAAGCATCAGGTATCTTGTCCTTTTTGTCAAACCTGTCGTTAACTTTGCTAGTTTAAAGATTATGCCAAAGCATTAAATGACAGCAAATGCCATGTTCTAATTTTTTTGTAATCCCCTGACATAATTTATTTATAAAAATTATGATTCAAGTTTTTGACTACTTTTTTAGGCTTGTTATATATAATAGGCTTGTTATATATAATACGTAGACTATAAGCTTTTTCACTCTTATGACTTTATATAATTTTCCAGAATCTTTACAAGATATTCCTGATGATATTCGCAAGGCATTTGTTGAAAAATGGCAAGAACCATTTGGAACTGGTAGAACTAATGATAATTTCGCTGAAGGTTCATTTAAGTATGTTTGTTCCGATTGTAAATCTTTTCAGAAAGCCATAGAACCTAAATATAAGATTATTATAGGAAGACGGGGGAGCGGTAAAACTGCTTTAGTGAAATTCATTAAAATTTTTAGTAATTATGACTTTAAAATTATCTGTCAAAAAGATGAATTAGTTAGATGGATAAAAAATAAAATAAGGAACGTTTCTGATGATATCCCAGTAGAAACCTATAAGCGTGAATGTGAAAACTTTTTTTGGAATTTAATTTTTCAAGAAATATCAAAAGATGATGAGTATGAAGCTATAAATATTTTTTTAAGAAGAGGAAAAAAGATAATTGAAAAAATATGGTTTGGAATAATTAATTGGGCTGAAAAAAATCAAGCATCAAAATCTTGGGTTCAAGGCATAATAGCAAATATTTTTGTACAATTTACAGTTGAAGATAACGAAAAGTTTGAGAAAGCAAAAGATGAAGCAAAACAAACTTTGAAAAACAAGAGGGTTATTATTCTTATTGACAACATCGAAGAATATGAATTTGAAAGTGAAAATCTAAAAAAAATATTTTCAGCTATTTTATTAGCAACGGTTGCATTTGATAATCAAGGTCCTTTTACCGTTAAGTGTTTTTTTCCATCAGAGTATTATTCTAATCTTAAAAAATATGCAGTAAATTGGGGAAAAATTAGTGGTTCTATCACTTTTTTACGTTGGACAAAAGAAGAATTGTTAGTAATGTTATGTAAAAGACTAGCTTTTTTTCTTTATTGTAATAATCAACTTAACATTCAAACATTAGATATCTTTAATGATTATAGTTATTCTTATAATTTCTGGAAAAAATATTTTCCAGAAACCGTTACCAACAAAGTTTTTAACGTTGATGAGTCTTCTATTATATATGTTCTCAGACATACACAAATGTCTCCGAGACAAGCTATTAGAATTTGTAACAAAATTTCGAGTGATGCTCAAGATTTTTTTAAAAGTCCAAATTCGACCGAAAAAACAATTGGCAAGAGCATTGAAGAAGAAGAGAAAAACTTAAGTATTGAAGTTTTCACTGCATTTAAAGACATTTATCCGAATGCTGAATATTTTTGTGATGAATATTTAAAAGAGTTGACAATGGGATTTAAGATAGATGAACTTAAAAAACTTCACAATCAAATTGCCTCTAGCGTCAAGAGTAATGAACAAACTCAATATGATAGATATAGGGATTTTAGAACTTTTTTGAGAATGTTATGTGAACTAGGGATTGTCGGGAAAAGAGATGTTGACAATTTAAACCACCCAAAATACTGTGTCGCAATCTTTGAACCTAATGAAGATTATGAAATGAGTGTTGGTGCAGATGAATATGTTTATGTACATCCCAT
This sequence comes from Crocosphaera sp., assembly GCF_030064895.1. Lineage (GTDB taxonomy): Bacteria > Cyanobacteriota > Cyanobacteriia > Cyanobacteriales > Microcystaceae > Crocosphaera. Next base: position 10,963 of record NZ_JASJEB010000048.1, on the reverse strand, counting down.
GTTTATTCGTAAAGTTAGATTTCCCTTTAGACGAAACAAATGTCGAAAACCAATTTGTTCAAATCTATTAATAAATAATAATTAAGACGAATTCTAATAAGTCTGTTAAAATCGGTTCATTATCAAGATATAACTCATGAAAGTTCTACAAATTGTACCATCCATATCTTTGATTTATGGTGGCCCTTCTCAAATGGTTTTGGGTCTTTCTGCTGCTTTAGCTAAGGCAGGGATTGATGTTACTATTTTAACTACTAATTCTAATGGAGATACAGGACAAGAACCTTTAGATGTACCTTTAGGGGTTCCTGTTGAACAAGACGGCTACAAAATTATCTATTTTCCTTGTTCTCCCTTTCGTCGTTATAAGTTTTCTCTTCCTCTATTGCAATGGTTAAATAAACACGCAAAAGAGTATGATATTGCTCATTGTCACGCTTTATTTTCCCCTGTGATAACGGCAGCAGCAACTATTGCTAGGTATCAGAAATTACCGTACATTCTACGACCATTAGGAACCCTAGATCCAGCCGATTTGAAGAAAAAACGACGTTTGAAGCAAATTTATGGCAACCTTCTGGAACGCCCTAATATTGCTGGTTCTGCCGCCATCCATTTTACAACGGAAGAAGAGGCAAATATTTCCTATCGTTATGGAGTAAAAAGCCAAGATTTAATTATTCCTTTGGGTGTTAATTTTCCTGATAGTTTACCGAAAAAAGGTGAAACTAGAAATAGTTTAGGTATTCCTCAAGATGTACCTTTATTATTATTTATGTCTCGCATTGCTCCCAAAAAAGGTTTAATTTTTTTAATCGAAGCAACAGAAAAATTGATTGAGAAAGGGATTAAGTTTCATTTAGTTTTAGCTGGTTCCAATCCTCAAGATCCTGTTTATGAGGACAATATAAAACAACAAATTAATGATTCTTCTTTAGCTAAATATACAACTATTACAGGTTTTGTTAAAGGAGATTTTAAACTCGGTTTACTACAAGATGCAGATATGTTTATTTTGCCTTCTTATTACGAAAACTTTGGTATTGCTGTAGCTGAAGCCATGGCCACAGGAACTCCTGTGATTATTTCTGAAGGGGTTTATATTTGGCCCGATGTGAAACATTATGACGCTGGTTGGGTGACAACTTTAGAAGTTGATGCTTTAAACCAAGCCATAGAAAAGGCTATTCTCTCCCCTAAAATAAGAGCAGAAAAGGGGGAAAATGCTTATCAATTAGTCAAAGATAAGTATAGTTGGTCTGCGATTGCACAACAAGTGATTGCAGCTTATCAGAACATCAAGAATTAAGATTAATCAAAAGAAGAACAAAATTTTTTGAAGATGGGGGTACAATAGGAAAGGTAGGAAAATTAGTTTAATCGGCGAGAAGCCCCACAGTTTGTTTTAGATAAAAATAATTAACAAGTGTGGAATGAATCGCCAGTAATGCTACAATACCTCCCAGTGGGGCTGGGCGTGTACCTCACTATAAAACGCCGTAGTGGGAAAGAAGGAGTACCACGATGGAAGTTCAAGAAGGATAATTTCCGCTTGAAGCCTACACTCTACGAATGTGAGTGTATGGAACGTCACCAACGTCAGAGGAGGTGCGGGATGACAACCTTAAGTTTGACAGGGCAAGATGTTTCTGGATTTACAGAGCAGGATGTGGCGGATCTGGCTAAACGACTGGAACAAGATGATTATACCAATCCTTTTGAAGCTCTCAAAGATTGGCATATCTTGCGGGCCGTCGCTTTTCAGCGTCAAGATCTCGCAGAACCGTATTTATACTTGCTCGATATCGAAGCTTATGATGAAGCATAATTATGCTCAAGTGTAAATCGATCCTCATAGGCGTTAGTGGTGGTATTGCTGCTTATAAGGTCTGTGAGGTTATTTCTTCTTTATTCCAGGAAGGGGCAAAAGTTCGCGTCATCCTCACCGAAACGGCGCAAAGCTTCATTACACCTTTAACCGTTGCCACCCTCAGCCGTCATCAGGCATATACTGATCAAGATTTTTGGCAAGCAACCCATTCACGTCCTCTCCATATTGCTTTGGGAGAAGAAGCTGATTTATTGCTCATCGCGCCTCTAACAGCGAATATGTTGGCTAAGTTAACCTACGGATTAGCAGATAACTTGCTAACTAATACGGTTTTGGCTTCTCGTTGTCCCATTTTGCTCGCCCCAGCAATGAATACAGAAATGTGGGAACAACCTGTTATCCAAAGAAACTGGCAACAATTAAAGTTAGACAGTCGTTATCATACTATCGGCCCAGGTTCAGGTTTATTGGCCTGCGATCGCCTGGGAGCAGGACGTATGGCAGAACCGAAAGAAATTATAGCCGAAATACAATCTCTAGCATACACTAAAGGACAACAAGATTTCCAGGGTAAACGAATTTTAATCAGTGGAGGAGGCACTAGAGAATATCTTGATCCAGTGCGATTTTTGGGTAATCCTTCCACGGGAAAAATGGGTTTAGCCTTAGCTCAGGCTGCCAGCGATCGCGGTGCTGTTGTCACCTTAATTCACGGAGCGATCGCCCCAGAATTACTGCCCAAATCACCCAATTATAACCTAATCTCTATGGTTACTGCTGAAGAAATGGAAACAGCAATGATCAGCCATTTAGAAGAGTCTGAAATTGTTATTATGTCCGCTGCGGTAGCTGACGTTAAACCGGCCAATTACACTAATTATAAATTGCCCAAAAAAGAGCTATCCCTTAACTTAAAATTAGAGCCTGTTGTTGATATTTTAGCCAAGTTAGGAACCCTTAAAAAAGACCATCAAACCTTAATTGGTTTTGCAGCACAAACAGGGGATATTGTCAAGCCAGCCTTAGATAAATTAAAACGCAAAAATTTAGATATTATTGTTGCTAACCCTATTGATACACCAGAAGCAGGGTTTGGAACTAATACAAATCAAGCAATTTTTATTGACAATAAAGGGGAACAAAAAAACATAGATTCTTGTTCTAAATTAGAACTAGCTCATCGATTATTAGACTTTGTTAAGATTAGGGCATTAAATAAAGTTTAAGGACTTAGTTTAGCCAAGTCAATTAATGATGCTAGTTGGTATCAATTTAGAAAATGGTTAGAGTATTTTGGTGTGAAAATGGGTAGGGTAACTGTTGCAGTTAATCCTGCTTATACTTCTCAAAATTGCTCTAATTGTGGTGCTGTTGTTAAAAAATCCTTGTCTACAAGGACTCATGTTTGTGCTTGTAGACAAGCACCCGCACGAATGCTTCCTGTTCGCTCAACACGCTGTAAAATCGGTTCGGCGACCGATTTTAATGGCACTGCGACTAAGGTTAGAGAAAGCATCATTCCTAGAATTTTTTTCATCTTTTTTGTTCCAGTTAGAATTATGCTGAAATATCCAATAGCAGTTTTTATATGAATAGACCAAAAATCAACAAAATCCTCTCAATAATACCACAAAGCATTTTTGCAAGAAGTCTATACGTTTTATGCATTACGGCTCTTTTTTTAAAAAAAATAACACAATAATAAGTTTTTAATAACAATTGTAAATAGAGTTTACTATTGCTTAAGATGTCTTCACATAGAGGTCTTAAGATTATTTTTATTGGAATTAGAGATATAATCGGGTTAATAATTAAACAGTGATACACAAAAGAATAGTCAAAATTAATCCTTAGCCAATATAGTTCTCAGTTATATGGGAGTTTAAGGATAATCTTGATTAAAAGCCCCTTAATTTAAATGACTTCAGAAACAACAAAGCCTAAAAAATTTGCTTTAACCACGCCCTTATATTATGTTAACGGGGTTCCCCACATTGGTAGTGCCTATACCACCATGATCGCCGATGTTATTGCTCGTCATAAACGATTAATGGGAGAAGAGGTTCTTTTAATTACAGGAACCGATGAACATGGGCAGAAAATACAGAGAACCGCCGAAGAAAAAGGACTACCACCCCAAAAACACTGTGATGAGATCGTTGCTAGTTTTGAGGAACTATGGCATAAACTAGAGATTAAATACGATCGCTTCAGTCGTACCACTGCTAGTAAACATGGGGAAATTGTTAAAGAATTTTTTGCGAGAGTTTGGGATAATGGAGATATTTATTTAGCCCAACAACAAGGATGGTATTGTGTTTCTTGCGAAGAATTTAAAGAAGAAAGAGAATTATTAGAAGATGGGTCTTGTCCCATTCATACTAATAAAAAAGCAGAATGGAGAGACGAAGAAAACTATTTCTTTAAATTGTCTAAATATCAAACAGAAATAGAGGAACTCTACGCAAAAAATCCTCAATTTATCCAACCAGATAGCCGCCGCAACGAAATTCTTAACTTTGTTAAACAAGGTCTACAAGACTTTTCCATATCTCGCGTGAATCTCGAGTGGGGTTTTCCCATTCCCAACGATCCCAATCATACCATTTATGTTTGGTTTGATGCCCTTTTAGGCTATGTAACGGCCTTACTCGAACCAGAGGACGAACCTACTCTAAATAATGCTTTATCTACTTGGTGGCCGATTAATTTACATTTAATTGGTAAAGATATTTTACGCTTCCATGCTATCTATTGGCCAGCTATGTTAATGTCAGCCAAACTGCCTTTGCCAGAGAAAATTTTTGGTCATGGTTTTTTAACAAAAGATGGGCAAAAAATGGGCAAAACCCTGGGAAACACATTAGATCCCTTTGCATTAGTGGATAAATATGGTGCTGATGCAGTGCGCTACTATTTCTTAAAAGAGATAGAATGTGGAAAAGATGGAGACTTTAACGAGACTCGTTTTGTTAATATTCTTAACGCCGATCTCGCTAACGATTTAGGGAATTTGCTCAACCGAACCTTAGGAATGACCAACAAATATTGTCAAGGGTCATTACCTTCGATTACGGCAACAGAATTACCCAAAGAACATCCCCTAAAAATTATAGGCTTAACTCTAGGGGAGAAGGTAATAAAAGCCTATGAAAACCTCAAATTTAATGAGGGATGTGAGGAGATTTTAAGCTTGATCCGAGCAGGGAATAAATTCATCGATGAACAGGCCCCTTGGCGTTTGTTTAAAGAAGGAAAACAGGCTGAAGTAGAAAAGATTTTGTATGGAGTGTTAGAATCGGTGCGTCTAGCTGCTTATTTGTTAGCTCCTATTATTCCTAATCTGAGTAGCAAAATCTATCAACAACTTGGTTTTTCTGTGGACTTTAATCAAAGCGATGGTCTAAATCAAGTTATTCCTTTTACTCACCATAGCCAATGGGGGAAGTTAGCGGTTAATCAAAACCTAACGAAACCACAACCTATCTTTGCTAAACTCGATCTTCCCTCAGAGGAAAATGCTTAACAATTGAAAAAATTAACATTTTTTCTATTTTTGTATTGAAAACAACCACTATTTTACGATGAAATACAAACCTGAACTCACTAATAATTTTCATAGTCCGTCCTTTTTTGACGAACAACGAGGCATAACAACAATGTATGATGATTTTGATGATGATTCGATTTTCTCCCCAGAACAAGTTTTAGAAAATAGGGGTAGGGTGGCCATTTTTATCGATGGTTCTAATCTCTTCTACGCTGCATTACAACTGGGCATAGAAATTGATTATACTAAGCTACTTTATCGTTTAACGGAAGGATCTCGCCTGTTACGAGCCTTTTTCTATACAGGAGTTGATCGTACCAACGAAAAGCAACAAGGGTTTTTATTGTGGATGAGACGGAATGGTTATCGTGTCATTGCTAAAGACTTAGTACAATTGCCAGATGGCTCAAAAAAAGCTAATTTAGACGTAGAAATAGCTGTGGACTTGATGGCCTTGGTTGGTTCTTATGATACAGCAATTATTGTCAGTGGAGATGGTGACTTAGCTTATGCTGCGGACTCGGTAAGTTATCGCGGAGCCCGCATCGAAGTCGTTAGTTTGCGCTCTATGACCAGCGATAGTTTAATTAATGTTGCCGATCGCTACATCGATCTCGATCAAATCAAAGAGGATATTCAAAAAACCCGAAAGCCTAACTTGTCCTATAACAGTTACTCTGGTGTGGGAATGTTAGAACAAAATAAACCTTAATTGTCGGGGACGAGGGGTGAAGTCAGTGAACAGTGAGCAGTTGTTCATCCTGCTTCCTCTCTAGAAGATAAGATGAAGATATTGGGCAAGAGTTCCTGCATCAACTCCTAACTCGCTGCGCTCTTTGGCTGCTAAAATAGCTGCTTGAGCGTGCCACCAGGCTGCCGTTGCCACCATAGCTTCTAGAGGGTGTTTGGTGGTCTTATTTTGGGCTAATAGTCCCCCGATCAAACCAGTCAAGACATCCCCACTGCCCCCTCTAGCTAAAGCAGGGGTACTTTCAGGAATTATCCAAATTTTGCCTTGAGGGTTAGCAATAATGGTTCTTGCTCCTTTTAATAAAATAATCGCCCCGCTTTGACTAGCGGCCTCTTTGGCTGCGGTTATTCTATCCTTTTCGGGGTTATGAATATCAGGGAAGAGACGTTTAAACTCCCCTAAATGGGGAGTCAAAACCGTTGCATTTTTCCGTTTAGATAAACGGTTTAAGGTTCCCAGTTGCGCGAGAATGTTGAGTGCATCGGCATCTAAAACGAGGGGACATTTTGCATTTAATACCCTAGTGACTACCTCCGTTGCGTCTCGCGTTAACCCTGGACCACAGGCAATGATATCATAGGAGGCGAAGTCTGTTGCAAGTGGGGGTAATGAGGCAATCACCCCCTTTTCTGATACAGGACAGTCAATGACTAAGCCATCAGGAATATGACTGATGAGTAGAGATTTAAGGGACTCAGGGACCGCAACAGATAACATCCCCACACCGCTTGCTTTAGCCCCATTACTGCTCAAAATACTTGCCCCTGCGTAGCGATGGGAACCGGCAATGAGTAGTAAATGGCCTTGTTGATATTTATGGGTGAGTTGGGGACGGGGTAAGGGTAAAAACCCTAGTGCTAGGGTTTTGTTTAAAAGTTGTAGGGGTATCTGTTGCGCAATAATTGAAAAGACATCTTTTAAGGGAATACCAAAATCGATTTTTTCGGCAATACCAGTGTAAACTAAAGCTTGATCCTGAAAATAAACTGGTTTCCACAAACCTAAGCAGAGACTATGAGTTGCTTTAACTGCTGTTCCTAATACTTCCCCTGTGTCGGTGTGTAACCCTGAAGGAATATCAACACTCACCACAGGGATAGACCATTCATTGAGACGATCTATATCTATTGCGAGATTACCAGATAGCGATCGCTTGAGTCCAAAACCAAATAAACCATCAATAATTAATTGACAATGGTTTAAAGATTGGAGATCCTTATGATAAGGAATGCCCAAACTATGAGCATAGTTAGCGTGTTTTTGGGTTAATTCTTTTAGTTTGGTAAAGGGACAATAGACACAGACATCATAACCTTGTAGATGTAATTCCCTGGCAATAACTAAAGCATCTCCCCCATTATGACCCGGGCCGACTAATACTCCAATTTTTGAGACAGTATGGAGAGGATAAAGCTGTTGAATACGTTGAGACATCATCAGTGCTGCTTTTTCCATTAAAGCTGCTACTGGCATACCTGCTTCAAAAATTTTCCCCTCAATGTTAGCCATTTGTTCGGCAGTAACAACAATGGAATTAAGTTCTTGTCTAGAAATATAAATCTACTAAGTCTCCTGTACGAATCAGGTTAAGCCTCGCCATTTTACCACTTGATTTTCAAGTCTTCAAAAAAGAAATGTTCAAAAATAAAGCTTTGCTGACAATTAAGCACTAAACTCGAAACCTTAACCCCAGTTTTTCGTCTCATGGAGTTGATGAGTAAGACGGTTCCTATTACCCTGTATCAGTGATAGAACCGTTATTCTCCATAGGAGCAATTATTGTGAGATTTCACTGGCTACTATTAACTATCCTCAGCACGCTTTTATTTGCCCTGCCAGCACAGGCCGGCAGACTTCTCTTTTGGCGATACGAAAACAATCAAAATCGCCTAATTTTTACCACAGATTCACGGGTTCAACCTCGGGCCCAGTTGATCCCTAACCCGACTCGCATCGTCCTCGACTTACCAGGAATCACCCTCAACCGTTCCACAGTGGATCAAACCATTGGGGGAAACATTAGAAGTGTTCGTGTGGGTCAATTTAATTCCCAAACGACCCGTTTAGTGATTGAATTAGCCCCTGGATATACTGTTGATCCTGCTAAAGTTAAGGTTCGAGGTCTATCTCCGACTCAGTGGACTGTAGAATTACCCGATCCCCAACCGATCAGGACTTCTACTCCCCGTCCCAACCTCCGTCCTAACCCTCCCCGTCCCAACCCTCCGACCCCGGCTCCTCAACTTCCCCTTAATACTGGCCCGTCTTCTTTCCAAGACAATAATAGTTTTGAAGTCACCCGTAATGGTTTATTCATTCGTTTGGATAAACAAGGGGAAAATCGGGATATTAAGGTGGAAGATCGCCAGGAAAGAGAGGCGAAAACCATTGAATTTACTTTACCTGGGACATCTTTTCCTAAATCCTTAATTGGTCGAACCCTCCCAGTCAATGAATATGGGGTTAGTGACATTAAGTTTGAACAACCCGAACCCTCTCAAGGCCGTCTCACCCTACGGGTGTCTAAGGACAGTCCCGGATGGCAAGCTTATTATTCTCGTTTGGGTGGGCTAGTTTTATTACCCCAAGGAGGTATCCCTAAGGTACGAAATTTAACCCCTCCTGAACCTTCTCCGGAGACGACGGTTAACCCCGTACAAAATGAAAATCCCACCATTTCTGCCATTGAGTTAATCAATAACAACGGTCAACTATTGATTCGGGCCGATGGACCGATCAGGGGTCAGGGAAGCATCGATCGCCGTACTGGTGTCTTTCAAATTCGTATTCCTAACGCTCAACTGGCCGAACCTGTGCAAGGACCCCAACTAGGGCGCAATAGTCCTATTTTTCAGTTGAAGGTCAGGCAGGTTAATACGGATACGGTAGTGGTTGAAGTACAACCTTCTTTGGGGGTACGTTTGGGGGGTTTACGTCAACCCAATCAGGAAACTTTATCTCTGGAAGTGATTTCTTTGCGGGCCACAACTCCACCACCGAGAAACCCCATAGACTCGGGAAATCCCACTCCAATCACGGTTCCTCCTCCTGCGAATAATCCGCCCTCTCAAAACCCATCCTTGCCACCTGGAACCCAAACTCCTAGGGGCAGGGTACTGGTGGTTATCGACCCTGGCCACGGGGGAAAAGATCCAGGGGCTGTTGGGTTAGGGGGACTGAGGGAAGTAGATGTGATTCTGCCCATTTCCCTAGAAGTGAGTCAGCTTCTCAAGCAGCAAGGGGTTGAGGTGATGATGACTCGCAATGCTGATTATTTTGTTAGTCTTCAAGGCCGTACTGCGATGGCTAACCGGGCGCGGGCTAATATTTTTGTCAGTATCCACGCTAATGCAGTGGGGGGTGGCCGGTCTAATGTGAGTGGTATGGAAACTTTTTATGCTGGCAACAGACAGTTGGCCGATGCCATCCATCGCAGTATTTTACGAAACGTTACAGTAGCTAGGGATCGGGGGGTCAAACGGGCCCGTTTCTATGTTCTAAGAACCTCAAGAATGCCCTCTGCGCTGGTGGAGGTGGGTTTTGTGACGGGGACTGTGGATAATGCTAGACTGCGTGATCCGGCTTATCGCAGTCAAATGGCCAGGGCGATCGCTTTGGGAATCTTGGATTATATTCGGCAAAAAAGACTCTAAATCGGTTTCTGTCTCTACAATATAGTTACTCACCTAAATATCCGTGTTTCAATTGTTAACTTTTTCTTTATTGACTTAATCACGACATGAGAGAGATTCAAAACAGTCCTATTGGTGTGTTTGATAGTGGTGTGGGAGGATTGACTGTTTTACGGGAACTTCACCGACAGTTGCCCCAAGAATCCATCCTATATTTTGCTGATACGGCACGACTTCCCTACGGCGATCGCTCTGCTAAGGAAATCCTACAGTTTGTTCGAGAAATTTTGGTCTGGATGACGCAAAAAAGGGTAAAAATGGTCATCATGGCTTGTAATACCAGTTCTGCTTTAGCCCTGGAGGCTGTTCGTGAAGAGTTTGACGTTCCTATTTTAGGGGTTATTTTACCTGGGGCTAAGGCGGCGGTTAAACAAGGTCAACGCATCGGGGTGATTTCTACACCAGCAACGGCTAAAAGTCAGGCATACCGTCAAGCGATTCAAGAAATTAATCCTGATGCTAAAGTCTGGCAAGTGGGATGTCCTCGCTTTGTTCCTCTGATTGAAAAAAATTGCCTCTGGGATGTCCATACTAAAGAAGTTGCCCAAGAATATCTTACCCCTTTATTGGCCCATGATATTGATACTCTGGTTTATGGTTGTACCCATTACCGCCATTTAGAGGCTGTCATTAAAACTATTATCCCAACCACGGTAAAATTGGTTGATCCGGCTAGTTATGTGGTACAGGCAGCTAAAAAAGAATTAGAGTTGATGGGACTGAGCAAAACTTCTCCTGCTTTGCCCACTCGCTTTGCTGTTAGTGGTTGCTCTGCCACTTTCTCCCAACTGTCTCGACAATGGTTGGGTTATTGTCCCTCGGTTGAATCAGTTTCATTACCCATCAGTCAGACTTCTACTGTGGCCTGGGAGCAAGTAGAAGTGCTTGAATAGATTTAAGGATTGGTTGTTTGATCTGCTCTCCTCACACTACTACCAATCCTTTCTCTTTCTACTAGTGAACTACCCCAACTAATTGCAAGCAATATAGTTGGGGCTTCTAACTTCATTGGGAGTTGCGTCTAGAAGGCAAGAAATCTTACCTCCTAGCCGTCTTACATTCCCTCCATTAGCAGTATCGCTAGTCCCTAACGACAATATCCGTAAGGCTTCATTTCTAATATTTATTGATGCGTTTAT
>NZ_JASJEB010000140.1 GCF_030064895.1 Crocosphaera sp. | reverse complement strand
CATTTAACTCAATTTTATGGACAAAAACCTGTATTCTGGACTGGTTCTTATTTTATTGCTACTTGCGGTGGCGTAACAATTGAACAACTTAAACAATATGTTCAAAAACAACAATCTCCTGTTTAAAAGGACTCCCTACGGTCGGTTTATTTTTTGGTCGGTAATTCCCCTCCCGTTAACGTTCGTATAACGGGAGAACCCTTACCGACAGCAAGTTGGATAAATTTACTCCCCGTCCCCCTTTCAAACTAGAAGAATGATTTTTCTACAAACATGGGATACTCCCTTTGGTGTGAATTAACTGTTAAATTTTCCATCCATTTTCGAGTTCCAAATGATTGGCAAGCAAAGGCAGCAACTTCTGATGCTTTTGATAAAGAATCAATAAAATTGTGGTTTAAAATAAAGTGACAAAACGCGCCATGAAAAACATCCCCTGCACCCAAAGTATCCATTGCTTTAATGGCAGAAACTTCGATACTACTAAACTCACCTTCTGTCCAATATTTAATAGGATTTTCTCCATTAGTAATGGCAATATTAGGGATACCAACTTGTTGTAAATACTTAAAAACATCGTCACTATCATAACAGTTAGGTGGATGAAAATTAGCGGAACAAATAGCATATTTTACATAGGGCAAAATTTCTTCAAAGCCTGGTTTCCAACTTCCTCCATCAATCACAAGAGGAATGTTTCTAAAATGTGCTGTTTGGGCAATAATTTTACTCACTGCCATCTGATGTCCATCGATTAAAATGATATCAAAATCCTGTAAAAGTTCTAAGGATAACTTATCTGCTTTAGCCTGAGATTTTGTAGCATTAATAGAGATAACAGCCCGTTCTCCCGTCAATTTATTAACAATAATTGAAGAAGCTGGAGGCGGTTTTTCATGAGAAGGGGAAAGATCAAAAACACTCAAGGAACAATCTTCTAATTCTGCAAAAATCAGTTGACTAATGGGGTGGTTTCCAATCATACTTAAAAGAGTAGCTTGATGACCCAAATGTTGAAAGGTAATGGCTGCATTGGTAGCTGGACCACCTGCCGCAATAGTTTGATCAAGAGCAACAATTTTTTCATTAGAATGGGGAAAATGATCAGCAAGATAAATGATATCGAGAGTTGTTAAACCGACAAATAATCCATTCATGACTAATATAATGAACAACGAAAGTTTACAGCAGGGAACACTTTACATTGTAGGAACACCCATCGGAAATTTAGAAGATATTACCTTTCGGGCGATCCGAATTTTAAAATCAGTTAATCTTATCGCCGCAGAAGATACCCGTCATACTGCTAAACTTTTGCATCATTTTGAGATTACTACGCCTCAGATTAGTTACCACCATCATAATCGCACGGCTCGCCAGACTGAATTGTTAAACTATCTTGAAGAAGGACAATCCATTGCCTTAGTGACGGATGCTGGAATGCCAGGAATTTCTGATCCTGGATATGATTTAATTTATACTTGTATTATAGCAAAGATTCCTGTTATTCCTATTCCCGGCCCTACTGCTGCTATTACTGCCCTTTCTGTGTCTGGGTTGCCCACAGAACGCTTTATTTTTGAGGGTTTTTTACCCTTAAAAGGAAAAGATAGAAAGGATTACTTCAATCAATTAATGACAGAAACTCGTACTATTATTATCTATGAAGCCCCCCATCGTTTACTGAAAACCTTAAGAGATTTTAAAGAAGTGTTTGGGGAAGATCATCAGATTACAGTGGCAAGAGAATTAACCAAACGTTATGAAGAATTCTGGCGAGGAACCTTAGAAAATGCTATCTTATATTACCAGAATTCTCAACGGATTAAAGGAGAATTTACCCTGATTATAGCAGGGTGTTCTCAAAATGATTGTTTGGAGTTAACTATTGAGGAATTAAAAGATGAATTACAACAATTATTAAACCAAGGAATGACGCGATCGCAAGCCAGTCGTCAGTTAGCCAAAGCTACCAGTTTTTCCCGTCGTCAAATTTATGATTTATCATTAGAAAATTAACATGATAAAACCCAATTTTACCCGTGGTTTAATATTAATTATACCTATCTTATTAGGAAGTTGTACCACACCAAAAACAACATTATCAATTTCTAGTGGTTCACCAGGAAGTGGTTATCAAAGTATTAGTTCTCAGATTAAATTATCAGCAGATACCATAGAACAAATTGATGTCACTGACAATTATAATTCTCAAGGTTCCCAGCAAAATTTACAACGTTTATTGGACAAAGAAGTAGATTTTGCTATTGTGCAATTGGATGTAGCAAGTGATGCTATGAAAGAGGGCAAAGTCAATACTTTATTAGTGTTAACTCAAGAATATTTACACATAGTTACTAAAGCTGATTCTGAAATTAAAACTTTACCAGATTTACAAGGAAAACGGGTTATTATTGGTGCAGAAGGTAGCGGAATCTATTTCACTTCTAAGCGAATTTTTGAAGCTAGTGATATAAAAGTAATAGAAATAAAATCTAATGAAGATAGACTTAAAAAACTTATTAACAATGAAGTTGATGCCTTTATTTATGTGGGACCATTAGCTACCAGTGATAGATTTAAACAAGAATTAAAAGAGTCACCTCAACTTAATTTAATTCCCGTAGATACGAGTTTAATTAATTATTTGACAATTCAATTTCCCGAATCTTATAAAGGAAAAGTTATACCTCAAGGGACTTATAAACCTTTACCAGAATTACCCAATCAAGACTTACTAACTATCTCAACTCCTGGAGCATTAATTACTCGTCCTGATGTCAACAAAAGGAAAGTTTCTTTATTAACATGGGCGATAATTTCTAACTTTCGTCAATACTCTCCTTTTTATCCTCAATTAGCTTCCCAACAAGATGCTTCACTGTTAAGTGAAGGGTTAATTTATATTCATCCTGGGGCGCAACAAGTCTTTAATAATGGCGATCCTAGAGTTGCTTGGCAACGTTACTTACAAGAAAATAAGCCTTTACAAGCTGCTTTTATTATGTTAATAAGTACCAGTAGTCTTGGCTTTTTAATTCGTTGGTGGGGCAAACGAAAACAAACTAATCTCCTCAAAGCTAACCTACAAACTATTCATGAATTAAGACAATTATTGGATAATAATCCTCAGAAAGCAACAGAGGAAATTGAAGCTTTACGGCAAAAATATCGCTTAATGTTAATCGATGGAAAAGTTTCTCCAGAAGTTTATGAGCAAATTGAAAAAATGACACAAATATTTTCTGAACAATGCAAACAATGGCAAGAAAAACAGAAAGAATTATCCCATAATCATATATTAAAACTAATGGATGAATACAGCCAAAAACTGCCAGAAGGTTTAATTTTAGAAGAGGAACAAGAAGAACAATTAGAATATACTCACCAGCAATATAAAGAGATGTTAAAAAGTGGACAATTAGACTTACAAACTTATTTACAGATGATTCAACTTACTTTAACCTGGACAAATTTACTGTCATTAAATAAATCACAAAACCAGAACAATTATCTATCAAACGAATCAAAATAAATCCATGTTATCTATTTCATCTCATCTACAAGAAAAATTATCCCAACCCTTAAAAATTGGTTCAGTAGAAGTTAAAAGTAGGGTCTTACAATCTCCTTTATCTGGCGTTACTGACTTAGTTTTTCGTCGTTTAGTGAGGCGTTATTCACCCAATTCTATGATGTATACTGAGATGGTAAGTGCCACAGAAATTCATCATTTAAAACAACTACCTAGACTGATGGAAATTGATAAAAATGAACAACCTATTAGCATTCAATTATTTGATTGTCGTCCTGATTTTATGGCAGAAGCAGCACAAAAAGCAGTAGAAGAAGGGGCGATAACTATCGATATTAACATGGGTTGTCCTGTGAATAAAATTACTAAAAAAGGCGGTGGTTCTTCTTTATTAAGACAGCCAGAAATAGCTAAAAAAATAGTTAAAGAAGTAGTTAATGCTGTGGATATTCCTGTTACTGTAAAAACGAGAATAGGATGGGATAATAACGAAATTAATATCTTAGAATTTGCTCAAAAAATGCAAGATTCAGGAGCATCCATGTTAACCCTTCATGGTAGAACTCGCGCCCAAGGATATCAGGGAAATGCTAGATGGGAATGGATTAAAAAAGTCAAAGAAATTTTGACTATTCCTGTTATAGCTAATGGTGATATCTTTTCTGTTGAAGCTGCTATTAACTGTTTAGAAATAACGGGTGCAGATGGCGTTATGTGTTCTCGTGGAACCCTTGGTTATCCTTTTTTAGTTGGAGAAATTGACCACTTTTTTAGCACAGGAATTAAACAGACTAAACCTACTTTTAGAGAAAAAATAGAATGCGCTAAAGAACATTTAAAAGGGTTATGGGAATATAAGGGTAAACGAGGTATTTATAGCAGTCGCCAAAGCTATTAGGACATTTTTCTGTTCCCTGTTCCCTGTTCCCTGTTCCCTTAAAATATAATTTATGTGTCCTAACTAGCCTGTCTATTGCTATATCAAGCTAGAAAACATTTAAGTTGGTATTGTAATGGGTTTCCTGGTGCATCAGAATTAAGAGATAAAGTATCTCGTATTGATACAGTAGAAGAAGGATATCAATTATTAGATAAAATAATTGAATTGACGATAAATAATTAAGCTATGATAGATAGTAATACATTATTTGATAAACCCTTAATTTTTGGAGATATAAAATGCTACAACTAGATAGTATAGAAACAGTCATTAAGCAACAAAATGATTTTTTCTTATTAGGAGAAACACAAAGTCTTGACTTTCGCAAGCAACAACTCAGACATCTAAAAAAGTTAATTATTAATAATGAATCTCAGATATCAGAAGCTTTATATAAAGACTTAGGAAAATGTAACTTTGAAAGTTATTTATCAGAAATTAGTCTCATAAAAAAAGAGATTAATAATATGCTCAACAATCTTAGAAAATGGAGCAAATCTCGTTATGTTTTCACTGCTATAGAACAATTTCCTGCGAGAGCATTTATTCAACCACAACCCAAAGGAGTTGTGCTTATTATTAGTCCTTGGAATTATCCTATTTCCCTAGCTATTATGCCCTTAATTGGTGCGATCGCTGCTGGAAACTGTGCTATTATTAAACCATCAGAATTAAGCCCTAATACTTCAAATATTCTTGAGAAAATCATTAACAATAATTTCGACAACAGATATCTTAAAGTTATTCAAGGAGGAAAAGAAACCAGCGAAAAATTATTAAAAGAAAAATGGGATCATATTTTTTTCACCGGTAGTCCTTCTATTGGAAAAATAGTTATGGAAGCTGCTGCTAAACAGTTAACCCCAGTCACATTAGAATTAGGTGGAAAAAGTCCTTGTATTGTTGATAAAAATATCAATATTCAAGAAACAGCAAAACGTATTGTTTGGGGAAAATTTTTGAACGCTGGACAAAGTTGTATTGCCCCAGACTATTTATTAGTTAATCGCTCAATTAAACCCCAACTAATAGAAGCTATTAGTCAAACAATAAAAGAATTTTATGGAAAAGACCCTAGTAAAAGTACAGACTATGGCAGAATTATTAATGAATATCATTTTAAAAGATTATCGAGTTTATTAACATCAGGAAAAATTATTATTGGTGGGAAAATAATCCCAGAAGAAAATTATATTTCACCGACAATAATTGATAATATTTCTCCCGACTTTCCCATTATGGAAGACGAGATATTTGGACCAATTTTACCCATTTTAGACTATGATGAATTGGAAGAAGCCTTAAACTTTATCAATAAAAGACCTAAACCCTTAGCCATTTATTTATTTTCTAACGATAAAAATCAAGAGAAAATAGTAATCAGAAATACAAGATCAGGAGGAGTGAGTATTAACGATACATTGATGCAATATGCAGTGTTAACCCTACCCTTTGGTGGTATAGGAAAAAGTGGGATTGGTTGCTATCATGGTAAATATAGCTTCGATACATTTTCCCACTATAAAAGCGTATTAAAACGTTCCTTTTGGCTAGAAACAAATCTACGTTTTCCACCCTATAAAGGTAAATTCAAATGGCTAAAGTTTATCTTAGGCTAAAATTAGTAAATCAAAACCATTTAAGTATGCTATAATCAAATTTGTTTAAAGATAGGATGGCGATCTTGGGTTATTCTAGACACAGGATTTGATCGTAACAACCTTTGTTGAACAGTGGATCTTCTTAACCCAGGTAAGGGTAAACGGTGGTTAATACCCTAACATCTTAACTCGATGCTGCTTATCACCCCCTATAATGACCGACTCTCCTATTGTTGTTCTTTTAATTGACGATCAACCCACCATTGGCGAAGCCATTCGCCGTATGTTAGCCACAGAAAGTGATATTGTCTTTCATTATTCCCATAACCCCACAGAAACCCTAAAAATAGCCAAAGAAGTGCAACCAACAGTAATTTTGCAGGATTTGGTCATGCCGGATGTGGAAGGATTAATGTTAGTGAGGTTTTTACGGGCAAAAGATGCACCAACCCATGATATTCCTTTAATTGTTCTTTCCAGTAAAGAAGAACCTCTGGTTAAAGCTGAAGCGTTTAAATTAGGGGCTAATGATTATTTAGTTAAACTACCAGATAAAGTAGAATTAATTGCCCGTATTCGTTATCATTCTGCTGCTTATGATAACCTTTTAAAACGGAAAGAAGCAGAGGAAAAACTAAAAGAAGAAAACCTACGTCTGAGCACAGAAGTTGAGATTACTCGCCGCTTACAACAGATGATTTTACCGAAAACGGAGGAATTAAAACAGATTAAAGGGTTAGATATTGCCGGTTTTATGGAACCAGCTACTGATGTGGGAGGAGATTATTATGATGTTTTAAATCAGAATGGTAGGGTAAAAATTGGCATTGGAGATGTCACCGGTCACGGTCTAGAAAGTGGTGTGGTTATGATTATGGTACAAACGGCAATTCGGACCTTAATGACTCAAAATGAAGCAGATCCCCTCAAGTTTTTGTCTGTTATTAATCGTACTATTTTTGATAATGTGGAACGGATTAACTCAGATAAAAATTTGACCCTATCTTTGTTAGATTATGAAGATAATTGTCTGCGTTTGAGTGGTCAACACGAATCTTTAATTGTGGTAAGAAAAGGAGGAGAAATTGAGATTGTAGATACCATTGATTTAGGATTTCCCGTAGGTTTAGAAGAAGACATTAGCGATTTTTTAGGAGAAACCGAAATCTTATTAAATGCTGGAGATATAGTTGTTCTCTATACTGATGGCATCACAGAAGCAGAAGATCCCAGCGGAGAAATGTATGGTTTAGAACGCTTATGTGAAATTGTTAGTCAAAATTGGGAACAATCAGCAGAAGAGATCAAAACCGCCGTGATCGATGATGTCAAGCAACACATTGATACCCAAACCGTCTATGATGACATCACTTTATTGGTAATTAAGCAAAAATAACAGATTTGACAGCACCCTGATGAGGATTGCAATTGTTAATGATACAGTGATGATCGTAGAAATCCTACGACGCATTATTACTTCAGTCCCTGGCTATGACATTGCCTGGGTTGCTTATAATGGCAAAAGTGCCGTTGACTATTGTGCCAGAGATACCCCTGATCTTATTCTGATGGATATGATTATGCCGGAGATGGATGGGGCGCAAGCAACTCGGGTGATTATGCAACAGTCCCCCTGCGCTATTGTGATTGTTACGGCTGATATTAAAAAAAATTCCGGCAAAATCTTTGAAGCAATGGGTTACGGGGCTTTAGACGTGGTTAGCAGCCCGATTATGGGTATCCCAGAACCAGACAAACTCCACCATCTTTTGTTAAAAACCATCGCTTCTATCGGCATTTTCACTGGGACAGTTCCCCCTAAATGGTCTTCTACCTATCCAGGAACAAACAACGATCCGTCAACAATTAAGAGGTTATCCCAACCCCCTCGCCATTTACCCCCATTGATTATTATAGGGGCTTCAACTGGGGGTCCGAGAGCATTGGCCACTGTTTTAAGGGAATTACCCTCTAATTTTGAGGGAAGTATCGTTATTATTCAGCACGTTGATGTACAGTTTTCCTCCGGCTTAGCTAAATGGTTGAACGAACAAACTCCTTTGCCTGTGGTCTTAGCTTCTGAAGGGAATACTCTGGACGCAAGGAAAGTTTTGTTAGCAGGAACCAACGATCACTTAGTCCTACGCTCCAATTTAACGCTAACATACACTAAGGAGCCTTATAATTATCCCTATCGTCCCTCCATTGATGTATTTTGTGAGAGTGTGGCTCAATATTGGAGTCGAAAAGGAATTTCTATTTTACTAACAGGTATGGGACGAGATGGGGCGATGGGACTAAAAAAATTACGCCGTCGAGGGTGGCATACTATTGCCCAAAATCAACAAAGTTGTGTAGTTTATGGAATGCCCAAAGCTGCTGTCGAAATGGGGGCTGCTAAAGAAGTATTGCCTTTATCAGAGATTGCCTCAACTTTGATCAAACGGGTCAGACTTATTGCTTAATTTATCAACAATAAATCATGAAAAATTATGAAATTTATGGAGATTTTCAGGAAAATATACCAGACAGTGAGCAATTTTTGGTGATTAGTTTTTCTCCTTCTTCTATTCCTTTAAAACAACGCTGGCGCAATAATGGATTATCGGCGGATTTTGTAGCGGATTATTTAACCACTTTTTTCCCAATTAACGAAAATGAACCCAGTACTATTGAACGGCAAAAAGAACTCAAAGGGGCTGTGAGTTATATCGCTAATGAACTCTTAGAAAATGCCATGAAGTTTCATGATGAAAGCATTGATAGTACCATTCAGTTTAGAATTCATTTATTAAATGAGAACGTACTTTTACTTTCAAAAAATTGTATTTCATCTAAGTATTGGCCAAAATTTGAAACTATTATAAATGATCTCGTTACCCATGATCCTACAGATTTATATATGACACAAATTGAAAAATTAGCAGAGGAAGAAGATAGCAATATATCAGGGTTAGGACTGATTACAATTTGTTGCGATTATGGAGCTAAACTAGGCTGGAAAATTGAGACTAATACTGAAAATAAGAGTGTCTTGACCGTTAATACTATGGTAAGATTAAATGTATGATTTTTTGCTCATCAATAATTCAAGTTTACCTTAATTAAGGAGTTAATTAAATTATGGAAGTTAAAGGCGAAAACTATTCCGTTATTTATGATAATGAAACCATTACAATCAATTTTCAAGGTTCATTAAGATTAGGTGGGAGTGAAGAATATGCACCCATTGTTAAATTACTAAATCAAGTAGTAGACATGGAGCCTGAAATCATTACCCTAGATTTAAAAACATTGAAATTCCTCAATAGTTCGGGTATTAGTATGTTATCAAAATTTGTGATTAGTGTTCGCAAGAAAAAAAATATTTCAATTAGGGTAAAATGGTCTGATGATATTCCTTGGCAGGGAAAATCATTAAAAAATTTACAGCGATTAATGCCATCTTTAAAGCTAGAATTTGAATAAATATTATGATTGATAAACAACTATCACAAGACGAGTTAATTGAGCAAAATAACGCCCTTCAAAAAGAAATTGAAGAGTTAAAAGACGAGCAAGAAGACCTAGAAATTATGCTCGATACGATTACAGAACACTCAACAGATTTAGAAAACGAAATCTACGAAAAAAATCAAATCATGTTGAAGTATTTAGAGCAGGTTAAATTAATTACAGAAGCTGCTGCTGCTGTGGAAAGTGAGTCTTTTACTATTAATAGTCTTGATGGAGTTGCGGCACGAGAAGACGAATTAGGGCAACTAGCAAGGGTATTTCAAAATATGGCCAAACAGGTGCAGATTAGGGAAACTAAACTCCGCCAACAAGTCCAGGAATTGAAGATTGAAATTGATAGAAGTAAGCAAGCAAAACAGGTAGCTGAAATTGTGCAAACTGACTCTTTTAAAAACCTGAAACAAAAATTAAAACGGTTAAAAGATGCACGAAAAAATAGTAAATCGGATTGACTTGAACTCGAAAAAATGCTATCTATTATTACTAAAGTATGACAAGGAAATTTTTATAAATTAGCGTTAGTTAATAATAAATGTTTGCGTCCTTGAACTTGAGGAATTTTTAACATGAGTTCACGGGTAGCAAGATCGTCATTACACTAATCTTTTCTAAGCAAATATTGATAGAGTGCTTGATAATCATCAGTTATATTATCTTGATGACTCTTGTGCATCCTCATCTTTTTCAACTGGAGTCGGAGTTACATTAGTTTCTGTTTTAGACATAGGTTTCTTGATAGGTGATAGGCGTTTTGGTAATCTAGCAGGGGCTTTTTGCTCAGGAGAAAATGGCTTTAAATTTTGTTGTGGTAGTAAGGTATATTCAACTTGATCAGTAACAGATTCAATTACTTGTCCTACATAAACCTGTTGTTCTAATTGTTCCGTATAAGCAACTAAATTACTCAACCCATCGATTAATTTACGAATATTTTGTCTAAAGGTGGGATCTCCTGTTAACTCTTCCACATCAGAGGTAATTTTTTGGGTATTTTCAAAAGTAACACGGGCAGAATCTAAGGTTTTTTGAACCGTCACTAATACTTCAGGATCATTGAGAGATTGGGATAAATTTTGTAAATTTTGTGCAGTTTGGGCTGCATTAGCCATTAAAACCTCGAGATCATTAGCTAATTTTGCCATATCAATTTCATCGATCCCTTCATTTACTCGATCAACAGTTGTATTAAAATTTATGGCCAATAAACGCACTTGATCGCTGGTGTTTTCGATGCTGTTCAAGGTACTAACAATATTGCCTCTATTTTCTGAGACCAACCCATCCAAATTACTAATTAAATTAGCAGCACTACTAACAGTTCGATTGATATCGGTGCGATTTTCGCTCAAGACTGTATTAACATTGAGCATTAACTGTGAGGCATCTTTCGCAGCTTGATCTGCACTAATGATTAAGTCGCTCACCCCACCAATTTCGCCCCTTGCAGCCTTAGATAACTCAGTTACCTCTTGGGATAAGGTAGCGATTTTATCCCCTGCTTTAGCCACATTTCTAGCTGCTGCGTTGAGATTACCCACAAACTCAGGATTACTATAAGTATTACTCAAACGGGTTAAGGCCTCAATCAACTGTGATCCCCTTTCTCCTTTGATACCCTCATCATTATTACAGAGAATTTCCTCTGCTTTGGCACAATCTTTGCTTGCGGGGTCAATAGCTAAAGCGTCTTCAGATAACTCCCTAGATGGGGTAATATCGACGGAAGCTTCTCCTATTAAACCGGAACGGTTAATCTGAACTTTTGAGTCTTTGGGTATTCGTAATTCATTTGAAGAAATTTCTACGGCCACGGTTACTCCATTACTACTGGGTTGTAACCCTAAAATTTTGCCCACAGCAACCCCCCGATAACGTACAGGAGCGCCAATTTGCAGCCCATTAACATTCTCAAAGTCGGCAAAAAATTGGTAGGTTTGCTGACCGATAATACCCCCTCGTAACCAAACCACTATACCTCCGAAGATGATTAAACCAACGAGGGCAAAGATTCCTATAGAACCTTCTTGAAGGGTTCGCATTCTTAACATAGTCTCGCCTCACAACCTTTCTCAATTGAGTGTATCAAAAATTTTTCTTAAGTGAGACTGGGGAGAGTGGGAGACGGGGAGACGGGGAGATGGGGAGATGGGGAGATGGGGAGATGGGGAGACGGGGAGACGGGGAGAGTGGGAGATGTGGGGAGAATTTTGATTTTGTTGTTTCAGTCAATGACTCGAATGGGGCCTTTAACACTGGCAGTAAAAAACTGTCTAACGATGGGGTTCGGTGTATCGTCGATTTCATGAACTTTGCCTTCCCATTGAATTTTGCCCCCATAGAGGAAAATTACGCGATCGGCGGTGCGCCGAATGGTACTATCCTGGTGGGACACCATTACGTAGGTATCACAGCCTCCCTGGGCTTTCTGTAACCTTCTCACAAGGTCTTCTATCACAGTTGACGATATGGGGTCAAGACCGGCGGTTGGTTCGTCGTAGAGGACGATTTCGGGGTCGTCTAGAGGGTTATCTGGGTTGGCAATCAAGGCCCGAGCAAAACTGACTCGTTTTCTCATCCCTCCTGAAAGTTGGGACGGGTAGCGATCGCTCATTCCCTGCAAACCCACCATGGCCAGTTTCGTTTCGACTAATTCTCGAATACGTTTACGGGGCAGTTTAGAATGTTCGTAGAGAAAAAAGCCTACATTTTCGTCCACTGTGAGGGAGTCAAATAAGGCTGCTTGTTGGAAAACCAGGGCGATACGCATGGGTTGATGGCCGTCTTCGATAATGCCTTTTCTGCGTTTGCCTTTGATATAAATTTCTCCGGCATCTAGGGGTAATAATCCCGCAATTAGGCGTAGAATTGTGGATTTTCCGGTACCTGAAGGACCAATAATAACTAAGGCTTCTCCTCGATAGATAGTTAAGTCGATTTCATCTAAAATGGGGTTGTCGCCAAATGCTTTGGAAACCCCTCTGAGTTCGATTAATGGCTCTTTTTGCATAGGTTAACAGTTTTGATACTCCTCGATGATTTATTATTCTGAAAAAATTCTCAGATAACTTAATAAACTCTTATTCTTAACTCAGAATTTAATCATTTACTTTTCAGGGAAGACTCCCATACTAATAATAACGAAACAGAGCAACGGAGTTATTAATTATGAAAGGTTTAGTTGTCGCTGGTTTATCTTCCCTCGTTTTAGGTGGTTTTTTCGCTCCTGTTAACGCAACTGAAACAGTAGCAGTTAGGTCTAGTATTGAACAGAATAATACTGCTTATTTATCTCCTGTTAATTTAGTTAATCATGGCAGAGGTGGAACTTTTAGTGAGCAAGGAATCCCAGGTTATGTTCGCTTTAGTTTAGGCATTAAATCTGGTAAAGTTAATGCTGAATCCTTAGTTGAAGCTGCCATTGAAGCAGGGCGTTTATCTTCTGAAACTCTTAATAACTCAAATTATTTATCTAATGTTGAATTTGAATTATCTAGAGTAGATAATGATTAATTTGAAAATTAATTTCCTCATCACTGTGATAGATTATAGCCTTTCTCAGACTCATGAAGTATATCTTGATTTTACTTTCTGCTCCCTGTTACCAGTTCCCTATTCCCTAAGACTAAAAACTTCTCGATCTCACAAGTAAGAGAACTGCTATAATATTTCTCTAATTTTTATTCCTACTATTTTTTGCAGATTTTAAATAGTAGGATTTTTCTTGTTGTTAAAATATTCTCAGATAACTTCATGAACTCTTATTCTTAACTCAGAATTTAATAATATGCTTTTCAGGGAAGGCTCCCATACTAATAATAACGAAACAAAGCAACGGAGTTCTTAATCATGAAAAGTTTAGTTATCGCTGGTTTATCTTCTCTCGTTTTAGGTGGTTTTTTCGCTCCTGTTAACGCAACTGAAACAGTAGCAGTTAGGTCTAGTATTGAACAGAATAATACTGCTTATTTATCTCCTGTTAATTTAGTTAATCATGGC